>WGMQ01000047.1 GCA_016125005.1 bacterium | reverse complement strand
TCCGGCAGGCTGAAGGAGGGAGCCTTCTTGCCGATCATCTCGCTGGGTGCTTCTTCAGAGGCTTTCTTGGCCACGGAACGTTCTCCTTATAGAGGTTAGGCTGCGATACCGTTTTCGTGCGTAAAGACAAAGCCCGGCGTGTCGTCCTTCGGGTACCAATAGAGCACCACGCACTTGCCTTTGTAGTCGCTCAGCTTGTGGGTCTTGCCGTCCTGATCAGGCAGGGCGAAGGCCGGGGCCTTCTTGCCGATCATTTCGGAGGGGGTTTCTTCGGAAGTTTTCTTGGCCATGGGTCGGTTTGTTCCTTGGGGGTGTCTCGCCAGGAGCAGCAGCAAGGAGTGGGCCCCGCGAGGGTACCGATATTGCTCCTCGGTGATGATTGCCCGCTCGGGGCCAGAATGGACTTATCATGACTCGCCTCCCCCTAAACCGCCAGACCGCCCCCGCATTCGAACGGAGGATTCATCGTCTCCGACCCGAGATGACGGCGAAGTTCGGTTCCATGACGGTGCATCGCATGGTGGCCCACTTGGAGGCGACGTTCCGGGTCAGCGTCGGCACCGCCGCGTGCGAGGATCTGAGCAATGTGTTCCTGCGAAGTCGGCCCATCCGGTGGCTGGCGATCAATGTGCTGCCGCTACCGAAAGGCGTCATCAAGGCCCCGGCGTCGATTACGCCCGAGCCGACGACGGATTTTGAGGGGAGCCGGAAAGCGCTGTTGGAGCAACTGACGAACTTCGTTGAGGCGGCTGAGGCCGAGCCTGATCGTCGCACGCTCGATCCGTGGCTGGGGATGATCACGTTGCGTGAATGGAGCAAGGTGCACAGTATCCACCTCGATCACCACCTGGGGCAGTTTGGGGTGACCCGATCGGAATGAGGAAGTTGTCGTCTACGGGACGACAAGAAGACGCCCCCGTGCCTGCGACGATGCGATCGTGGTGCTCGTCGGGCGGCGAGGTGATCGGGGTGGCTTTCTTGCCATTCATGCCAGAGGTCTTCTTGAGGGGGTCCATTCGACCTTGGGGGCTCTCTTTCTGGCGGACAAGTGTTACGGTCTTCATGCCTCAAGAAAGAGCCCGCCGTTCGAGTCTTCAGTTCGGTACCTGATTCAGCCGTGTTCTCGCCGGACGACTTGATGCGGAGGGCGCCCATCCCTCCGTTCTTTCACCACTCACCGTCTCCAAACTCGGCGCGGATCGAGGCGAACTCCGAATCCTGCATTCCTGAGTTCTCCAGATCTGCCGCCCGGATGCTGGCCAGTTCCTTTGCCACGGCCGACTCGGGTGTGGAGGAAGCAGGGGCTGGCGATTCCGCAACCTCCGCAAGATTGGTCAGGGCGGGGCGACAAGTCTCAGTGGATTTTCGTCGTCGGCCTGAATGAAACAGAAGCACGGCGATAGAGTCTGCGACAATCGAGCCGTCGGCGCACGGATTCAACGGAGGACTTCCCCATGCTTCGCTCACGCTTTCTATTCCTGACGCTCCTCGTGGCGTTGTGTACGTCCCTAGGGGCGGCGGCACCTGTGCGCGACGGCGCACTCGAGGAGCGGCTGGAAACGATCCGGAAAGGGCGCGGAATGATCGCCCTGGGCGGCGCGCTTCTCAAGGGGCCGGAAGTGGTGGCGGTCGGGATGACAGGTCAGCGGAAGCAGGGGGCACCGGACGTGGCGCTTCCCGGCGATTCCGTCCATATCGGGTCATGCACCAAGGCCATGACCGCCACCGTGATCGCCATCCTCGTGGAGGAGGGGAAGCTCAGGTTCGAGCAGACGATCGGGGAGAGCTTTCCCGAGATGGCAGATGGCATCCTGCCGGTCTATCGGGACGTCACGTTGGAGCAGTTGCTGACCCACCGCGGCGGGATTGTTGGGGACGTGCCGCCGGTGCTGTGGGCCGAGCTGATGCGGACGGCCCACGAGATGAGTCCGAAGGCCCAGCGCGAGAAGCTTTTTGCGGGGGTGTTGGCGGTGCCTCCGGCGGCGACTCCCGGGACGAAGAGTGTCTACTCCAACGCGGGCTTCGCGATTGCGGGCATCATGGCGGAACGCGCCACGGGCATCGAGTGGGAGGAGCTGATGCGGAAGAAGCTGTTCGAGCCACTTGGGATGACGACCGCCGGGTTCGGTCCGCCGGGAGCAGCAGACGCTGTCACACAGCCGTGGGGGCACTCGGAGCGGCTATGGAGTCCGGTGCCTGTCTTCCTCGACAACCCTCCCGCGATCGCACCGGCGGGAACCGTACATTGCTCGCTGGAGGACTGGGGAAAGTTCGTCGCTGTCCATCTGCGACGCGAGGCGGAGCCGCGCCTGGGACTGTCGGCCGCCAGCATCATGAAGTTGCAGACGCCGGTCCCTGGGACCCATGAGGCCTTCGGATGGCTGGTGGCGGAGCGCCCGTGGGGCGGGCGCGTCCTGACCGCGACGGGGAGCAACACCATGTGGTACGCGGTCGTGTGGATCGCGCCGGAGAAGGGAGTGGGGGCGCTCGCGGTGACCAACCGCGCGAACAAGCAAGCCCCCGGTGCCTGCGACGATGTGATCGTGGTGCTGCTGAGGCAGGCCGGGTTGATCGAATAGCGCCTCGGCATCCCGGTTTCCATTGCGCGTGCTCGCCCTGCTCTGCTTGGTCGACGTCGATCCCAGCGCGGTGTGTCTTGAAAGTGCCCTCTTCCGTCCCGAATCCTCGACCATCCAAGAGCTCTGAAGGTCCGTACCGCGTGCGCGTGGTGGAGCCGGGCTATGAGTCGCTGGACCCGCTGGCGTTGCCGTGGAAGCAGCTCCGACGCACGCCGCAGGATTTTCCCGACTGGCATGTGGCGAAGGTTTCGAGCGCGCGGACCGTGGTGGGAATGACGGTGGCGGTGGGAGGGCGCGACGAGCGAATCTACTTCAAGCGCAGCCTGCGCCGTTCATTCGTCGACCGATTGCAGGCGCTTGTGCGGCCGAGCAAGGAGTGGCGCGAATGGAACCTGGCGCGGGCCATCGGGGCGGCGGGTGTCTGGGTGCCGAAGCCGCTCTTCTATGGCGAGGCATTCGATCCTTCGGTGGGGTGCGCCGCGGTGTTCCTCGCGACCCGGGCGCTGGAGCCGTCGTGGCGCGAGGCGAAGGCGTTCTTCAAGGAGCACAAACGCTACGATCGCGAGTGGAAGAGCCTGGCGGCGTTCACGCGGCGTCTCCACGATCTGGACATCTATCACGCCGACTATCGGAGCGATCACGTCTACTTCGATCAGACGCGCGTTGGCGTGTGGGAGGACCTGTCGGCCTGGGCGCTGATCGACCTGGATGGATCGCGAGTGGGCGAACCAGTGAAGCGACCGGCGCGGCTGCGGGCGTTGCTGCAATTGACCGAGTCGCTGCTCAAGTCGGGGCTGACCCTTGAGCAACTCAAGGAGTTCATCGCCATCTACGACCCGACGGGACAGTGGGGATTTGACGCGGCGCCCATCCATGCGGAGGCGCTCCGCAACGGCGCGCGTCACTGACCGTGGGGGCTCCGCTAGTCAGTGTCATCCTGCCAGTTCGGGACGGCGCGGCGACCATCGCAGAAGCGCTGGATTCGCTGCTGGCGCAGACTCTTCGCGACATCGAAATCATCGTGGTGGACGATGGATCGACGGACGACACCAGCGCCACAGTGGCTGTCTATACAGCGCGCAACAGTCGCGTGCGCGTGCTGCGTGAATCTGTGGGTCACGGCATTGTCTATGCGCTGAACAAGGGCGTGGAATGGGCCTCGGCGTCGTTCCTAGCGCGCATGGATGCGGATGATCGCTGCGCGCCGGAGCGACTTGCTCGGCAGCTTGCGATGCTGGAGGCGGACCCGACACTCGCCGTGGTATCGTGTCTGGTCCGTCTCTTCGGAGAAGTGCCGGACAACGCGGGGATGCGGCGCTATGTGGAGTGGCTGAACTCGGTGGTGACCCCGGAGGAAATCGCCGCGGCGCGGTTCATTGAAAGCCCGGTGGCGCACCCGAGTGTCATGATGCGCCGCGAGGCGTTGCGCGACCTCGGCGGCTATCGCGACATGCCGTGGGCGGAGGACCACGACCTGTGGTTGCGGGTGCTAGCAGGTGGCTGGCGCATCGGCAAGGTGGAGGAAACGCTGCTGGAATGGCGCGATTCGCCGGGACGTCTTTCGCGAACCGATGGGCGCTACTCGCTGGAGCAATTCCTCGCCTGCAAGGCGCATCACCTGGCACGGCTCCCGGCCGTGCGGGAGAGAGGCGTGGTGCTCTCCGGCGGAGGTCCCACGGGGAAGGCATTGGCGCGGTTGCTCGCGTCGGAGGGCGTGACGATTCATGCCTTCATCGACGTGCATCCTCGGCGCATTGGGTCGCGCATCGGCGGCGTGCCAGTGTTGGGCATCGATGCGATCCAACCGGCCGGCGATTCGTCGCCGATTCAGCTCGCTGCCGCGGGGAGCGACGGGGCGCGCGGTCGCATCCGCGGGTTGCTGGCCGAGCGGGGTTATCGCGAGGGGGTCGACTTCTTCGGCGTCGCGTGACGACCAAACCATCATGCCGATTGCCCGGGTCTCTGATACTCGGGGGCAGCAGGAACACCCCCGAGTTCCAACGAGAGGTTGCCACCATGACCATTCACAAGAAGTCGATTGCCGTGGTGGTGGGTCTCGCGATGGCCACGATCATCAGCATCGGTGTTCGAGCCGGAGAGCAGTCGCCCGCCACCAGTCCTGAAGAAGCCGCACGCACGCTCCAGAAGGCAGAGGAAATTCTTCGCTCCGCCGAACTCCGCCGCGACCCGGAAGTCCGCAAGGCAATGGAAGAACTTCGCACGGCGCTCCGTGATGCCGACGCGGCATCTGTCATCTACAACGACCCGAACGGCAACGCCAGCGCCGGTGCCTCGGCGGGCAGTGATCCGTTCGATTCATTCTTCCGAAACGACCCGTTCTTCAGCAATGCCTGGGATCCGATCTCGGGAATCAGCCAGATGCGCGCCCTGCAGAACCGGATGCTTCAGAACATGGGGCCGGGAGCCGGATTCTCCTTCGGCGTTGTGGGCGGAAGCGGCCCGTCGGTCACGATGAGCGAGACACCTGACAGCTACATTATCAAGGCGTCGGTCCCCGGTGTCGAGAAGGGGAAGCTCGAGGTCCAAATCAACTCTGACTCGGTGACGCTTTCCGGCCAGCAGCGGCGCACCACCGAAAACCGAGACCCCTCTGGAAATGTCTCGCGATCGGAAAGCGTGAGCAGCTTCAGCAACGCGGTTTCGCTTCCGAGCGACGCGGACGTCGCGAAGGCCGTGACGAAGCGCGAAGGGGACGACGTGACCATCACCATCCCCCGAATCAACCAGGGTGCGGGCTCTGGCTCAGGGCGTCTTCAGGCGACCGTGATCGAGAAGTAACCAAGGCTTCATCCTCAATCCTCTCTCCTGTGCAACCGCCGCCGCGCTCCCCCGCGGCGGCGGACTACTGTTCGTCCCGGGGCGTCGTAAGGACCGGTTGCTTCTGGGTGCGAACCAGATCGCCGTCGCTTAGCGTTCCGTTGGTGGGATCGTAGAGGACATTGGTCTTGGCGTCCGGTCCCTTGTCGCCATCGGGGCCTGCGGCGTATAGACGCCAGCCGCCGTAGGTCGGCTCGATGGCATTGGCGGAGTCCGTGAGGCCGCGCCCCAACAGGATGTTCTTCATGAGTCGGCTCTGGATGTAGCCATAGACGCGGAGATCGTCTGGCCCACCGGGCTTTAGCAGGGGATCGCGAGGAATGGCTGTCAGGTAGGCTACCGGCGTGGTGATGGGGTAGCCGGGGGCGAACTCGACGGTGCCAATTCCGGCGGCTTTGGCGGGGCTGTTGACGACCCCGCTTGCCAGTACCTCGCCGTGGTACGGCGCCCAGGCCCAGTCCACCCAGTACGCCTCGAGCGCCGTCGCCATCGTGCGCATGTCCGCCTGACTGCGGGCCACTGCAGCACGCGTGCGGGCCTCCAGAAAGTTGGGAACAGCAATCGCGGCCAGGATCGCAATGATGGCGACTACAAGTAGTAGCTCGATGAGGGTGAAGGCCCGCACTGTCAGTTCTCTCATGCTCGACGGTCCTCCGCACAGCCGCCGAAGGGAGTGCAGCATAGATTCGGCTGTAACTTCCATGCGAATCGTGCGCCCTGCCATTGCGCCGCGGCTACACTTCGGGGTGGATTCGCGTTGGAGGCCACTGTGGAAGCCATTTCCCCGTCCCATGCGGAGCCGATCCGCCGCTTTGAAGCTGTCGCCTGCGCGTTGCTGGCGGTGGTGTTTTATGCGCCACTGCTGAGGCTCGATGCCATGCAGTCGGGCGGCGACGCGGCGAATCTTTTCTGGCCCGTGAAGTTCCTCCTCACCGAGTCGATCTTCCACCGCGGCGTCGTGCCGCTTTGGAATCCCTGGTCGTTCATGGGAGCACCGTTGCTAGCCTCGCTCCAGCACGCGGTCCTGTATCCACCCGACTGGCTGCTTTACGGGTTCCTGCCTCCGCACATGGCAATGAACATCGGCAACCTGCTGCACCTTTCGCTGGCCGCGGTGGGGACGTGGGTTTGGCTGCGCGTGGCACTGGGATGCACGCGGTGGCCATCGGTTGTGCTGGGCGGAGTCTTCCCTTGCGTGGCGTGGTTCTGGGGGCATCAGGAACACATCAACCAGGTGGCGGCAGCTTCGTATATACCGCTGCTGACGGCGCTCGGCTGGCTGTTCCTGCTGAGGCGCTTGTCTATACGGGCCTTTGCGCTCTCCTACGCGGGTTGCTCGGCGTTGCAGTTCCTCACGGGGCATCCACAGGAGGCCTTCTATGGCCATTTGCTGATGGCGTTGCTTGGTCTATACGCGCTGGCGAAGCATCGTCGCGACCGTGCCTGGTTGCTGAGGACAGCCAGTGGCGTGGCGCTGGCGGGTGTGCTCACGGGATTGCTCGTCGCGGTGCAGTTGCTGCCGACGCTGGAGCTGAACAAGGACTCGCGGCGCCAGTTCCGCGACCCGCTCTATGCGATCTCGTTCAGCATGCCGCCGGACGTGCTCCTGACGCACTTGATCCCGCATCGCGAGGGGAGCTTTCGCGACGGCTATTTCCTCAAGGATGCGGACGGCAATCCTGTGCTCGACGAGGCGGGTAATCCAGGATGGAACCGGCGGGCCTTCGGGGAGTACGGCGTCCATGTCGGTGTCCCGGTCTTGGTGCTGGCTCTTCTCGCATTTGCTGACACACGGCGTCGCCGCGCGGCCCTGGGGCTGGCCTGTCTATACGTTCTCTTCGCGGCGCTGGCGCTCGGCGGAAACACGGACCCGCGGCGCATCCTGGCGCTCGACTTCACCGAATTCCCCCAGCCCGGCTACTCGCTGCACGAGCTTTTCCTTGGCATCCTCCCGCCTGCGCAGGGCTTTCGCGTTCCCGCCCGCATCATCCTGCTGGGCTCGTTCGCGTTGGTCACGATGGCGGCCTTCGGTTTCGACTGGTTGTTGTCACGCGCGGCATCGCGGCGGATTCATGTCGCCGTGGCGGTGGGTCTGGTTGTCTATACAGCACTCTGGCTCCCCGCACGGAAGGAGAAGTTTAACTACCCGGCCGAGGTGGAGGAGCCGCTTCTGGTTCTGAACACGGTGACGCGGCCAGAGGCCTCGCTCGACGACCGGGGAACGCGCCTCACGCTTTCTGACGACGATTCGCTGGTGCGCGAACGCCATCTGGAGACGACCTTTGGACGGGGCAATCCGATCACCTGGCGCGCCGCGTCCCTTCAGCCGCATCTCAACGTGATGGCCCGCGTCCCGATGGTGGATGGCTACGAGGAGGGGCTGGTGCCGACGGCCCGCTTCAAGGATTTCCAGCACGCCTTCAACCGCAACTTCCGTCAGTTCCAGCCCGACGCGGAGCTGCTGGCGCTGCTCGGCGTGTCGCACATCTTCGCCGAATTGCCCGTGGACCCGAACGCGTTCCCGCCAGACGAGGCGGCGTCGCTCCCCGGGGCGCCCGCCTTCCGCAATCCGCTGGCAAAGGGGGCCGCGTTCTTCCGCGAGGGCACCGGCGACATCGACTTCAGCCGCATCGACGGCCCCTTCTGGCGCGGCGGCGAGCCGCTCACCGGCTATGCCACCGAGCAGGTCTCCTTCGGGCAGCTGGATCGGCCGCAGTGGCTTGCCGCACCGCGGCTGACGACGACACTCCCGACCGTGAACAGCATCCGTATAGACAGCCCGCCGGGAACCTCGATGCGCGAAGGACTGATCGCACTCGGATGGTATCGTGGCTGGGTCGTGGAATCGGGCGATGGCTCGACGGCACCGATCGAGTTCATCTCAGCGGTTCACGGCGTGCTTCCCGGACCCGCGTCGCGTCAGGTGAGCACCGAATCGGGACCGGGCTGGCTGCTGCTCTATCGCCCGTTCAGCTACCGCGCAGGTTTGTTCCTGACGGCGCTGGGATTTGGGCTGGCGGGGTTTGTCTTGGGCAACAGAAGGCGAGTCAGATAACTACTTCTTGGAACCGGCGCGAGCAGGCTGCGGTTCTCGTTTGGCCGCCGGGATGAGATCGAAGCCCGCCTGCCGGGCAACGATCTTGAGGGTTTCCACGTCGCTCAGAATCTGCAAGAGACGCCGCGACGGAGGCCCTGGTTTCTTCGTCCCCGCCTCCCAGGCTTCAACCGTCTTGCTGGAGATATTCATGATTCTCGCAAAGGCACTTTGGCTCAGACCCATCCGATGACGCTCGCGCTGCACGTCAGAGTTACCATACTCGGGGGCAGGCTCTGGAAGCTCCAGATGGGTGATGCGCGCCGCAGCCGACTCTCCCCGCGTCACTTCGAGGGCAGCCCGAAGGCCGTGGGCGATTTCACGCGCCAACGCCCCTGCTGGCTCTTTTTCTCGCGCTTGGCCTGGCTTTGTGCGACTCATTCGTCCTGCTCCTGTCCTGGCTCCCCGAAGGCGGCAATTGCTTCCGCCTTCAACTCTCGGGCCAGTCTTGCAAGTATCTTCCCGTCTTCTGGTGTGATGTTCTCTCGGCGAGTCTTGGGATAGACATGAATCAGAAAGATTGTGGCCGCCTCGGGTACGCGAAGGTATATTACTCGACACCCACCGCTTCTTCCTCGAGCACTCCCTTCATCGCCCCATCTCGCCTTCCTCAGCGGCGATGCACCCGGGATTACGTTGCCGCGCAGGGGGTTGATCATCAGGTCTAGCTGGAACCGTCGAAAATCCTCGTCGCTACTGAAGCAACGCTCTCGATTCGTGGTGAAGGGAGGTACTTCAACGAACTTCCATTTCATCCGTAATGCCCTTCATTTCCCCACCCTAGGTGGGGACCTCTGCCCTGTCAAGAGACTAGCTATCAATCCGCCTGCGTGATGCGCAGCACCTCGTTGATGCTGGTCTGGCCGAGCTTTACCTTTTGCCAGCCGTCCATGCGCAGCGAGCGCATGCCGTTGCGGATGGCGACCTTCTTGATGCGGAAGCCAGACTCGCCCTTGATGATCATCTGACGGATGCGGGTGTCGACGACCAGGATTTCGTGGATGGCGGTGCGCCCCTTGTAGCCCGAGCCGCTGCAACGATCACAGCCAACGGGACCAAGGGTACCGAGGGACTCGCGCGCCTCGATGTCCTCGGGCTTGGCGCCGACCTCGATCAGTTCCTCCTCGCTCAGGACGATGCGCTTCTTGCAGCCCGCGCACAGGCGACGCAGGAGTCGCTGGGCGACGACGGCCTGCAGCGAACTGGCCACGAGGAACGGCTTCACACCCATGTCGATAAGGCGGCCAGGGGCGGAAGGAGCGTCGTTGGTGTGCAACGTCGAGAAGACCAAGTGACCGGTGAGCGCCGCACGAATACCGATCTCGGCCGTTTCAAGGTCGCGCATTTCACCGACGAGAAGCACGTCGGGCGACTGACGCAGGATCGAGCGGAGACCGAGCTTGAAGTCCAGCCCCACTTCCTCGTTCACCTGCACCTGGTTAATGCCGTCCATCATGTATTCCACCGGGTTCTCGATCGTCACAATCTTGACTTCCGGCGTGTTGAGTGTGGAGAGCGCCGAGTACAGGGTCGTCGTCTTGCCGGAACCCGTCGGGCCGGTCATGAGGATAACGCCGGTCGGTGTGCGGATCAGGCTGTTGAAGAGCGTAATGTTGTCCGGGAGGAAGCCCACGTCCTCAAGACCGAGGAGCACGTTGCTCTGGTCGAGAATACGCATGACGATGGACTCGCCGTAGATCGACGGGAGGAGCGAGACGCGAAGGTCGAGTTTGCGGTCCGGCATGGAGAGCTTGATACGACCGTCCTGCGGGATGCGCTTCTCGGCGAGGTCCATGCCGGAGAGCACCTTGAGGCGGGAGACGATGGCGTTCTGCCACTTCTTCGGCGGAGAGGGCATTTCCTGGCACACGCCGTCGATGCGGAAGCGGATCGTCACGCCCGAGCGGTTCGGCTCGATGTGAATATCGGAGGCGCGCTCGTGAACGGCCTGACGGAAGATCAGGTCGACGAACTTCACAACGGGCGGCGCGTCGGCGTCCTCTTCCGTGATGTCGACTTCCTGCTCCGCTTCGCGCTTGGCGCGCTCGGCTTCCGCCATGTCCGAGGTCATGTTCTCGTAGATGCCGATGATCTCGTTCTTGTCGTAGAAGCGCTTGAAGAAGCGGTCGATCTCGTCCTCGGAGCAAACGAGCGCGCGGACGCGGCGCCCCAGGATACGCTGGAGGTCGTCCATGACCTCAATGTTCATCGGGTCGGCGATGGCGACGGCTACCTCGTCGCGGGTGGCGCTGACGGGGAAGATGCGATACTTCTCGGCGATCTTCTTGTCGATGGTCGCGATCAGTTCGTCGGTCACCTGCACGTCCTGCAGGTTGACGCGTTCCAGGCCGAAGGAGGTGGCCAGCGCGTCGAGCACGTCGGATTCGTTGACGAAGCCCTGCTGGACCAAGCTCTTCTGGATCGTGGTGCCCGCCTCGCTGGAGTTGCGCAGGGCGGAGTTGATGATGTCGTCGTTGACGAGCCCCTGGTCGATGAGCGCGCGTCCGATGCGCTGCTGCTTCGCCTGGCGCTGGACCTTCTCGAAGTGGGCCTTCTGCTCGGCGGTCGGGACCTTGGGCTTGCGGCTCTTGACGGCGGCCGCGCCGTCCTGGCCCGCGATCGGATTCACCCTCTCGGAGGAGGTGCTGTCGACCTTGGCGGCCGCCTCGGTCTTGGCAACTTCCTTCTCCGGTTCTTTCTTCCCGATCAATCCGCGTAGGAAACTCATGCGTGCTTATCCTCCGAGGGGGTCGCAAGGCGGCCCCTTTGCCCTCAACAAACTGAAGGAAGGTTAGTGGAGCGCCAACCAAAGGTCAAGGAGTCATCGGACGGGCCGGAAAAAGCTCAATGGCGGTCGGATGTTGCCCGGTCCCGTGTTGACCGGGGGGTCGGCCACGGTTTAACGTTTCTGTCACCGTCGGGCAAGCCCCGGCCAGTCAGTCGTCCCTTCACACACAAGGAGTCACCCTCGGTGAGCGTTACCCCAGACACCCTCAGCATCCTCCAGTCCCACGATCCCGCGGTCTTCGAGGCCGTGCAGGAGGAGGAGCGCCGCCAGCTTCGCACGCTGGAGATGATTGCCTCCGAAAACTTCGCCAGCCGCGCCGTCATGGAAGCCGCAGGCACCGTTTTCACTAACAAGTACGCGGAAGGTTACCCGGGTAAGCGCTACTACAACGGTTGCGAGCCGAGCGACAAGGTCGAGACCCTGGCCATCGAGCGCGCCAAGCAGCTCTTCGGGGCGGTCCACGCCAACGTGCAGCCCCACAGCGGCTCCACCGCCAACCAGGCCGTCTTCTTTGCGGCGCTCCAGCCCGGCGATACGGTGCTTTCCCTTTCGCTGGCGCACGGCGGCCACCTCTCCCACGGCCACCGCGTGAACATGGCGGGCCAGTTCTTTAAGATCGTGAACTACGGCGTCGCGCAGGGCACCGAGCAGATCGACTACGACGAGGTCGTCCGCCTCGCCCGCGAGCACAAGCCCCGCATGATCATCACGGGCGGCTCCGCGTACCCGCGCCTCATCGACTTCGCGAAGTTCCGCGAGATCGCCGACGAGATCGGCGCCGTGTTCCTCACGGACATGGCTCACTTTGCGGGTCTGGTTGCCGGCAAGGCGATTCCCTCGCCCGTCCCCTTCAGCCACATTGTGTCCAGCACCACGCACAAGACGCTGCGCGGACCGCGTTCCGGCATGTTGCTCGGCGACGCCGAGTGGGGACCGAAGCTCGACAAGGCCGTCTTCCCGGGCCTTCAGGGCGGGCCGCTCGTCCACATCATTGCTGCAAAGGCAGTGGCCTACGGCGAGGCGCTTCGTCCCTCCTTCGCCGCCTATTCCCAGCAGGTCATCGCCAATGCCAAGGCCCTCGGTGAGGTCCTGGTCGAGAAGGGCCTGCGTCTCGTTTCCGGCGGCACCGACACGCACCTCGTGCTGGTCGACCTGACGAGCTACAACGTGACCGGCAAGGACGCCGCCAACGCGCTTGAGCACGCGGGCATCACGGTGAACAAGAACGCCATCCCCTACGACACGCGCAAGGAATGGGTCACCTCCGGCATTCGCATCGGCACGCCGGCGCTGACCACCCGCGGCATGAAGGAAGCCGAGATGCGCACCATCGCCAACTGGGTTGCTGAAGTGGTGAAGGACCCGACCGACGAGGCCGTGCAGAAGAGGGTCCGCGCCCAGGTCGATGAAATGACCGGCAACTGGCCGCTGCGTGCGGAAGATCTCGCCTGATTCTGCCTTCGAGCGGATGTGATTGGGGGGAGCCGCAAGGCTCCCCCTTTTTGCGTCAATGACCCGCGGGCAGCCCGGTCGACTCCTTCGGGCCGCGCGAGTAGATCAGGCAATGGACCACACGGAAGTTCTGATACCCGTTGTTGGAACCGGGCATGTCGTAGCGCGCTCCCCGACCGTCGATGTGGGGATAGAGGCGCGTGTTCTTGTCGCCGTAGGGATCGTTCGAGATGACGGTATCTTTCCCCTTCAGGTAACCGATTCCCACCACATAGTGACCAGCCAGCGTCAGCGACTGGAGGATGATCGTGGGGTGCTGGGCCGCGATTTCCGACCGCAACTTCGCCATGCTGGGGCTCCAGTCCACACCGGATGCGACGCCGTGGACCTCCATATAGTCGGCAATGTGGTTCTTGGTGTCCTTCCAGTTTTCCCGCACAATATAGCCATAGGCACCCCAGGCGTCGCGTCCCTTCGGATCGGGGGATGCCACATCGAAGGATGTGGAGCCGCGGGTGTAGCGCTCGCAGATATACGTCGCGAAGTTGCTGGGACGCGGTTCGGGGCGACTGACCGTGATGGGATTGGGCTGCAATGCATCCCAGTACGCCAGGCAAGTGATGGCCACGACGGCGTTGCAGGCCCAGTGACCATCGAACCAATCGGGGACGTCGTAGACCTGATGGATGTAGGGGACGCCCGTCATCTTGACCAGGCCGTCGGTCTCCACCAACGTATGCCGGGTACCGAAGCCGTCGTCCTTCATGTTCTCCGGCCAGCGGGTCGGGGCGGTGGGCTCGGGGTCGTCGGACCGGATCCAGGTGAGCTCGGTGATGACGCGGTCGCTGGAGCCACTCTCCTGGATGACCAGGCGTTCACCCATTTGGGAAGCAACGATGCCGGGGCTTGTCGCCCACCAGCGCTCGCCCACGCGGCGCGAATCCGTGACGATGAGCTTGGGTCCACTCACATCGACTCGTCGAACATTTCCCTCCTCCGCCACGAGGTGTAGCGCAGAAGAGTCAAGCCAGGCCGGGGTCTCCCCGTCGATGGGTCCCAGCCATTGGGCGTCGCTCCGATCCCAAATGAGCAACTTCCCGTTGATCGTGGAGAAGGCAATGCGGCGTCCATCCGGGGCAAAGACCGGTCCCCAGATCGGCAGCGGCGCGGCCAGAACCGGTTCAGCGATCAGTTCTCCGGTTTGGGCGGACAGGAGAAGGGCCTGGGAGCCCTCGCGCACGACGAGGATCAGTTCTCCCTGTGGATCGTAGGCCAGCAAATTGGGGGGATTTTCCTGAACCGGTGCAAGCGGCAGCACCCGGAGTGTGTCCAGTAGTGCAGAGGTCACGTGAAGTCGACCGTCAAGCATGACGGCGACACTGCCATCGGGCGAGAACGCGGGGGTACTTGCGATGGTGCTCCATGGGCCGAGTTGATAGCTACGGTCCTGCTCGATGTCGTAGACCATCGCGGCCTGCTCGTACTCGCCGTCGGCGTTGGGCCGGAAGATTTTGTATCCCACCCGCGAGCCATCGCTGCTGAAAGTTGGGTAGTAGCCCGCGTTGCGGCTGCGGGTGATGACCCGGGTTGACTGCGTAACCGTGCTGGTCAGGTAAAGTCCGGCATGTTGGTCGTCCGTGGTCAGGAGCAGACGGCCATTGGGGGATAAGGCAACCGGGACCTGCGCTGGTCCATTT
Source organism: bacterium (assembly GCA_016125005.1). GTDB lineage: Bacteria > Sumerlaeota > Sumerlaeia > SLMS01 > SLMS01 > WGMQ01. The sequence goes on along the minus strand of WGMQ01000047.1, from coordinate 50,416 downwards.
GCTTGGGCAACGACCATAGGCATGGCTGACTCAGGTAGGGGTTGGATATCGGGGGGAGCAACCGCGCAGGCGGAGAGGAGAACAGCGACTAGGGCGATGGAAATGAATCGAATCATGCGAAAAAGAAAAGCCTCCGGGTTGGCTTACCCGGAGGCTGAACGACTGTTCGCGTGGTATCAAGCCTTGTCGTTGCGCTCGAGTGCGGCCAATTCCTCGTCGGTGGGAAGAGGAGCATCCTCGGGCGTCGGCAGGTCTTCCGGCGCGGCGGAGAACGAGCGGCTGAGACGATTGGCCAGGTCCTCGGCGCCGCGGAGGAACTCTGCCTGGTCGGCGGGGAGCTCCACATCGGAGGAGGAGCCGCTCATCTCGCGCACGCCTTCCAGGTACTCCTGCGCGCCTTCGATGATCTTCTCGGCCTGCTCGATGCTGTCGTTGGTGAAGTTCAGCAGGTCGCGCGGTTCCATCTGGGCCAGCTTCTCGACCGAGTTGTAGTCCTTGCTGCGAGCCAGCGCCGCGCGGACGATTTCCGGCACGCCCTGGATCTGCGAGAGGAAGTCCTCGAGGTAGCGCTGGTTGATGGCGTCGAGCCGCGCCAGCGTCTCGGCCTCTTCCTGCTCGCTGATGTCGATCTTCCAGCCGGTCAGCTTGGCGGCCAGCTTGGCGTTTTGCCCGCGCTTGCCGATGGCCTTGCTGAGGGACTCGCGCTCGACCACAACCTCGGCGCGCTTCTCGACGGGCGAGAGGCGGATGTTAACGATCTGGGCCGGATTGAGGGCCGACGTGATGAAGTTCTCCGGGATCGGCGACCACGGCACGATGTCGACCTTCTCGTTGTCCAGCTCACGCACGATCATCTGCACGCGCGAACCCTTCATGCCGACGCAGGCGCCGACCGGATCCACGTTCGCGTCCATCGACTGGACGGCGATCTTGGTGCGGACACCCGGCTCGCGGGCGATTTCCACAATGCGCACCACGCCGTCGTTGATTTCCGGCACTTCGACCTTGAAGAGCTGCTTCACCAGTTCGGAGCGGGTGCGGGAGAGGATCACCTGCGGACCCTTGGGGGCGCGGCGCACGTCCACGATCAGGCAGCGCACGCGATCACCGTAACGATAGCGGACGCCCATCGGCACTTCCTGCTTCGGGATCAGGCACTCGATCTTGCCGAGAGAAACGATGGCGTCGTGACGCTCGTAGCGCTGCATGATGGCCGTGACCACCTCGCCAACCTTGTCCTTGAAGTGATTGTAAATGCGGTCGCGCTCCGCGTCGCGGAGACGCTGGAGGATGCCCTGACGGACCGACTGGGCGGCGATGCGGCCGAACTCCTCGGGGTCGATCTCGACGTCGACTTCCATGCCGAGCATGTAGGACGAGTTCTGGGCCTTGGCGGAGAGAATGTCGATCTCGTGCTTCTCGTCGGCAACGTGCACCACGACCTTCTTCTTCACATACATGCGAAGCTCGCCGGTCTGCAGGTCCAGGTTGGGTCGCGCATCGGTGAAGGACTTGGCGCGCTTCTGCGCGGCGCTCAGGATCGCCGACTCGACGGCGCTCTTGATCACCTCGGGTTCGAGTTCCTTCTCCTTCTCCAGCTGCTTGATCAGCGGCTTGAGGTTCATCGGCTGGATCTGGTTAGGCTTTTTCGGTGCCATTGATGTTCATCGACTTTCTTGCCAAGGTGCTGGCTGCGCCAGTGGTCTTGAAACGGCGAGGGCCGCCCCGGGAGGAGCGGCCCTGCGTCAGACGCTCTGAGTGGGAAGCAAGAAGCGTGCGGATGGCAACGGGAATGTGCAGGCCGTTGGTCATGGACCCTACCGATCACGCGACGATTGTGACTAGGGGACAGCACTGATCCAAGTCACGCCACATCCAACAGCCGTTGACGCCTCCCGGATGGGAGGTGTTCTCTCTCCAGCACTTTCGGGCGGCCCGGGTCCTCAGACCTGCCCGTCCCCATTTCCCACTTGGTGTAAGGTGGTTCCATGACGACCCTTCAGGTTCCGCGTAAGTTCAACTTCAGCGCCGGCCCGGCGGTACTTCCCCTCGAGGTTCTCCAGGAGACCTCCGAGGCGCTCTTCTCGCTCGGCAAGACTGGCATCGGCGTGATGGAGCACTCCCACCGCGGCAAGCCGTTCGTGGCGGTGCTGGCCGAGGCAGAAGCCCTCGCACGCGAAGTCATGGGCATCTCCAGCGACTACGCCGTGCTGTTCCTCCAGGGCGGCGCCAGCCAGCAGTTCATCCAGGTTCCCATGAACCTCCTCCAGGGCGGCACCGCCGACTACCTGGAAACCGGCGTGTGGAGCGAGAAGGCCATCAAGGAAGCCAAGCGTTACGGCACCGTCAACATCGCCTCAACCAGCAAGGCCGAGAACCACACCTTCATCCCGAAGACCCACAAGTTCACCGCCGGGTCCAAGTTCACGCACTTCACGTCGAACAACACGATCTTCGGAACCCAGTTCCGTGGCGAGCCCACCGGCGCGCTCTCCCCGCTCGTGGTCGACGCCAGCTCGGACATCTGCTCCAAGCCCATCGACGTCTCGAAGTACGGCATCATCTACGCTGGCGCGCAGAAGAACCTCGGTCCCGCGGGCGTGACCCTCGTCGTCATCCGCAAGGACCTGGCCGAGCAGGGTGCCAAGGACATTCCCCAGCTCTTCCAGTACGGTGAGCAGATCAAGAACGAGTCGTGCTACAACACCTGCCCGACCTTCAGCATCTACGTCGTCAGCCGCGTCTTCGCTTGGATCAAGCGTAACGGCGGCCTCGCTGGCATGGCGGCACACAACGAAGCCAAGGCCAAGGTGCTCTACGACTGCCTCGACAGCAGCGACTTCTGGAAGACCCCTGTGGCCAAGGAAGACCGCTCGCTGATGAACGTCGTCTTCCGTCTGCCGAGCGAGGAACTCGAGGAAAAGCTCATCAAGGAAGCCACCGCCGCGGGCTTCGACGGCCTGAAGGGCCACCGCAGCGTCGGCGGCCTCCGCGCCAGCATCTACAACGCCATGCCGAAGGAAGGCGTCACGGGTCTGGTTTCCTTCATGAAGGAGTTCGAGGCGAAGAACGGCTGATCGTCCCTCGCCCCATGATGCAAAGTCCCGCCCCCACGTTCCTTGGTGAACGCGGGGGCGTCTTGCTGTGTTGCCCACAGCTCCCCACTGCCATCCTTCGTGGCACCGGCAATGCATAAAACCAGACTGGACACCATCACCCTCCGCGCGTAGGCATTTCGCTTCAGAAAAGGGGGATGCTACCGTGCGCTTGATTGATTTGGTCAACTATGGACTGGTGGGTCTGTTGCTTGGAGGCTCGGTCGCCAAGGCCGACGATTTCTACTTCGAAGAGCCATCCACCACCACCAAGCTCTCGCCGGAGGAGATCCGCAAGCAGATCGCGGCGGCTCCTCAGAAGATTACCACCACCGTTTCCGGGATCACCTTCGATTCCGATTACGACAACGGAAGTCTCGTCAGCGTCTCGGCCGGAGCGAACGCCAATACCTTTTCGGCGGTCACCTATAACGAGCCCGGCACGATCAGCAGCGCCCGCTACTGGTTTCGCTTCCGCATGACCGGCGGCGCGGGAAGGACCGTCACGATCAACATCGATCACACCCAGAGCCCCCGCCCGTGGTATCGCTTCGATAGCGGCCCCTGGACTCAGATGAGCAGCACCCAAGCTCCGACCACGTCGCAGATCATCCTCGCCATTCCCGCCGACTCCACCGTGGCAGAGGTGGCCTTCTTCCATCCATACGGCTATCAGGAAACCCTCGATGCGGTCCATGCCATCATCGACAGGCGCAGCGATGCGACGATCGAGGTCATCGGCCAGAGCACCCAGGGTCGCGACCTCCACATGATCACCATCGAGGACAAGCGCTTCCCCATCGAGAACAAGCAGCGCGTCTGGATCCACACCCGCGCCCATGCCGGTGAGGTCACGTCGACCCACAGCATGCTGGGGGCCCTTCAGCAAATCACCGAGAACTCCCCCACGGGTCTGCGCCTCCGCCAGTACGGCATTTTCCATATCGTGCCACAGGTCAATGCGGACGGCATCTACATGGGGATGACCCGCTGGACCACGACGGGTAACGACCTGGAGCGCATGTATTGTCCGCCAGGAACCTCGGGCGTCCAGCCGACCGAGCCGGAGGCCGCCGCGATCAAGGCCCAGGTCGACCGCTGGATGGCCGAGCCACAGCCGCTCAAGATCGCCCTTAACCTCCACTCCACCCAGGGCTCCACGTGGCGCGACTCCTTCTTCTTCAACCACCAGCCCGGCTCAAACGGCGTCACCGCCGCCTACACCCAGTACCAGAAGGATTACATCGAGGACCTGCGAGCCAACAGCGCCACCTTCGACAACCGCAATCCCCAGACGAGCAACCTGGCCGACTGCATCTTCGTCGAATCCTACTTCTACGATAACTGGAACGGCGCCGTCATGGCGATCACGCACGAGGGCCATTTCTCGCGCCGCTGGTACGATCTCGAGTACGTGACCTCCGACGACTATCTCGAGGTCGGCGGCGGCCTCGCCCGTGCGGTGATCCCATTCCTGAACTTCCCCGCACTGGCACCCGACTACAGAACCGAAGGGTGGTTCATTGAGTAACGGAGCCCCCTGCCGCTCCAAAATTCTCCACAGCAAAATAAACCAGAATCTTCCGTTGCAGTTGTGCGGGAGAGGTTCGCAGAATTTTTGAAGGTTCGCAGCGAAAGGCGGTGCGTCATGGAAACAGTCTGGATCAACGGTGAGTTCAAACCCCTCTCCGAGGGCCACGTTGGATTGGAAGATCGCGCCCTCCTTTTCGGCGAGGGTATCTATGAGGTGATCGCCGCCTATCAGGGTGTGCCGATTCTTCTGGAAGAGCACCTGGAACGCTGGGAGCGGAGCGCCGCCGGCCTTCGTCTCCCCCTCCCCTACACCCGCGACCAGCGCCGCGAAGTCCTCATGGAACTTATCGCGCGCTCCGGTAGCGACCGCATCTCGCTCTACGGCCAGCTTTCCCGCGGCGAGTCACGCCGCGCCCATCAGTTCCCGGCCACGCCCAAGCCCAACGAATTCTGGTTCGCCCGCAACCTGGCCAAGTATCCGCCCGAGCTGCACGAGAAGGGTGTGAAGGTCTACACACACCTCGACGAGCGCTGGGCACGCCGCTGGATCAAGTCGACCTCACTCCTCCCCAACTGCATCGCCAAGCAGTACGCCACCGAGCGCGGTGGCTTCGAGGCGATCCTCTTCAACGAAGAGAACATCGTGACGGAAGGCGCCGTGGCGAACTTCTGGGTGGTGAAGAACGGTGTCGTTTACACGCACCCGGCCAACGGGCGCATCCTCGGCGGCTGCAAGCGCGCGATGGTCCTCGAACTGGCCCGCGCCGCGGGCATCGACGTCCGCGAGGAAACCTACTCGGTGGACTTCATGATGCAGGCGGACGAGGCGTTCCTGACCTCGACCACAATCAACGTGCTGCCGGTCGTCAAGGCCGACGACATGGCAATTGGTTCGGGGACTCCGGGTGCCCTGACCCGCCGCCTGATGGAGTTGGTGGACGCGGAGATTTCGTCGATCATCGAGGCTGCAAGCGCACCTGCGGTCCAAAGCGGCACTTGACAGACGGCACCAAAGGCGGGAAGGTTGTGATCCTGCCTGTTTGACGTAAGAATTCGGAACCGGACGCTGAAACGCCTTGACAGGCGGGAGGCGTGCCGGTGACCGTCTCTGGCTCGACCCGAGCCGCACCCCTCATGCGGCGCGGGTAAGCCCATCTCGTTGCGATAGAAGGATTATGTCCAAGGAAAAAGGTATCGAGGTAGAAGGCGTCGTGGTGGAGAAGCTCCCGAATGCGACATTCCGGGTGAACCTCCAGAACGGCATGGAGATCATGACCCATATTTCGGGCAAGATGCGCATGCACAACATTCGTATTCTTCCCGGAGACAAGGTCACGGTCGAGATTTCTCCCTATGATCTGACCAAGGGCCGCATCACTTACCGCAACAAGACTTGATCGTAGGGCTCCTCCGCGGCGGATAAGCCCACCCATTTCCCCGACAAACGCATTTTCGCCGATGCGTTCCTCAAGGAAGGTTAAAGCGCCATGAAAGTTCGCGCTTCTGTGAAGAAGATTTGCCCCAAATGCCGAGTCATCCGCCGTAAAGGCGTGCTTCGCGTGATTTGTGAGAACACCCGCCACAAGCAGCGCCAAGGATAAGGAGATCACCCGATGGCACGTATTGCTGGTATCGACCTACCGCGCGAAAAGCGCATTGAGTTTGCCCTGCCGTACATCTACGGCATCGGCGTCACCGCCTCCCGGGCGATCCTGAAGGAGGCTGGTGTCTCGTTTGACGTCCGGACCAAGAACCTGACGGAAGACGACATCGTCAAGATTTCCGGGATCATCGCCACCAAGTACAAGGTGGAAGGCGACCTGCGCCGCGAAATCGGCCAGAACATCAAGCGCCTGATGGACATCGGCTGCTATCGCGGCGTCCGTCATCGTCGCGGCCTGCCGATGCACGGTCAGCGCACGCGCACCAATGCGCGCACTCGCAAGGGTGCTCGCAAGACCGTCGGCGCGAAGAAGTCGAAGTAATCGCCCGGACCCGATGACCAAGGAGACCCACTGAACCATGGCCAAGAAAGCCGCAGCCGCCGCTTCCAAAGCGCCGGTTAAGAAGAAAGTCCGCAAGAACGTCGCTTATGCCGTCGTGCATATCCACGCGACCTTCAACAACACAATCGTCACGTTTGCCGACAAGTCCGGCAACACGTTGAGCTGGTCCTCCGCGGGTAACGCCGGTTTCACCGGTTCCCGCAAGTCCACGCCGTTCGCCGCTGGCCAGGCTGCCGACAAGGCTGCCAAGGGCGCGATGGATCACGGCGTGACGACTGTCGACGTCTACGTCAAGGGGCCCGGCCCCGGTCGCGAGAGCGCTGTTCGCTCGCTGCAGGGCGCCGGTCTCAAGGTGAACCTGATCAAGGACGTCACCCCACTCCCCCACAACGGTTGCCGCCCTCCGAAGCGGCGCCGCGTCTGACCTGATCGAGGAGGATCACCACAGTGGCTCGTTATAGAGGCCCCGTTTGCCGCCTGGAACGTCGTCTGGGCAAGAACCTTCAGCTCAAGGGGGAGCGCTCCGTCAACGGCAAGTCCGCCCTTGAGAAGCGTAACTTCCCTCCCGGCCAGCATGGCCAGGCTCGTGTGAAGCTCAGCACCTACGGCATCCAGCTTCGTGAGAAGCAGACTGCCAAGATCATCTACGGCGTTCTTGAGCGTCAGTTCCGTCGCTACTACGCCACCGCCACGCGCTACAAGGGCGTGACCGGTACCGTCCTGCTCCAGCTTCTGGAGTCCCGTCTTGACAACATCGTGTTCCGCGCCGGCTTTGCGTCGACGCGCGCCCAAGCTCGCCAGCTCGTCGGCCACGGCCACGTTCTGGTCAACGGCAAGAAGGTCAACATTCCTTCCTACCGCGTGAAGCCCGGCGACTCGATCACGCTGAACGAGAAGGCGAAGAACCTCAAGCTCGTTGCCGAATCGCTCGCGCTCCTGGAGCGTCGCGGCGGCCGCAAGCCGTTCATCGAGTTCAACCAGGAAACCCTCACGGCTCGTTTCCTCCAGCTCCCGTCCCGCGAAGACCTCGACGATATTCCTGTCAAAGAGCAGTACATCATCGAACTTTACTCGCGATAAGTCGCCTGTATCGGGAACCTTCCACCCACGACCTATCCAGACTGGACCAAGGAGTCTTCCTGCAAGATGGACCTGGAACTCAAACCGCTTATTCGTCCGACTCGCCTTCAGGCCGATTCCCTGACGCTGTCCGACACGTATGGCCGTTTCACCGCAGAGCCGTTCGAGCGGGGTTTCGGTAATACGATCGGCAATTCGCTGCGTCGCGTCCTGCTGTCCTCCATCCAGGGGGCTGCGGCGACCAGCGTGCGTTTCGAGGGGATTCGCCACGAGTTCAGTGGACTGCCGGGCGCCGTGGAAGACGTGAACGACGTTATCCTCAATCTGAAGCAGGTTGTCTTCAAGATGGAGGGCGTTCACGGTAAGGCGACGATCTACGTGTCGAAGGAAGGTCCTGGCGTTCTTCGCGCCGGCGACTTTGAACTCCCCGACCACGTCACCATCCTTAACCCCGACCAGCCCATCGCCACCATCAGTGCCAGTGGCAAGCTGGAGATGGAAGTCCTGGTGGCCCAGGGCCGCGGCTATCAGCCCGCTGTCTATGGCACCATGGAGGACGAGGACGACATCGGCATCATCCCGATCGATGCGGTGTTCTCCCCCGTTCGCCAGGTTTCCTACAAGGTCTCTGACGCGCGCGTTGGACAGCGGACGGACTATGACCGTCTGACCCTCGAAGTGATCACCAACGGTTCTGTCCGCCCGGAGGAAGCAGTCTCCTACGCGGCCAAGATCCTGCGCGACCACCTCGACCTGTTCATCCGTGCTGAGGACCAGCAGGCCTCGGCGGTTAGCGGCACCGAAGGCGAAGGCTCTGCCATCGTCGGCGACAGCGACATCCAGCGCCTCCTCGATCGTTCGATCGAAGAGCTGGAACTGTCCGTCCGCTCCTACAACTGCCTGGAAGCTGCCAGCATCAAGACCATCCGCGACCTCGTCCAGAAGTCGGAAAGCGAAATGCTGAAGTATCGCAACTTCGGCCGCAAGTCGCTCTCCGAAATCAAGGCCATCCTGAAGGAGATGAACCTCTCCTTCAACATGCGCCTCGACGAGTCCGGACTCCCCATCCCTGCCGGCGACGACAAGTAATCGTCTCCTGCCCATTCCATTCCCGAGCTGACGACCCGTGAGACATCGTAAGCACCATTCCAAAATGAACCGCGAAATCGGTCACCGGACGGCCACCCTCCGGAACCTGACCCGCGGCCTCATCCTTCAGCAGGACGCCAGCGGCGCCTACCTCGAGCGCATCGAGACGGTTGCCACCAAGGCCAAGACCCTGCGCCCGTATGTCGAGAAGCTCATCACTCTCGGCAAGAAGGGTACCCTTCACCACCGCCGCCAGGCGTTCGCCATCCTCCAGGACAAGGAAGCGGTCCACCGCATCTTTGAAGACCTGGCCAAGCGCTACGCCAACCGCCCCGGCGGCTACACCCGCATCCTCCACACCCGCCGCCGCATGGGCGACGGCGTCGAGATGGCCTACATCGAGATGATCGATCGTCCCGTTGCAGCCGCTCCCGCCGCCTCCAGCGAGGCAGAAGCCACGGCCAACGCCTAAGCTTCACGGAGACCCTGCCCTCCGGCAGTGATTCCCCGCTTGCACCCAGCGCCTTTTTCGCCCCTTGTGGTCGCGAAAAAGGCGCTGTTCTTTTGCCCTGCCAAGCCTCGTCAGCCCGACCCCGCGGGCTAAATCAGGCACCGCCCCCCTGCATTGCCATCCGGCCCGTCTTGGGCCCTAACCGTTGGAATAACCCAATGCTTACACGTTCCATCACCGAAAGCCCCAATCCGCTGACCCTCGGGCTGGATATTGCCGATCCCGTCGGCATGGTAAGAATGCTCCGTCAATCCGACGCCCAGATGTTCTCCGGCTTCGATGTTTACCCCTCCCTGATGGACGAGGAAATCATCGAGAAGCTGGCCCTTGTGGCGTGGCGCATGGCCCGCCTGCTCAAGGACCCGGATAACCGAGTCTTCCTCGCTGGCGCCGGGACTAGCGGCCGCTTCGCTCACCTCCATTGCCTTGAGTTCAACCGCATCCTGCGCGAGCGCCGCCTTCCCGAAATCTTCCGCCCCCTGATCGCCGGTGGCGAGGCCGCCCTGATCCAGGCTCAGGAGGCGGCAGAGGACAGTGCAGCCGCCGCGCTCCGCGACCTGAAGGCAGAGCTGAAGCCTGACCTCAAGAAGGGCCTCTATCTGGGCATCACCGCTGGTGTGTCCGCGCCCTACGTCGCTGCCCAGCTTGAGTTCCTTGGCGGTAACCCCGCGTTTGATACGGTCGTGGTCGGCTTTAATCCTCCGGAATTGGCCCGTGACAAGCCCATCGAGGGCTGGGACAAGACGGTGCGCCAGGTCATCACCCAGGCGCTCGAATCGGACCGCTTCACGCTGCTGAACCCGGTTTACGGCCCCGAGCCCGTCACAGGTTCGACCCGCATGAAGGGCGGTTCGATGACCAAGATCGTCATCGAGATCGTCTTCACCATCGCCCTTGAGATCATCGAGTACCAGTCCCTCGAAGGGGCTGCCAAGCTTTCGGAAGACAACCTGCTTCCGGTGCGCGCCAGCATCATCGAGCGCATCCGCCACTACCAGGAGACGGTCAATGCCGCCTACTCGAACGTGGCTGGGCTGGCGGAGCTGGTTCGGCTCGCCGGGACGGCCCTTCGTTCCGGTGGCCGCATCATCTACCTGGGGCGCGGCATCGCCGGGTTGCTGGGTATCATCGACGCCTCTGAATGTCCGCCGACCTACGGCGCCGACCCTTTCGACGTTCGTGGTTTCATCCGCGAAGGTTGGGAGTTCCTCGGCTACGACCCAGCCAAGATGAAGGCCCGCGGCAAGGCCTACGAAATCGACCACGAGGCCTTCGAGCAGACCGTCCTGCCGGACATCCAAAAGGGCGACCTGGTGATTGGCATCGCGCTCCAGACCCTCGGCGAGAACACTCGCAAGATGCTGGAGGCCGCCGCCGCTGGCAAGGCCACGACCGCCTTGCTCTACGTCTCGACGGAAAAGCCCCGCCCCGGCACCATCCCCGAGACCATCCGCCACTTCTGCCCCATCGACGTGCCGTACCTGGGCTTCACGCGCGGCACCTCGAACGAGGCCGAGTTGGCTCTCAAGCTCTGCCTCAACGCGATCACCACCGGCGCCCACGTCATGGCTGGCAAGGTCTTCACAAATGTGATGATCGACTTGAAGATTTCCAACTCCAAGCTGTATGATCGTGCGGTCGGGTTGATCATGCAGCTTTCGGGAGCGGACACGCTGACGGCGCGCCGGGCGCTGCACGAGGCGATCTTCCGCGAGAAGCCCGCCACCGACGCGGCAATGGACACGGTGGGGATGCAGGTCATCATTTCCCGCGCCATGGCCCGCAAGCGAGTCGTGGCGCTGGCCATCCTGCTGGCCACCGGCAAGTTCAACCTCCAGGCCGCGCTGGAGCGTCTCGAATCGGAACCGCGCGTCAGGCGCATCATCGAGGAAGTTGTCCGCGGCAAAGCGTAACCGGGAATCTTCGCTTCCCCACCCAATCCCCCACATCAGGAGCGAGTTTCATGGCATCAGGTTCCAGCAATCGAGTCCTCTGCGGCATTCTCGGCATCCTCTTTGGAGGCCTTGGCATCCACCGCTTCATTCTGGGTGACGTGACGGGCGGAATCATCCGCATCGTGCTCTCCTGCTTTTTTGGCCTCGGCGGGCTCATCGGTCTGGTCGAAGGGATCATCTACCTGACCAAGAGCGATGAGGAGTTCGAGGAAATCTACGTGCGCGGCGGCAAGGCCTGGTTCTGATTCCCGCGCCGAAGTGCTTGGCAACCGTCCGGGGCGGCGCGATCATCAGCGTGCCGCCCCGGATTATATTTTCCAAACGTTTCATTTGACGCACAGAGCAATTTAGTTTTTCATTCCGCCAAAGGATTGACTCATGGGTCCCCTGCTAAAGTTACCAATCTTGCTCCTCATCGCGGTCGCGGTACTGTCGAGTTGTTCTTTCACCCGGCGGTCGGAGTACTTCAAGAAAGAGGACTCTCCCCGACATGGCAAGCCGCTCTCGGAGGACATTTGGGTCGGAATGCAGGAGGCCCGTGAGGCCAAATCGGACCAAACGCTGAGCGTCGCCGAGGCTTTCAACTGGCCGCTCCCCTTCAACGCCAGTGCCTACCTGTTCGAGGTCGATCGACCCAAGGACGCAGCGGCGCCGCTGGAGAAGGCGCAGGCAACCAGCTTCGTGTGGAATGACATCGCGTCGCCGATGCTGATGACCACTCTCCCCTACCGCATCAAGTGGCGCCTCTATCAATACGAACGGGGCACGGATCGTCCCATCGGGTTCCGCGCCATCACCTACTCGCCTTTTGTCTTCGAGGACCGCGCCATCGGAAAGGTGGACGAGCGCTACCAGATCCGGGCGCAGGGACTTCCGCTCCTTTTCGCGGACCTAAAGATCGCCCGCAATGACAGCAAGGCCGGTACGTCCAAGCGGCTCCACGGCACGACGACGCTGTGGACGCTTGGGCCCGCCTGGGCGACGTTCGGCGCCGACACCAAGGTGGCAGACGACCCGACGACGCGCAGCAGCCGTGGCTATGTGGCTCTTCCCGTGGCGCTCGGTGGCGGACTGGGCGCGATGCTCTGGACGGATTATAGTGTCCGACTGACCGACCCGCAGCATGGCGGCAAGCGGCGTTTGATCGGTCACGGACCGTTGGCCGGGGTTCTGGGGTATTTCGAAGACCGCGTTGAACCGGCCTCCGCCGGAGGCGGGAAAACGGGTCGCCACAACGTTCATGTGCTCGGCGGGCTCCTCTGGCATCACTACACCAAGCGCGACGCCGAGACCGGCGCCCGCGTTCGCGACCGCAGCGGCCCGCTTTGGTCGATGTTCGGCTGGGGCCATTCCGGCGATCGATTCAAGGTGAGGGTACTATTCATTCCAATCGGGTAAGGAGGGTGTGAGATGAAGGGGACGGTTTGGCTTTGGGCGCTGATGGCGTTGGTGCTGGGCATGCTGGTTGGATGCAGCGTCAACGACCGGACTTCGCTCTACGAGGCGGTAGAGTTGCCCCGCCACGGCGAAGCGCTCCCCCCGGAGTTTTGGCCCGCCTACGACGCGAGCCCCCGGACCTCGAACAAAGAGAAGAAGTCGAGCCATGCTTCGGATCAGGGCGCAGACGATGATACCGACCTGGTCAAGATGTGGGGAGTGCCAATTCCCTTTAACCTGTTCGTGAAGGTGGCGGACGTAAAGAAGTCGAAGCGGACCGGGCAGGATGAGTTGAGCATCCTGTCGCTCCGCTGGCACGACCTATCCGTTCCCGGACTCCTTCCCTCGCTCCCATTCATCTTCAACTACCGCATGAGTACCTACGGCCGGGAAAAGGCAGAACCGATCCGGGCCCTGAGCATCTGGTGGAATCCCTTCTCGACAGGCATCCGATCGAAAGGCTACCAGGAAGGGAAGATTGCCCGCATCGGCGGATTCCCTCTCCTGTTCACTCATCTCCACATTCCCGCAGATATCCGCGGCGAAAAGCCGGAGCACAACAACAACACCCGAATCAGCGGCTTTCTTTCGCTCCACACCCTTGGTCCTGCTAACCTCCGGCTTGAGACGGTGAAGCCCCACTACCGCGACAGCACCTACTCACTCGTGCGCCTGACAACTCCCCTGCTGCTTGGCGGAGTTCTCGGGCCCACATTGTGGTCTAGCTTCGATCTCCGCGACAAGAACCCCGTGAGCCCGGGAAAACGGAAGAGTTTCGAGATATCGGGTCATGGCCCGTTATTCGGCATGGCGGGCTATATGGGTTGGCGCAAGGTGACCGAGACGATGGGCGACGGAGCCAAGCCCGCCCGGTTCACCCGGGTCAACGCCCGCATCCTGCTCTTCGGGCTGCTCTGGAATGACTACAACAAGCGCGACGAAAAGACGGGGAAACTGCTCAAGTCCCGCCACGGCCCGCTCTGGACAATGTTTGGCTGGGGAAGCGAAAAGGGTTGGTTCCGAGTCCGCCTGTTCGGTATACCGATAGGGTAGGCCATTTGGCAGGAGCGGGATCAAGCATGGAGGAAGGCGGTCAACTCCCGGCCAGCATTCCCGGGGAAACGGAGCAGACGGGGGGGACGGGTGATCGTCTGCCACCGGCACCGATTCTCTCCGCGTGTTGGGCTGCCCTGAACGCGACGGGTCTGGGCGCCTGGGACTGGAATATTCGTGACAACAAGGGGTGGGTGAACGAGGGATGGCTGCGGATGCTGGGCTTCCCCGAGCGCAGCCGCGGAATGGGACACGAGTCCTGGGCCGAGCTCCTTCACCCCGATGATCGCGAGATGGTATTCCAGCAACTCCAGCAACACCTGGAGGGGAAAACCACCACCTACGAGAGCGAGTATCGCCTGCGCGGCGCCGATGGCACCTATCGCTGGATCCTGGATCGCGGTTCGGTCGTCGAGAAGGATCCTTCCGGGGCGCCGATCCGCATGGCAGGCACCCAGCTCGACATCACCAGCCGCGTCGAGGCCGAGCAGCGCTTTCGCCGCTTGTTCGATTCGCTGGGCGACCCGATCATCATGCTGTACGAAGGCCGCATCCTCGACTGCAACATGGCCACGATGCGGGTCCTTGGCGTGGATGGGAAATCGGCCCTCCTGAATGTGGAGGTCGGTACGATCTCTCCGGTCATCCAGCCGGATGGACGCCCATCGGGGCCGAAGTTCCAGCAGATGATCGCGCTTGCAGAGCTGAAGGGGCTGCACCGCTTCGACTGGGTGTTCCGTCGCGGCAACGACACTCAGCTCTACAGCGAGGTGACGCTGACGACCGTGGCGGCCAATGGCCGCGAGGAGATCATCGCTGTCGTCCGGGATCTTTCCGAACAGCGCCGTTCGACCAAGGCACTTCAGGAGAGCGAAGCCCGATTCCGCGCGGCAGCGGAGGGTGGCCTCGATTCCTTCTACCTGCTGCGCGCGGTCCGCAGTTCCGACGGGATCATCGAGGACTTCGAGTTCGTCGAATCGAACAACCGCGGTGCTGCCATGCTGTCGCGCGAGCGCGCCGACCTGATCGGGCAGCGATTCTCGCCGATTTTTTCCATGATCCTCGCCGGAGATTATCTTCACCGCTTCGTCCGCGTGGTCGAAACGCGCATCCCGCTGGAGGAGGAATACCAGACTGATGCTCCCGGGCTGCGCGGCGCGTGGCTCAAGCATCAGGTCGTGGCCGTGGGCGACGGCCTCGCCATCACCACCCGCGATGTCACCGATCGCAAGCAACACGAGGCCGACCTGATCGCTGCCCGTGATGCGGCGGAGGCAGCGACACGCGCCAAGAGTGAGTTCCTTGCCACGGTCAGCCACGAAATTCGGACGCCGCTCAACGGCATCATCGGCATGGCAAACCTGCTGGTCGATTCGCCCTTGTCGGAGGAACAGTCCGACCAGGCCCGTACCGTCGTTCAGTCGGCTGAGGCTCTCCTATCGCTCATCAATGACATCCTCGATCTTTCAAAGGTCGAAGCGGGCAAGATGGAAGTGCGGAACGAGCCATTCGAACTTTCCCTCGTCTGCGAGGAAGTCATTCGCCTTCTGAGTTCCCGCGCCACCTGCAAGTACCTCGAACTCAAGCTCCACTTCCCTGATCGGCTCCCCCGCCATGTAGAAGGCGACAACCGCCGTCTCCGCCAGATCCTCCTGAACCTGATCGGTAACGCGCTCAAGTTCACCGACCGGGGGGAGGTTCGCCTAAGCGTGGACGGCAAGGCCGACGGGGAAGATCGCTTTGTCTATACATTCCGGATCAAGGACACGGGGCCTGGTATTCCAGAGGGACAGCGGCACCGCCTTTTCCTGGCGTTCGGCCAGCTGGATTCAACATCGACACGTCGCCACGGCGGAACGGGGCTCGGGCTCGCGATCTGCCGCAAGCTTGTGGAACTGATGGGTGGGACCATCGGGGTCGAAAGCGAGCCGGGGCGCGGTTCCACTTTCTGGTTCACGCTACCGCTCGCGCTGGTTCCCGAGCCGGCCGCCCCCAGCACCATCGTTGCGAAGCTGACCGCCCATCGCCTTGTCATGCCCGATGGCAGCCCTCCCCGACTCCTTCTGGCAGAGGACAACATGATCAACCAGCGAGTCGCCAAGACGATGCTATCCCGCCTCGGTTGCGAGGTGGACGTGGCCTCGCACGGTGTCGAGGCGGTGGAAAAGGTCAGCCGCGCCAAGTACGACGTGATCCTGATGGACTGCCAGATGCCGGAGATGGACGGCTACGACGCGACGCGAGCCATTCGGGCGTTGCCCTCGAGCAAGGGAACGGCACCGATCATCGCCCTGACGGCAAACGCCATGGAGGGCGACCGCGAGAAATGTCTGGAGGCGGGCATGAATGACTTCCTCACCAAGCCGCTCTCCGACAGCGATCTCGTCAACTCCCTGAAGCGCTGGCTGCCGGAAGGCTCGCTAAGGCCGCGGCCCATCACCGAAGACAGGTAAGCAACGACCCATGAGTACCACAAGCAGCGGGAAGTTTCGCGGCCGGATCGGCGTGATCGGCGCCGGAGCCCTGGGCGCCCTCTACGGCGTCCGGATGGCCCGCGCCGGCAGCAACGTTCATCTTCTGGCCCGCTCCGACTACGACGCGGTGCGCGAGCACGGCTATCGCATCCGTTCCTGGCAGGGGGACTTTGACCTGCGGGTGCCTGTCTGTACAGACGCGCAATCGCTAGGTCCCTGCGACCTGGTCCTTGTAGGCATGAAGGCCACCGAGAACGGCGCCTTTCCGGAACTTCTGAGACACACCTGTCACGAGTCGACGGTCGTGCTGACGCTGCAGAACGGGCTCGGCAACGAGGACGCGATCGCTGCCGCGCTGGAGACCCTCCATCCTGGAGTACCGGCACGCGAGCGGGTCTTGGGTGCGGTCGCATTCCTTTGCAGCACCCGCCCCGAGCCGGGCCTGATCCGCCACACCGACCACGGGCGCATCCGCCTGGCCGAGTTGACCGGCCCCGCCACGGAACGCACCCATCAGCTCGCGCAACTCTTCATCGACGCGGATTTCCCCTGCGAGGTGAGCGATTCCATCGGCCTGATCCGCTGGGAGAAGCTCATGTGGAATGTGCCGTTCAATGGGCTTGGCGTTGGGGCTGGTCACGCCCACGCGGAAGCCGTCATGAGGGACCCGGAGCTGCGCGCCGTCGCGCACCGCCTGATGATGGAAGTTCGCGCCGCCGCCAATGCCTGTGGCGCCCCCGTGCCGGAGAGCTTCATCCAGCGCATGTTCGACGCAACGGAGACCATCGGCGCCTATCGCAGCTCCATGCAGCTGGACTACGAGGCCGGTCGACCGCTGGAGGTGGAGGCGATTCTGGGCGAGCCGCTGCGGCGAGCCCGCGCCGCGGGAGTCGACACGCCGACCCTTGCCATGCTGTACGCCGTGGTGCGTCGCCTTGACCGACGCCGTCAGGCCGGAGAGATCGAATGACGCGCGAGCGCGGAATCATCATCACTGCCGCCGGTGCGGAGTCGCTTCGCGAAACGCGCGAACTGCTCAGGAGCCTGCGCAGGCACCACCCTGAACTCCCTGTCGTCGTCCACACTGATGTGGAAGTCGAATCCGACTTCCCAGCCGAGATCGTCATCATCCCGGCTGAACGTCGCGCCGCGCGGAACTACAACCGAATCGTCGCGTGGCTTGAGACACCTTTCGAGCGAACCCTGGGCTTGGACAGCGACCTTTGGGTGATGGGACGGCTGGACGAACTCTTCGACTGCCTCGATCGTTATGACTACGCCTGCAAGCTGGCGCCGGAGCGCGACAGCTATCGGAACTTCCGCGATCCCAACAGCCGCAACTCGGCGGATGCGCCGGACATCTTCCCCGAGCGCAGCATGGGGCTCTTCGCCTATCGCCGCACTCCCGTGATGATGCAACTTCTGGAGGCTTGGCGTGCCGGATACGCCGCCTCGTTCCTCAAGCGCAACGGACACCCGATTGATCAGGCCACGACCGCGGATCGCCAGCGTGACCAGCCTCCGTTCCGCAACGCTGTCTATAAGTCGGATGCGCGGGAACTCATCATCGGCGAGGAGTGGAACACGCCGCTGGCTCAACCCTGCCTCATCCGGACCATGTCGCGCGTGCTGCATTGCCATCTGCGCGATCTGGAGCCTGGCACATTGCTCCCCGGCTGCCGCACGTGGGAGGAGGCGGAGCGGGAAGTGAACCAGTCTCATCACTTCCGATTTATCTGGCCGGGCTACGGTGTCTATACAGTGCCCCCCAAATGGCCACGGCTGCTCCGCCTGGGGCGCATGGTCGCCAGGGACGCCGTCGGCCGCCTACTCGCCAAAACTCTGGGCCGGTAACGCACGACGGGGGCAGGTTTCCCTGCCCCCGTCGCGATGTGACTTCATGGATCGCTTTCCCGTTACTTCGGGAAGGGGATCGCGGAGATGTTCGTCAGTGCCCACTGATAGAGCAGCACCGCATCCACGTTATCCACGATGCCGTCGCGGTTGATGTCGACCTGCTCGTCGTCGACGGCCAGCGTCGAGACTTCGAGGAAGGCCTCGAGGATCAGCGTGGCGTCCGCAGCGTTCTTGAGCGTATCGCCGTTGGCATCACCAAGGGGAGGCGTGCCCGCCAGCGTGGTGGTGCCGTTGTAGGCGTACTCATAACCATCGCGGTAGCCGTCGGAGTCGCTGTCGGCGTTGGAGGGAGCCGAGTCGTAGGCATCCGGGATGCCGTCGCCGTCGGTGTCAGTGCGGTTGCCGACAATCGGGTCGGTGTCGGAGTTGGGGTTCGTGCCAATGGCACGCTCAACGCCGTCCTCGATCGTGTCGTTGTCGGAGTCCTTGTTGTTGGCCTGGGTGCCGATCGTGGTTTCCACGGCGTCCGGGATTCCGTCGCGATCGGTGTCGACGCTGGGCGTGACGGTGATGGCGAAGGTGCCGGTCACGGGAGCCGCGGCCGTTCCATCGGAGAGGGAGAACTCGAAGGAGTCCGCGCCAGCGGTGCCGGTGCTGGTGTAGGTCACCGTGCCACCGTTGATGTCGGCCTGGGTGAAGGTATTGGAGGAGAGCACGCCGCGGGTCGGAGCCGTGGTCACCGTGTAGGTGAGGCTGGAGGCACCTTCGAGCGAGTCGGTCGCCGCGAGTGCGGCAGACGTGATCTGGGCCGTGGCCGCGCGGCCGAGCGTCAAGCCAGCGTTGGTCGTGACGGTGGGTGACTCAGGGGTCGGCAGGAAGGCCGTCACGCCGTTGGCGACGATGTCCGCGATATCCGAAGCGGAAAGCGGAGCGCTGAAGATGGCCATATCGGCCAACTGTCCATTCAGCCAGCGCGCGTTCGTCACATCGGTGATGTTTTCCTTACGCCCGATGATCCAGTCAGCGGTGGTGCCGATCGTCGTAAACGTGGTGTCGAGGTTCGTGGTTCCGTTGGCGAGGGCCACGCCGTTGCGATAGATCTTCACGCGGTTCGGAGCGGCAGTGGTACCTGCCGACTGGGACTGGTCGAAGACGTAGGCGTAGTGGACCCACTCGCCGGCAGGAACGGTGGTGCCCGCCGCAGTGGTCTGGAGGAAATCGGAGCTATTGGCCGCCTTGAAGGCCATGCGCAGCGAGCTGCTGATCTGGCCAATGATGCCGCCCGACGTGTCGCCGATGATGTTGGTGCGCGCATTCGAATCGAAGTAGGCCCAGAACACGATCGAGCCCTGACCCTTGTTGAAGTCGAGGCTGGTACTGTCAGGAACGCGGATGGCGTCGCTGGTGCCGTCGAACTCGAGGGCCTGGCTGATGTAGCTGGGCTTGTTCGTCGAATTTGCGGCGGCAAAGGTCGGCCCGTTGCCCACAGTGGCGACGGGGAGGGTCGGTTCCCAGTTGGCAACCTGCATGGTGTTGTCGTTGGTCGAATCGTCAGCGACGGTGGCGCCGGATCCCTCCGAGAAATCCCAGTAGCCGATCAGGTCTGAGGCACCCGGGTTCACACCATTGTTGTAGAGGTTGGCCGCGGCTGTCGCGTCGAGTGCGGTGTTGTAGATCGCAATCTCGCCCATCTCACCGTCAAAGGCGCGGTAGGTGCCGGCGCTTGCATCGGTCAGGGAGTAGCGCCCACCGAAGATCAGTTCGCCCCAGGTGGGAGGAGTCGTGAAGCCAGAGTCACCGCTGCCGCCGGAGCTGGTGCGATTCGTGGTCAGTACACCGTTCACATAGCACTTCACGCGGTTGGGGTTCGCCGCGTTGCCCGAGTCGCTGGCGCTGTAATCCCACACGAAAACGTAGTGCTGCCAGACGTTGTTCGTGGGGAGAGCCTCGGCCATGAAGTAGGCTGCCTCCGCCACGTTCGGGTTGAAGAACACCCGGTAGGCGGCAGAGCCGGAGCTGCCTGTCTTTTCGAGGGCCGGACCGGTGTAGTTGTCATCCGCCGTGTTGCGACCGCGCAGGATCGACATGCGCGCGTCGAGGTCGGTATTGATCCAGAAGGAGATCGAACCCTGGGTGGCCGCCGAATCGAACGCCGCTGAGTCGGGGACGATCAACAGGTCGTCGTTCCCATCGAACTCGAAAGCGTTCTTCGTCACGGAATTGATCGTCGGACCGGTCGTGGTGAAGTTTCCCCCGCTTCCCGTCTGGAACCCAAGGACCGCGGGTCCTTCGGTGAAGATGCCGGTGTTGTTATTCCCGGATGTGTCCTCCAACGTCTTCACGTTGGTATCGGTCTCGTCCATCGGCCAGTGGGCCACCAGGGATCCCGGCACGTAGGCCGCGGACAGGGACATCGGGAGGAGCGCTGCAATCGCCACCGCCGATGCAAAGTGATGATGCTTCCTCATGTCTTGCTCCTTCTGATTGTGGGTCTCTTTGTGCCGCACCTCAGGGAATCCCCCGAGTGAGAGTTGCCGGTTATTGCGTTGCCATTTGGTTTGCTGGCGTGAAGACACGTCAACGTGAAAATAGGCGTCGAAATCATTCGCGTACTCTTTGCATTTTTCGAATGCGGATTGTAATTGCACCGAAAACAGTCCCCGCTCGATTACAATCAACACGGCAGGAATCCCGCACCACTTCGGCGCAAACCCCGGAGGTGTTCGTTTTCCTTGACAGCGAGCGGCACCGCTCCCGACCCTTCGCCCCCGGTTTGGGCCGGGATCTATTTTTCAGTCAGAAGCAGCCAATGACCTTTCTCAGCCTTCTCATCACCCTGCTTGCCATCGTCTACGTGGGCGTTTGCCTCGTGCTGATCCTTGTCGTGCTCATGCAAGAGGGAAAGTCCGGCGGGCTTGCAGGATCGGAAACAGCCGCTCAGGCTCCCGGTGCGCTGACCGACACCTTCGGTGCCGGTGGTGCGCAGAAGACTCTCTTCAATACCACGGCTTGGCTTGCCGGAGCCTTCTTCATCATCGCCGTCGCCCTGACGTTGCTCGGCAACAAGCTCAGCAACGAAGGTGCTGCGCTTGACCTGGGCGCGGGAACGCCCGCCGCCGCCACGACGCCCGGCGCCACGGCTCCCGCTGCTGGCACCGCGGCACCCGCCGGTGATGCAGCCCCTGCGAGCACCGGCAACACCTCGAACTGATACCCGCAACCGCGCTTGCACTCATGATCCCCGGCCGCCGAAAACGGCCGGGGATTTGCTTTTCCAATCCTGGAGGATCGCCAACCGCGTGCTGCTGATCGTACTCGAACCGATTACCATTCTGGTGCTGGTCTGCACGTGGACCTGGGCGCTGTGCAGCGTTCTTGCCCGCGGGGAACCTTATGCATGGCTCGTCGGGATTCTGTTCCTCCCACCTGTGGCTCTCCCCCTCTACGTTGCCAATCGCGCCAGTGGCGGATTGGTGGACCGTCAGTTTCTGCGGATCCGCCACCGCGCTCGCATTCGTGAGCTGGCGCTGCTCTGCCGGGAAAACGGCACGTTCGATCGGCGTTTGGAACTGGCGGAATTGCTCTTCTCCGAAGGGCACTACCGCGAATGTCTGGTCGAGCTCGACGAGGCCATGAAGCTCAATGACGAGGACCGACGGGTGCAGTTCCTGGCAGCACGGGCCCTGGTGGCCTCGGGCAAGCGAGCGGCAGCACTCCCCCACGCGGAGTTCGTGGTGGACATCGACCCCACCTACGCGAACGGAGAGGCGGCGATTCTCGCCGCGCACCTCGCCGCCGAGGCGGGGAACAGCGAGCGGGCCGTTGAGATTCTCGGTCGATGCTCCTCGCGCCAGCAGATCCCCTCGGTGGTGCTCATGCTGGCGGAGCTTCTATCCAAAGCCGGTCGGAATGCCGAGGCCATCAGCGCCCTTGATCACTTGCTGGAATTGGCGAAGGATGACCAGTTGGCGCTCCGCTCCCCCGCTCAGCGCCGCGCCCTTTCCCAGGCACGGTCGCTTCGCGGTCGGCTGAAGGTCTGACCGATGCCGTTTCCTGCGATTCGTCTCCGCGATCAACTGGTGATCGGCCTGTTCTTCATCCTTTGGATCGGGGCCACGGTCGTCTCGCACATGATCGGCCGAGAGCTGTTCATCGTGGCGCAGGACGTCCGCGCCGCAGAGGCCGCGAAGGAGCCCGTTCCCGAGGAGCGGGTGGAGGCCGTCTCCAGCAAAGCCGCCGGGCTGGCCATCGTCAACCTCCCCCTGTTCGTGGCGGTGGGTCCGATGATGCGCGCGGAAGACCCCCGCCCGGGCCCGCTGTACTGGGCATTGGTGGTGGTTGGCTGCGTGTACGTCCCGTTTTTCGCTACGCTCTGTGTGTTCTTCCTGGTGCACGCTCCCAGCCAGGGGAGTCGGATGCCCGGCGTGGACTGGGACGATGGCAGCCGCGAAGAGAACGAGGAGGAAATCAGCGACGATGACGCCGACAGAAAACCTTAACGCACTGCCGCTTGCCGACCTGCACGCGGCCCGCGGCGCCCGATCCATCCCTCTGGCCGGGTGGGTCGTTCCGGCACACTACGGCGATCCCGAGGCCGAGTACAACGCCGCCACTGGCGCTGTCGCATGGATGGACGTGTCCTACATGACCCTGGTCACCGCGGAAGGGAAGGACCACATCGAGTATCTCAACCGGCGCCTGAGCCAGCGCACGCTGGCGATGGAGGTGGGGGACGGACTCCGCGCCAACCAGCTCAACGCCGACGGCCGTATGGAAGCGGACCTCCAGCTCTATCGCGTGGATGAGGGCACTTCCTGGCTCATCGCTCCGCCTGCGGTCACCGGTGAGTACCTTCAGTTTCTGGCCGACAAGTACGTGTTCTCCGAGGATGCAAAGTTCGTGGACGCTTCCGCTGGCTGGGGCTTCGTGGCATTGTTCGGACCGCGCCGGAATGCGGCGGTGGAGGCGCTTGGACTGACTGCGCCCGCCGAGCCGCGCCGGGTCGCTGCGGGGAATATGGATGGACAGTCGGTCCAAGTCTTCGAGACGGAGTTCCTCCCCGGTGCCATCGTCGTTGCCGTACCGGTCGCCAAGTTACATGGGTTTGTTGCGAAGCTGGACGCCGCCGTCTCGAAGCTGGATGGACGCGCCATGGGGTTCCTCGCCTTCGACACCCTGAGGGTGGAGGCGGGCGTGGCCTGGTGGGGCATCGACCTGACGGAGAAATCAATCCCGCTGGAGGCCGATCTCTTCAGTGCGATTCACACGAACAAGGGCTGCTATCCCGGTCAGGAAACGATCGCCAAGATCCTGAATCTCGGACACCCGGCCCGCAAATTGGTCGGCGTGACATTCGATGGCGAAGATCCGCCCGCGCCGGGGCAGCCGCTGCTGCGCGACGGGGCCGAATCGGGTCGCCTCACCTCCGCGACGTTCTCGCCGCGGCTCGGCCGGGCGATTGGCCTTGCGATGGTCCGGTGGCAGGTGCGTGAACCGGGGCAGCGGTTGGCGCTCGCAACGGGTGGGGAGGCGACCGTCGTGGCACTACCGTTTGGCAACGCATGATTTTTCAGCGACGGGCCCAAAGATTGCACTATACTTGGTAGAGGCGGTCACCAAACAAGAGAGTGGAAGACCGCCGGAGGATTGAGAAGAACATGGAAACCGAGAACGTTCAGGATCTGGTCGAACGGGCCCTTGAAAACGCCATCGAATCCCTCGATCTGATGGCAACCGATGACAACCTGAATCGCCGCCTGAGGGAGACCCAGGAACAGTGCAACAAGGCCCTCGTCGAATTGCGCGGCTACGGGCACGACGTCCGACCGGAGAACTGGGACAATAACTGACCAGTCGGCGATGGCTCTTTTGTGCCACCGCCTCCAAAGTGGCCAAACCGGGCCACTTTCAGTCGCGCATCGGTAGCTCGTAAAGGTTCTCAAACATTGTGCCGTCAATCGTCCAGGCACTGATTCGTAGAAAGGGCTTTCGGCCCGTCAGGGAAATGGGATCGCTGGTCATTCGTGGCTGGCGATCTTTTTTTTCCCTCCAGACAAGCCAGAGCGGTTTTAGCGGCCCACTTCTGGGGCCCACTTCTTCCAGCGCCCAGCCGTCCAATTCCGGAACGACATTCCCGCAGAGGGTAAACTGGGTCCCAAGAAGCCCCTGCTCCGGCCTCAGATCGATGCCCGTCTGGCTGCCCAACTGGATATCCCCATGATACAGCTCGATTCGGAACGGCACATCCATCGTGGAAAGCTGGCGCCGGTGGCAGTGGATAGCGAGGGGACTCTGGTCGATCGAGATGCACCGCCGCCCCAGCGAGGCAGCGGCCACGGCAAGGCTCCCCGATCCGCCGAAGGCATCGAGCACTAGGTCTCCTTCGTTGCTGGCCGCCAGGATCATCCGCTCCACCAGCGCGGCGGGCTTTTCCGTGGGATACCCGGTGGCTCCGTCTCCGTTGCGACCACGGCTGATTTCCCAGACGTCAGGCGCCACCATGCCGTCCTCGTGAAAGCTGTCGCGGCGGCTCGGCGCGATGGCCGCGCGATAGGGCACCCGCACTGCGTCCGCGTTGAACGTGTGGCGTGGTCCCTTCGCGAACCAGAGGATCGTGTCGTGCTTCCGGCCAAAGCGCTCGCCGGAGCCGCCGCCGGAGGCATAGCTCCAGACGATCTCGTTCAGCAGCCGGTCGGCACCGAACACCTCCTCCATCACCAGCCGCGCATAGTGCGCGACGCGATAGTCCAGATGAAGGAACAGGGAGCCGTCCTCGGCCAGGAGCCGGTGAAGCAACACCAGCCGGCGGTGCAGGAAATCCAGAAAGCCGTCGACGCTCCCCCACCGCGAATCGGTGAAGGCGTGGCGCTCGGTCTCCAGCCCAGGGAACTTCATGGACCAAGCCTTTCCGGTGAAGAAGGGCGGGTCGATGCAGACCAGCTTGACCTGCCCTTCCAGCTCGGGAAGGAGAGCCTGCAAGACGGCAAGGTTTTCGCCCTGGATGACGCGGTGGGCCTCCGCGGTGTCGCTGCCCCATCGCTCCACCAACGCGGGGATTCCAACGGGCGGCGGATTCGGTTCGCCGGAACGGGACCACTCGAATCGGGGCATCGCAAGTCCTTGGCTGGGTCGCGCAGAGGAGTGGAGAGACAACTTCTCTTTGACGCGAAGGGCCCGGGTCACAAGCCTTTCCGAACCACGGGGCGATGATGCACCCCGCATATCAGGAGTTTTGGACGATGAGCACGATGGAGCTTTCGCTGGCGGAGATGATGCAGGAAATGGGACGCAAGGCCCGGCGCGCGGCGCTGAAGCTGGCGGCCCTGAAGCCTGCGGCCAAGAACGCCGCCATCGAGGCCATGGCCGTTTCCTTCCTGGAGAACACAGACCTGATCGTGGCGGAGAACGCCAAGGATCTGGAGAAGGCGCAAGCCAACGGCCTTTCAGCTGCCGCCATCGACCGCCTGAAGCTGGACCCCAAGCGCATCGCCGCACTGGCAGGGGCCCTGCGCGAGATTGTCGCGCTCCCCGACCCGGTCGGCGAAATGTTCAACGTCCGCACGCGCCCCAATGGGCTCCGCATCGGCCAGGTTCGCGCGCCCATCGGCGTCATCGGCATCATCTACGAATCGCGCCCGAACGTGACGGCGGACGCGGGGGCGCTCTGCCTCAAGAGCGGCAACGCCACGATCCTGCGCGGCGGCAGCGAGGCCTTTCACTCCAATTCGATCCTCGCCCGTCTCATGGACGAGGCGAGCGCCTCCGTCGGTCTCCCCGAGGGAGCCATCCAGTTCATCCCGACCACCGACCGCGCAGCGGTGGGCGAGCTGCTCAAGCTCAAGGGTCTCGTCGATCTCATCATCCCGCGTGGCGGCAAGCCGCTCATCGAGCGCATCAGCCGCGAGTCGGAGATCCCCGTCATCAAGCACCTCGACGGCAATTGCTCGGTCTTCGTGGACGCCTCCGCGGACCAGGACATGGCGGTGAAGATCGCCGTGAACTCCAAGGCCCAGCGCACCGGTGTCTGCAACGCCGCCGAGACACTGCTGGTCCACGCGGACATCGCGGACGAGTTTCTGCCGAAGGTCTGCGCGGCGCTGCAGGACAAGAAGGTCGAGATCCGTGGCGACGAATGGACCCAGCGTCTCGTATCCGGCGCGAAGGCCGCCACCGAGGACGACTGGTACGCCGAGTACCTTGACCTCATCATCGCGGTGAAGGTCGTCCGCACCTTCGAGGAGGCCGTGGAGTTCATCAACCACTACGGCAGCCACCACACCGACACGATCGTGACGCGCGACCACGACAACGCGATGAACTTCACCCGCATGGTGGACTCCAGCTGCGTGCACATCAACTGCTCGACGCGTTTCAGCGACGGCGGCGAATACGGTCTCGGGGCGGAAATCGGCATCTCGACGGACAAGCTGCACGCCCGCGGGCCGATGGGGCTGGTCGAGCTAACGACCCCCAAGTGGATCGTCTTCGGTGAAGGACAAATCAGAGGCTGATAGCCTGCAAAAACAATCCTCCGAGATCGGATTTGTCTTGCAGATCCGGACGATGTTCGGAAGCTGAACGCCCTCAGGAATCCACCTTGGAGGCGCCTACCTTGCTCCGTTATTTTTCCAGCGGCTTCGCCGTTGCAGCTGCCCTCTTGCTTTCGCACAACACGGCATCAGCACAGTTCAATCTAAAGAGTTGGGAGAACTTCGAGTCGGGTATCCCGGCCGGGAGCATCATGCTCCACAACAGCAACGCGACGAATACCAGGGTGGTATCCTACGCCAGCCTGGGTGATCCCAACCTGACCACGCCGGAGGTGCAGCGGGAATGCGGGGCGATGGGGCTCCAACTCCAGACGAACGCGACGCAACGGTTCCTCTGCATTACGGTGCCGGTGGTGCTGGAACGTGCCCGCCTCGGCACGACCGGACGCGCGCTCTTTCAGGCAGACGTCTACCTGCCCGGGAAAGCCGACATTGGGCATTCGGCTGCCGTTCTTGCCGTTGGAACGGATGGTCGTACTCAACTGAAGCCGAACCAATCGTTCTGGAACCTGTACCGGTTTGGTTGTATCGGGGGCGAGCGAGCGTTCTTCTCGTACACGAACGGCTCTGCGGCGCCGAAGATCTATCTGCACGACAAGCTTTCGTCTCTCGGGCCCGAACGTTCCGGCTGGCACCGCTTTCAGTTCATCGTCGAAGGGCAGACGGGGATCAGCTGCTACGTCGACGGGGTGCTGACTTCGTTTTCACCGATTCAGGAAAACACGCTGGCGTTTATCCAGCCGGGCATCATGGTGACGGCACCAGTGGACAAGCCCTACTCGGTCCTGCTGGACAACCTGTCGATCCAGTGGACGATGGATCCGGCCACGCCTGTTCCCCAGTCCCCGTGGGTGACGGCAGAAGAGATAGCCGGAAGCGTGGACCGGGTGCAGTGGCGGGCGGACATCCCCGAGGCCCTCGCAGAGGGACGGCAGACGGGGAAGCCGACGCTGGCTCTCTTCTACATGCCGGGGAACGTGACGTCGCAGGACCTGTTCAATAACGTCTTCCAGAACAGCGATGAGGCGCGCCAGTACCTGAACAGTGCTGTGCTGACACGCGTGGACGTGAACCAACTGCGCGGCTCTGCGGTCGCACGCCAGTACTCAGTGGCCCGCGTGCCATCGCTGCTGGTGCTCGGGCCGGATGGAAAGGAACTGGGGCGAGTCGACATCGCCCAGGGAGAGCGGTGGAAGCAGATTCAGCCCCGGCTGAAGGCGATCATGGAGTCCGGCGCCGCCCAGTAGTCACGAATGAGAACAGAAACACCCGCCTGCGAAGAGCAGGCGGGTTGTTTCAGGGAATGTCTTTGTCTCAGCGCGCCGGTAAGAGGCGGATCACCAACGATAGTGGGCGAAGGCCTTGTTGGCTTCGGCCATCTTGTGGGTGTCTTCCTTCTTCTTGATGGCGCCACCCGTGTTGTTGTAGGCATCGGCGAGCTCCCCGGCAAGGCGCTTGACCATGCTGCGCTCATTGCGGTTGCGGGCATTACCGATGATCCAACGGAACGCGAGAGCCTGACGACGCTCGGGCTTGACCTCGATGGGGACCTGGTAGTTGGCACCGCCGACGCGGCGGCTCTTGACTTCCAGGTTGGGCTTCACGTTCTCAACGGCCTGAGTGAAGACCTCGAGGGGCTCAACACCCTCGATCTTCTCAGAGATGGCTTCGAGGGCGCGGTAGAAGATCGTCTCAGAGATCGACTTCTTGCCGTCGCTCATCAGGTTGTTGATGAACTTGGAAACGAGAACGCTGCCGTAGCGGGAGTCGGGGAATACACCACGACCCGGGGGAATGCGGCGGCGGCCCATTTTCCGTTGGCTGCGGGAGCGGCCGTCTTTCTTCTTACGCTTTGCCATTGTTATGACCTTTCGTCGGCTGAACTGGGCCTGGATGAAATCAGGACTTGGGCTTCTTGGCGCCGTACTTGGAACGGCCCTGCTTGCGGTTGGCAACACCCTGCGTGTCACCCTTACGGGCGCCGCGGATGATGTGGTAACGCACGCCGGGGAGATCCTTCACACGGCCACCGCGGATCAGCACGATCGAGTGCTCCTGAAGGTTGTGACCTTCGCCGGGGATGTAGGCGGTGACTTCGAAACCGTTGGTGAGACGAACACGGGCGATCTTGCGGAGCGCCGAGTTCGGCTTCTTCGGCGTCATGGTCGTGACGCGTGTGCACACGCCGCGGGCCTGGGGACAGCCGATGAGAGCGGGTACCTTGTTCTTGCTCGCGGGCTTCTTGCGGCCCTTGCGGATGAGCTGGTTGATGGTGGGCATTCAAAACCTCGCTGCTGATTGGGAGACATTCCTGCCCTGTGGCGCACATGCGCCTAGCAGGGCTGGGAAGGGAACGGCACCCGGCCCCCGCCGGTCAAGGAAAAAGGGGGCAGAGTTCAGAACGCCTTCTTTTTTCTGTCGACATTGAGCATCGCGACCCGCACGCCGCCGGTCAAGGGGTACAGTTCAGTCGCGGGAGGCGATTGGCCGGCGTCGGCGGATTGTACCGCGGTCCTGGGGATCGATCCCGACCCGGTTGCCCCCAACGGGGGTCCGATCCCTCAGCCCAGGGTCAGCGCCCAAGCGCGCAACCCTGGGTAGCTGGTTCTGTTATGTTTGCACTCTGAAGGAGTGCGATCAGCCATGAAACCAGAGCATGGCCGCCTCAGCCCAGGGTTGCGCCCGAGAGGATTCGGCGGGCATCGGCGGATTGCACCGCGTTGCGGTGCGGTTGCCGCACCTCATCCACCCAGTGCGGCGCGCCTTTCGGCGCTTGCATTGGGCTGATAGATTTGGCCCCGATTGGGGCCAGTGACGTCGCGGATAGGTCTCGGGGTCGGCTGCCGTGTGGATGTAGGTGGGGAAGGCAGCCGTTCCAGCCACCGGAAGCACGAAGGTCGGGGCGCCGGTGGATGGGGTCGCTACCGCCGCGATTGAGATGACAGAGCGCCCAACAACGATGCCCTCCTCCGCAACCACAGCTCGGCATTTTCAGCCTAACGGGGCATGATCCCTTAGCCCGAGCGTGTCGCCTTGGGTCGCGGTTTCAGATTGGAACGCGCCCCGAAGGCCGTGCAATCTTGCCCCAGCACGATCTCATGGAATGCCGAGGGTCATCCATGCCTCAGTCATTGGTTCAGAATATTCAACACATCGTTTTCTCGACAAAGGGGAGGGAGCCTTTCTTGGTGGATCCAGCGATTCGTGCTGAATTGCACAGCTACCTCGGTGGCGTGTGTAGGAATCTCCACTCTCCACCGGTCATCGTAGGCGGGTACGTGGATCACGTTCACGTCGTGTGTCGAGTTTCCAAGTCGCTGCCCATTGATCGGTTGGTGCGTGAGCTGAAGGTGGAATCTTCGAAGTGGATGAAAACCAAGGGCACCGGCCTCGAACATTTTCGCTGGCAGGCCGGATATGGGTCCTTCTCTGTCAGTTCTACACACGTTGAGATCCTGACCCGGTATGTTGAGAATCAGGAGGAGCATCACCGCTCCGTCGATTTTCGGGAAGAATTGCTTCGGATACTGAGGAAATATGAACTCGCCTATGATGAGCAGTATCTCTGGGATTGAGTTGTGGCGGATTGCACCGCGTTGCGGTGCGTTTTCCGCACGTCGTCCACCCAGTGCGGCACGCCTTTCGGCGCTTGCACTGGGCTGGAAGATTTGGCCCCGATTGGGGCCAGTGACGTCGCGGATAGGTCTCGGGGTCGGCTGCCGTGTGGATGTAGGTGGGGAAGGCTGCCGTTCCAGCCACCGGAAGCACGAAGGTCGGGGCGCCGGTGGCTCTGGTCGCTCCCGCGGCGATAAAGACGAGAGAGCGCCCAACAACGCTGCCCTACTCCGCAACCACAGTTCGGCCTAACGGGGCATGATCCCTTAGCCCGAGCGTGTCGCCTTGGGTCGCGGTTTCAGATTGGAACGCACCCCGAAGGCGGTGCAATCCGGGGTGGCGCGCTCTCGCGGTGTTTCGCTGCCCCACTGCCCTCCCGCCGTCAATTCTGCTTTGCACGGCGCCTGCAAGCCTCTCTTGTAGTCGGCAGTTTATCTGAGGAGTCGCCGGAATGATGTGGGGTTGCCGAGCCTTGTGGCTCATTCTGATTGTCGGAGCGGTGGGGTGCGGGGGATCGCATCCCTCCCCGACCAAGAGCGAAGCAGAGTTGGTGGTGGAAAGTCGTTCCGCCTACGTGCCCAAGGTGGGCACCACCCGCGCCGAGGTGGAGGCCATCCTTGGCGAGCCCACCCACCAGTCCCACACCAAGACGGGCCTGATCCAGGCCATGTACGAGGTCCAGCGCGCGCGCTATCGCTCGGTCGTCTATACGGACGCGGGCCGCGTGGCGTATGCGGTTCCTGCCATGCCGCTCCAGCCCATCAATCTCAAGTACGAGGACTGACACCAATGGCAAAGACCTTCCTTTCTGCCTTCATGGCGTCCGTCCTGGCGCTTTCCAGCGCCGCAACGGCCTTCGATGAGTTGAAACCTGTCACCGATCCGCAGCCTCCCGGCGCCCTTTCCGGCGCATCGGTTTTTGTCAGTCCCGGCCACGGCTGGATGCTGAATGCAAATGGTCGCTGGGGCACACAGCGCGGCGTCAGTCACGGCCTGATCGAGGACCACAGCAACGCCGAGGCCGTGCTCCAGTTCCTCGTTCCTTATCTCTGGAATGCGGGCGCCCGTGTCTATACAACGCGCGAGCGCGACATGAACACCAACATGGTGATCCTCGACGCGGGTTCCTCCAAGGACGTGAAGTTGACGGGCAAGTGGGAGACCTGGCGCGGACCAAACACCTGGCAGAACGACTGCATCTGGACCGAGTCCACGTCGGGCGAGGCCACCGCATCGGCGACTTTCACCCCCAAGATTCCTGAGGATGGCTACTACGCGGTTTACGCGTGGTATCGGACGGCTCCGACCGTGGCGCGCACGAAGGAGGGAGGTCGACTCCCGACGGCGACCGATGCGCGCTTCGTCATCAATCACACGGGCGGCACGACGGTCTGGACTCAGGACCTTAATCGTGACGGCGGCACCTGGACCTATCTGGGCCGCTACTGGTTCGAGAAGGGGAAGGACGCGGCCAAGGGCTCGGTGGTCATCGACAATCATACAGACGGGCCCGGGAGTGCCTTTGTCATCGACGCGATTCGTTTCGGCGGCGGCATGGGCGACACGCTGGCCGACGGACGCCCGAGCGGCAAACCGCGCTGGGAGGAGTCGGGCATGTACTACGCCCTCTTCGCCGGTTATTCACCGGAGGCCGATACGCGTGGCTTCAACAGCGTCAGTGCCATGCCCATGTGGGCCGAGTGGGAGTGCGAGGACTGGGAACTGGGCAAGTCGATCTATATCGCCTGGCATACCAACGCGGCGAATGGGCGCGCGCGGGGGCTGAGCAGCTTCATCTATGGCCCCAATGCGTGGGAAGGTCAGGACTACTTCATCGGTTTCCCCGCCGGTCTCGAACTTCAAAACATCGTCCATGAGCGCATCATGGCCGGTGTGCGTCAGAAATGGGATGCCACCTGGGCGGACTATGGTCGCATCACGCGCTGGCTTGGTGAGACGAATCCACGCAACAACAACCGCATGCCGGCGGCGCTGTTCGAGTATGGCTTCCATGACAACGCGGAGGACGCCGCCTACATCCTGCACCCGCAGTTCCGCGACGTGATCGCCCGCTCCACCATGGAGGGCGTCGTCGAGTTCTACACGAAGAACATGGACGGCTTCACCACCACGACGCTGCTTCCGAGCGTTCCGACGCACTTCGCCACGATCGCCGAGGGCGATGGCGTGCGGCTCACCTGGCAGCCCGCCAAGGATGGCGATCCGGCCACTTCCTACCGCGTCATGACCTCGCCGAACGGCAAGGGCTTCGACAACGGTGGCCTGACAGAGAAGACCTCGGTCCTGATCCCGGCGCCTGCTCCCGGCGAAACGCGCTACTACCGCGTGGCGGCGCGCAACGCTGGCGGCGAGTCCTTCCCCTCCGAAACGCTGGCCGTCCGCACGCCGCTTGAGGGCGAGCGCCGGGTGCTGTTGGTCAATGGCTTCGACCGCCTCGATCGAGAGATGAATCTCGTTCAAGAGGACGGGGCGCAGCGCGGGTTCCTGGATCGCATGAACAGTCATGACTACGCGATCCAGCACGGCAGTGCGCTGGCGGCCCGTGGCATCGCCTTCAACTCCACCAGCAACGAGGCCCTGACCAGCGACACGCTGAAGGGCTATCCCGCCGTGGTGTGGATGCTGGGTCAGGAGAAGGGCGCCACCGAGGCGTTCTCCACCGGCGAGCAGGCGCTCGTTCGTGAGTACCTGTCCGGTGACGGCGCGCTGCTTGTCTCCGGCACCGAATGGGCCAACGATCTCGCCTCAGCGGAGAACGGAAAGGGCTTCCTCGCGACGCTCGGCGTGGCCGATTCCAAGGCCCTGTCGGACGCGGCGGACATCCGCCCCGTCGTGGGAGCGAAGGTCTTCACCCAGTTCCCACCGCTGGGCTTCGAGAAGGGTAACGATGGTGCGGTCTATCCGGTGCGTGTGGCCTCGGGGCTGACGCCGGCCGAAGGCGCCAAGGCGCTTCTCCAGTTCGGCGAGGGCGGCCCGACCGCGATGCTGGCCTCGACAACGACTGGGCGCGTGGTTGCGTCCGGCGTGCCCTTCGAGACACTGCAGGATGCGGAGCAACGCGCCTCGCTCATGGGTGCCGTGATGGAGTTCCTGCTCGACGGAACCATCAAGGAAATGGAGACCGCGAGTCTCCCGCAGTGACTTCTGTCAGTCGAGGCGGTAGTGCCCGCCTCGACTGACACGATTGCGATAGGCGGAGTGCGTGATGGCGAGCGCCGTCTGCACTCCGTTTCGCAGGCCGATGACCTGCTCGGTGGGCTTGGCGCGGCGATAGAAGGACTCGATCTCGAACTGCAATTCCCGCAGGATCTTCAGGGCCCGGTTGAGCCGCTTGCGCGTCCTCACGAGGCCGACGTAGTTCCACATGGTCATCTTGATGGTCGCCCAGTCCTGCTGGATGAGGGTCGGGTCGACTTCCTCCGATTCCATCTGCCAGGGCTCGACCGTCTCGATGTCCGGGATGGGGTTTTCGTGAAGGTCGCGTGCCGCGCCTTCTGCCGCCGTATAGCCCCAGGTGATGGCCTCGAGCAGTGACGTGGAGGCGAGTCGATTGGCGCCGTGAACCCCGGTGCAGCTGACCTCGCCGACGGCCCGCAGGCCGGTCAGGTTCGTGCGCCCCTCCAGGTCCACCGCCACCCCGCCGCAGGCATAATGCGCGGCAGGCACCACGGGCACGCGGTCCTTCGTGATGTCGATGCCATAGCTCTTGCATGTCTGATAGATCAGCGGGAAGCGGGCGCGAATCCAATCCGGGTCGTGGTCGGTGATGTCGAGGTACATGCAGTCCTCGCCAGTCTCCATCATCTCCTCCTGGATGCCGCGGGCCACGACGTCGCGGGGAGCCAGGTCGCCGAGCTTGTGATACTTCTGCATGAAGGGAGTGCCGTCGCGGGTCACGAGCCGGGCGCCTTCGCCGCGCAGGGACTCGCTCAGGAGGAAGCGGGGCGCGAGGCGATGATACAGGGCCGTCGGGTGAAACTGGACGTACTCCAGATTGATGACGCGGGCACCGGCGCGATAGGCCATGGCCAGCCCGTCTCCGCGGGCGGAACGCGGGTTGGTGGTGTGCAGGTAAATCTGGCCGAGTCCTCCCGTGGCCAGCACGGTCTCGCGCGCCATGATGGGGCGCACCCGATCATGATCGCGCTCGAGGATGTAGGCGCCAAGACAACGCGGGCGGCGATAGACGTCGCGCGGATCGACCGTGTGGTGGCCGCGCATGATGAGGTCCACGGCAACGGCGCGCTCGATCACGGTGATGTTCGGGTGGTCCTTCACGGCGCGGACAAGATGCTGGGCGATGGAGCGACCGGTGGCGTCCTCGACGTGGATGATGCGGGCGCGGGAGTGCGCCGCCTCCTCGGTGAAATCCAACTCGCCGTCCTTGGTGCGATCGAAGGGAACCTGGCAGCGCTCGATGAGGAGTTCGCGGACAAGATCCGGGCCGCGGGTGCTTAGCAGCGCGACGGCGGCGGGGTTGCTGATGCCGACGCCCGCCTCGTGAACGTCCTTGGCGAGCAACTCCGGCGAGTCATCGGGGCTGCGGTAGATGATGCCGCCTTGCGCCCAGGAGGTATTCGATCCCTTGTCGGATTGGAGGGAACTGGTGATGACGATCACCTGCATCCCCAAGTCGGCGGCTCGAAGGGCACACGCCCCGCCACCCGCTCCGATCCCGATCACCAGCAGATCGCATTTGTCCATTCGTCCGTTCCCGATGCCTTCCTTCGAGTAGTCCAGTGGCCGAGAGTGAGAGGAAGCGGGAATCGTGCGCGAGGGTAAACTCAGCGCTCCAAGGCTCGCTTCATCTTGGCCTCCATCACGTCCAGGCCGACCTCCGGGTTGCTCCTGCCCGCGAGCACGTCGGAGACACCGGTGAAGTAGATCATGGAAACCTGACCGTAGAGGTTCCGAGCACCGCGGGAGGGGCGCATGACGGAGCTGCCGATCGCGCTGCCGATCAGTGGCAGGTGGGGCTGCTTGCGCTGGAGATTCGGGTCCTCATACAGCTTCGGGCGTGTGGGAGGGAACCCTCCTTCCATGGCCCGGAGACGTTGGCTCCTCGCCGAGGTGAGGTGTTGGACCAGTTTCCAGGCGTTATCCTTGCGGGTACTGGAGGCGGAAATGGCCAACTGCCAGCCGCCGAGGACGGACCGACGCCCGCCAACGCCGCCGGGAAGAAGGGCGATCTTCACCTTTCCACGGACCGCCGACGTGTCGTCGTTCAGCAACTCCCAGGCATAACTCCAGCCGCGCATGAAGAGCGCATTGCCCTCCTGGAACTGGCGCCGGGCCGCTTCGTTATCCATGGAGAGACTCTGCTCGGGGGCGATCTTGCCAATCCAGCCGCGCGCCATGGTGAGAGCCTCGACCGTGCCGCGATTGTTGACCGTCACCCGCCCGCCGTCCGTCACCATGGTGCCACCACCCGCGGAGGCCTGCCACTCGAGAGCCATACACGTCAGGTTCTCCTGCGCATTGGCAGCCAGAGCCAGTCCCCAGAACTCAAGGTTGCCGCGCTTGCGTTCCTCTTCCTGCACATGGGCTGCCATGGCGGCCATCTCTTCCCAAGTGACGGGTGGCTCGCTGTAGCCGTACTTTTCCATCAGGTCGGCGCGGTAGTAGAGGATGCCCGTGTCGACGTACATGGGGATGCCCACCAGCTTCCCTTGAGCGGTATTCTGGCGGATGAGTTGAGGGAAGAACTCGTCCTTTTCCCGGCCCAGCCGCGGCGCCAGATCCTCGGTGTATTGGTGAAGCATGGGCGCCCAGGTGAAGTCGATCATCAGGATGTCGATGCCCGACGTGCGGCTCGCCAGGATCTGGGTGATCTTGTCAAGGCGGTCGGTGGCATCGTCCACGTTGCTGATAATTTGCACGGGGATTCCGAACTGCTCGGAGAACTCCTGCACCATCATGCGGTTCAGGAGCCCCGCCCTGCCGATCGGATCCATGTAGATGCGAAGTTCATTGGGGTTCGCCGGGGGGGTGGCCGTGGGC
Source organism: bacterium (assembly GCA_016125005.1). GTDB lineage: Bacteria > Sumerlaeota > Sumerlaeia > SLMS01 > SLMS01 > WGMQ01. Next base: position 14,141 of record WGMQ01000047.1, on the reverse strand, counting down.
GAGCGCTTGGGCTCGCGCTCGGAGTGATCGCATCCCGTCATGAGCCAGGCAGTCAGGAGACAAAACAGGACGAAGGACAAGCGTGGACGCATTGATGCCAACTCCCTGCGAGCGTGGTTGCAACCCCGTTTTACTGGCAGGACAATGGTGTAGGGTCAACGGCGAAAAGAAAGTGCCGGGCGAAAGACGCGGGCACAGGGATGTTCGCCCTGACTGATGGCTCACGGCTCCAGTGGATGTTCCACGATCAGGTATTCCTGCACTGGCCGACCGCCGATGAGGTGTTCCTGGATGATGCGCTCCAGCACGTCAGGGCGGCAGTCATGGTACCAGACACCTTCGGGATAGACAACGGCGACGGGTCCCCGCTCGCACAGGCGAAGGCAGTTTGCCTTGGTGCGCATGATGCCGCCCTTGTCGCTCAGGCCGAGTTGCTTGAGGCGACGCTTCAGGTATTCCCAGGCCTCAAGGCTCTCCTCACGCCCACAGCACTTTGGCTTGGTCTGGTCGCAGCAGAGGAAAATGTGGCGCCGGGCCGTGGTGACGCCCAGCTCTTCCGCCAGTCGTGTCAGCTTGGGATCGCTCAAGGGGAAACTCCGGTCCTGACAGCAAGCAGAACGCCGTCGCGAATGGGGAGGATGCTGCATGCGAAGTCGGGATCGTTGTATAGACGGCGCGTGGCTTCGACGACCGCGCGGGCCGGTGGAGGCTGCTCCGCGGCGGGCGCGGCGACTTCACCGTGCCACAGGATGTTGTCGAAGACGAGCACCCCACCGACAGCAAGGGCCCTGCGCGCCAAGTCGATCACCTCGGGGTATTGTTCCTTGTTCAGGTCGGCAAAGACGATGTCCCACGGCCCGGGCAAATCTTCGGCAATGACCAGCGCGTCCCCCTGGTGGGTGCGCAACTGGTGAGCCACGCCGAGCGCCGCCGCATGGCGCATCGCCTCGTCGAGGAGGTTCTGGTTCCAATCTGTGAGGTGAATCTCTGCCTGTGGCGCGCCAAGGGCCCACCACAGCGCCGAGTAGCCGAACCCGCTACCAAGTTCCAGGATCCGACGCGGATGGCGCAGGAGGGCAAGCTGGCGGAAGAAGCGACCGACCTCTGGCCCGACGATGGGGAAGCAGCGGCGACTGGCCTCGGCGTGGAGTTCCTCGATAACCGGCGGCACGCCGCAGTCGGTCACGGCCAATCGCGCGAGGTACAGCTCAACCGGCTCGCTAATGATCGGGGTGGGACCGGCCACGGATCAGGACCGGGACCAAACGAGAGGGTTCAGGGGGCTGGCGGCAACGTCGCCGGGCTTGAGTCCCGGGAAGAAAGCCTCGAGGTCCTTGGGCTGGAACTCGTTCTGCATCTCGGAGACTTTCGCATCGGCCGCGTGGAAGATGATCGTCATGACCACGCGGGTTTCCTTGGTCGTGTTGCCGGTGGCACGATGGGGCGCCCACCCCGAATGGAACGTGGCGTCGCCAGCAAGAAGCTCGTAGGTCGCGAGATCCCATGCCTCGTCGCGAGCCAGCTTCGTGAAGTAGGCTGCGGAGTTGTCGCTGATGGCGAGTTGGGCACGGGAGCCGCGCTTGTCCTGGCGCGAAGCGAAGACCATCGGCCCCATTTCTCCGGGGCAATCCACCAGCGGCATCCACATGGTGATAGTCTTGTCGCTGGCGATGGGCCAATAGAATTGGTCCTGATGCCAGGGGGTGTGCCCGCCGCCAGCCTCCTTGATAAGGGCCTGATCGTGGTACATGCGCACGCCGTCGACGCCCATGAGTTCGGCGGCGATGCGACCGAAGCGGCGCGCCAGGGCGAATTGCCGAACCTTCTCGTCGACCTTCCAAAGGTTGGTAACCTGTACAAAGGCGCGACCGTAGGTGGTTTCGCGCTCGCCGAGCGGGCGGCGGTCGCGGCGCCAAGTTTCAACAGCGGTCTCGATGGGGGCGCGCCAACCGAGCGCTTCGGCGCGGGGCAGAACTTCGCGAAGCACGATGTGCCCGTCGCGCTGATATCTAGCGATCTGTTTCTCAGCGAGTGGGTAGGTGCTGTCGAGTGTGCTCATCGCAAAGTTCCCCCGCGTGATCCTAGACGTTGGCGGTCTCGTTCATCGGCTTGGCATTGAGCACCGACTCGAGAACCTCAGGATCAACCTCTTCCTGCGGTCGGCCAGCCGCAATCCATTTGTCGATTTCCTGAAAGAGAACGTCGACCATCTCGTCCTCGCGGCAACCGCGTACCACCTTGCCGAGGCGATAGATGGCGCCCTTGCCGCGACCACCGGCGATGCCGAAGTCGGAAATCTGGCCTTCGCCCGGACCGTTCACCGCACAGCCCATGACCGAGACCGAAATGTTCTCGTTGGCGTAGCCGGTTCGGAGTCTTTCCTCGACGGCGAGCGCGGCCTTCTCCAGGGCAATCTCGACTCGACCACAGCTCGGACAGCTGACCAGGTTGGGGCCCGCATTGCGCAGCCCCAGGTTCGCCAGCATCTTCTGGCCGACGTACACTTCCTCGCGGGAATCGCCGGTGAGCGAGACGCGGATCGTGTCGCAAAGTCCGTCAATGAGGAGCGCGCCGATCGCCATGGCACTCTTGATGGTGCCGGCGCGGACGGTACCAGCTTCCGTCAGGCCGACGTGAAAGGGAACGTCGGTCTTGTCCGCCATGGCGCGGTAGGCCTTCACGGTGGTGAGCACGTCGGAGGCCTTGAGCGAGAGCTTGATCTGATCGTAGCCCAGGTCCTCAATGGCGCGGATTTCGTCGAGGGCGGACTCAACCATCGCGTCCTCGGTGGTCATGGCCCCCGCGAAGACCTTGCGGCGCAGGTCCATGCGCAGGCTGCCGTTGTTGACGCCGATGCGGATCGGGACGTTCCGCTCGCGGCAGCGGGCAACGATCTCCGGAAGCATGTCCTTGCGGGCCAGATTACCGGGATTGAGTCGGATGCCATCGACTCCCGCCTCGAGCACGCGAAGCGCCAGGCGATAGTCGAAATGGATGTCTGCAATGATCGGGACCGGTGCGGCCTTCATGATCTGATCGAAGGCTTCTGCGGCTTTGATGTCGGGGCAGGCGAGCCGCACGATGTCGACACCGGCCTTCTGAAGATCGCCCAATTGCGACAACGTGGCGTCCACATTGCGCGTGTCGGTCTTGGTCATCGTCTGGACCGAGATGGGTGCGTCCCCACCGATCGGGACGTGACGGACCTTGAGCTGACGTGTCTTGCGGCGGGCGATGCTCATTGGGGCTCCTTCAGGGAAAGCTGGGGCGAGTTCCTACGGTTCCTCCCCCCGGCAAGGCAAGAGGGATGCCACCGCCCCCGCTCGAACGCGGCCTTCCCGTTGAGGCGACTTTGTTGCTTTCGAAGGATCACTTCGGACTTGACGTTGTTCGTCGGTTGGTGGGCAGGTCGTGAAGCGCGTTTGACGTGATTCCATCGGCGCGCACCCACCCACATCCCGAGTCAGTTCCATGCCCCTCCTGCTCCTGTTGGTGGCCGCGATTGCCGCGGCCATGGCTGCCCCCGCACACGCTCGTTCTGACTGGGAATTCCCTGAGGTTCGGGAGAAGTACGAGGCCGCTTTCGCCTTCGCGGGCGACGAGCCGACCTCGGCCACTCTCCGCAACCTCGTGGGGGATACGCCGACCTCGTCCTCACTTCTGCTGGCGAACTTCGCCGGTGTGGTCTCGGGGCTGGGTCCCTTGAGGGAACCGTCGCTTCGCGCAGCGATGCGGTCTCGCGCGGCGGAACTGCGCGAGACCCCGCATCGTTGGGGGGTGGAGCCGCTGCTCTTCTGCGCCGAGAACGCGCCGGAAAGCATGACCCGCGAGGAACTGCTCGACTATCTGCTCGACCAGTTCCTGGACGATAACGTCCGAGGGAATGCGTTTGGCGCGGCGGAGATCCTGCTCGCAGGGTTGGATGGCTGGCCCGACGGCATCCTGCCTGCCATCGAGCAACGATGGGACAGGGTCGCTGTTCGTGGCCCGCTCGATCAGGAGGGCCTGCGTCTTGCCCAGTTGCTCCTTTGCCACGCGGCGGGCATTAGTCATTGCTGGGTGGAGGAAGTGGATCGTGCCGTGACCGAGGAGAACGCCGACGCCTTGGGCGAGCGGCTGGCTGCTTTCTCCCCAGCACAAAGAATCCGCCTCGCCCAAGTGGCCGCCTGCGTCATCGTGACGAGTCCTGATGATGCGGACTTCTACCTTTATCGCGACATGATCCGCCCGCTGGCGCGCGCCGTCCTGCTGGAGCACCTGCCCGACTATACGGACGCGCTGGCGATCATGGCCGCGAAGCCGGGGCTGGGCCCCCGCCTGGCGGATGACGTGTTCCAGGCGCTCCTTGATGGCGATAACATGCACCTGCTGACGGACGTGCGCTTCCGGGCGATTCTGGCGCCGCTCTCGGGCGAGTACTTGACTCCCGCGCGCTGGAGGATGCTGCAGGCGCTCTCGAACAACTATGATTCGGAGGACGAAGGCTACCAGCCGACCACCTGGCAGCGGGCCATCCATAGCCAGCGTCAGCAGGTCTTCTCCATGGTTCGCAAGGAACTGACCGCCGGCACGCGGGACGACCAAGTGGCGCGGGCCGAGTTCCTCCTCGAGGCAGGCGATCGCGAACGCGCCATGGACGCCCAGGAAATGATCATCGCCAACCTGACAACCGACAGTCGGTCGTCGTGGTGGTACAACGACGCGTGGAGCCTCCGCGCCGGTGCCGCCAGCGACATCGAGCCTGAGCCGGAACTGATGGAGGCTGGCTTGGAAATCGCGGTGCAATCCCGCGACTTCCTCATGGCAAGCCGCCTTGCCGAGGTGATGAACGAGTGGATCGAGGACTGGAGCCCCGGCAACAATGGGCCGTTGCTTGACCTGATGATGGAGAACCTGCGCGATGACGACATTCCCAACAACGGCGCGACAGTCTATCGCCTGTTGTATCCGCACCGCGACAGGATGCGCCCATTCCTTGAGGAGTTGCGTGACAGCGAGGCGATCGACTGGCAGGTCCGGCGGGCGGCCCGTCATCTTCTCGACGGCGAGTACTATCTGGGTGAGGGTTTCCCCGATGGGAAACAAAATGATACACAAGAAAACAATTGACCATCCTCGACTGTCCTGTTGCAGAATGCAAGCAGCGCTCTAAAATTTCCCGTATCGTTGTTGAGACATCTGGCTGGATGAGGTCGATTAAATGCACCCAAGGAGGGTTCTCCGCCGCTAATGCAACCTATTTGGATTGTCCGAGTCTTGTTCGTCCTGACTCTGACCTTGTGCGGATACTGGGTCGGAAAGGCAGGTAGCCAAGGCGGTCCCGAGTTTTCACTGATCGCCCTGTTGCTGGCACTCTTCATCGTCACGCTGGAGTACGCAACGCGCGTACTCTCGGCCAAAAAGATCGTGCTGAGCGCCGTGGGGGCCTTCCTCGGTCTGGCCTTCTCGCGCCTCTTCCGCGACACTTTTCCGGAGAACATGTTGGGCGGGCAGGACGCGGCCAAGGCCGGCTTCAACCTGCTGTTCATGTATTTCGGCGTCGTGATGGCGCTGCGAAACGCGGATCGTGTGTCGCTCTCGCGGCTGCGCTTCTTTATCACGTCTCCCCGCGAGGACAGTGTGCTTCTGGACACCTCGGCCATCATCGACGGGCGTGTGAAGGATCTCTACGCGCTCGGTTTTCTGGCGCGGAACGCGATCGTGCCGACCTTTGTGCTCGACGAATTGCAGACCCTCGCGGACTCGCGCGACGCAGCCAAGCGCCACAGCGGCCGCAAGGGCTTGGAGAACCTCGATGCCTTTAAGGACGTCGTCCAGTTCCAGCTTTTTGAGAAAGACTACCCCGAGGTCCACGGCGCCGATCACAAGCTGATCCTGCTGGCGAAGGAACTGGGCGCCAGCATCCTGACGAACGACTACAACCTGGGCAAGGTCGCTGGCCTCCACCAGGTGAAGGCCCTCAACGTGAACACACTGAGCGCCGCGCTGCGCCCGACGCTCAGCGTCGGCGATCAGCTCGTCCTGGCAATCCAGCGCGAAGGCAAGGACGCCGGTCAGGGCGTTGGCTACCTGGACGACGGAACGATGGTCGTGGTCGACGAAGCGCGTCCGCTGATCGGGCGCACGGTTCCGATCACCATCGTGAGTCTGATGCAGACAAACGCGGGACGCCTCGTGTTCGGGCGCCTCCTGCCGGAAGCGGTCGATACCGCAGACATCAAACCGGTGGCAAAGGCGGAGAAGAAGGCCGAGGCGTAAGGGCCCCCCTCAGCCGTTCACCTCGATACCGATCAGGGCGATGTCGTCCTCTGCGGGAGCGTCGCCGCGGAACTCCCGGACCCGGCGCAGCAGGTTATCCAGCGTCATCTCCAGATCAGGACGGTGCGCGTCGGCGATGCAAGTGCCGACGCTCTCGAAGCCCAGCATGTTCCCCTCCGGCGTGAGCGTTTCGGGAATGCCGTCGGTGTAGAGGAACAGCCGGTCGCCCGGGAGCAAGGTCATGCGTCGCTCTTCGCGAGGGAAGCTTTCGAAAATGCCAATGGCTCCATCGCCACCAGGGAGTTGCTCCGTGGTGCCCGTGGCCTTGCGCCAAATGATCGGATCCGGATGCCCCGCTCCGCACCAGGAAAGGCTCACGGTGCCGTCGGGGTTGGGCTCCAGCACGCAGTAGATGGCGGTGATGAACCCGTGGGGAATCTGGCCAAGCAGTGCCTGATCGAGGGCGCTCACGTAGGTCCCCGGTTTGCTCCCGTCCGTCTCGAACACCCGCTCGGTCATGCAGCGGATGAGGGACATGAACAGCGCCGCGGAGACGCCATGACCTGTCAGGTCGCCAAGGAACACTGCCAGCCCTCCGCTAGGCAGGCGCCGGAAGGAGAAGAAGTCTCCGCCCACCGCATCCAGCGGCTCGTAGCGGAAACGAATCTGAAGTTGCTTGTACTCGGGAGGTGTCTGGGGAAGCAGCGCCATCTGGATGATGCGCGCCTGGGCCAGATCGTTCTCCATCGCCTGGTAGCGCTGGCGGAGCATTTCCTGACTTTCCAGAAGGGCAGCCTGCGTCTGGCGAAGCTGCGTGATATCGCGGGACATGCCGAAGGTGCCGACGATACGCCCGTGCCGATCGCGGAACGGCATCTTGGTGGTCAGGACCCAGGTGACGTGTCCATCAGGCCAGGTTTCCTTTTCCTCTTTTGCGATAATCGGCGTGCCAGTCCTCATCACCGTTTCTTCGTCGCGGAATGCCTGGGCCGCATGCTCCTGGGTGAAGAGGTCGAAGTCCGTCTTCCCCTGCAATTCGGAGAAACTGAGGAACCCGTTCTGTGTCACGACCTGACGGCTGGCGCGGATGAAGCGGCTCTGGGCATCCTTGAAGTAGATCGCGTCGGGCAGGTGACGCATCAGCGTGTCCATCAAGTGGGTCTCGGTCTCCTGTCGCCGCGCCATTTCGTGGCGCCGGAGACCGCGAACGAAAAGCTCGGCCAGCTGGCGGGCCCAAGACTCGTCCCAGTGGCGGGGCGACTTCGATTGAAAGACCACCAGCCCCAGCAGGTCGTCCTTGGAATGCAGAGGGAGCGCCACCGTATCGGTAAGTCCGGGCGCGTGCGGAGCCGCTGGGGGAATGAGGTGACCCGGCTTCGGTTCGAAGATTGTAATCCCGTCGAGGAGGCGCGCTCTGGTGTCGATGCGGACGGGGAAGGACGGCAATTCGGAGGGATCGAGCTCTGATTCGTCGAAGACAGCTTCCAGGGTACGTCGCGGCATGGCCACGAGATAACCGAGGACGCGGCAAAGCCCGTCGTTTTGGAACGTGTGGAGGGCGACTCGGCGGAGGAGGATTGAGATCTCGTCGGCGGAGGCGTCCAGCATGGCCATGGGGGCAGCCGCCGGAGCCAGTGGCACCGAGAGTTCCTCAGTGGGTTCGACAACGGGGATGGGAGTCTTGGTTAATTCCATCGAAAAATCCACCTGTCCTGCCTGCGGCATGTGGACCGTTCCATCAAAGCCATCGCCTGTCAAGGAAACGGCTTTTCATGCGGCGGGGGGATGGCCCTGCCCGTGGTAAAACTTTTCCGGGCGAAAAAGAAACGGGAGGCTCCTGCGAAGGAGCCTCCCGTGGGTGTTGGCACATTGAAGCAGGCGCTGGGTATTAGCGCTTGCTGAACTGCGAGGCGCGACGGGCCTTGCGGAGGCCGTACTTGCGACGTTCCTTGACGCGGGGATCGCGGGTAAGGAAGCCGGCCTTCTTGAGGACGATGCGATTGGAGTCGCTGACCTTCAGGAGGGCGCGGGCGATGCCGTGACGGATCGCGCCGGCCTGACCGTTGGGGCCACCGCCCTGAACGTTCACGACGATGTCGAACTTCGTGACGTTGCCGGTGTCCTTGAGGGGGGAGCGCATGTACTGGTCGAGCATGGGGCGGTCGCCGAAGTAGGACTTCCACTCCTTGCCATTCACAACCATCTTGCCCTTGCCGGGGCGAAGATAAACACGGGCGACGGCGCACTTGCGTCGACCGGTGCCGAGATACTGTTCGAGCTTTTCAGCCATGGGTCGTCAACTCTCCGTCGTCAAAGGGTGGCTTTGGGAACGCGCGTCTTGACGACAAGCTGTTCCGGCTTCTGGGCGTCGTGCTGGCCCGTGTAGGCGCCCGAGCGATAGATGCGCACGTGCTTGTCGAGGACGCGGCCGAGGCGGTTCTTCGGCAGCATGCCGTGGATGGCCTTGCGGAGCACTTCCTCGGGCTTCTGCTCGAGGAGGTGACGGGCCGAGATCGACTTGAGGCCGGTGCGGAAACGGCTGTGGTGCACGTAAACCTTGTCTTCCAGCTTGTTGCCGGTGAAGACCACCTTGTCGGCGTTGGTGATGATGACGTGGACCTTGAAGTCAAGGTGCGGGCTATAGTTGGCGAGCGTCTTGCCGCGGAGGAGCTTGGCAATACGGGAGGCAACGCGGCCCACAACGAGGCCCTCGGCGTCCACGATATACCACTTCTCCTGAATTTCCGACGGCTTCGAGAGGGTGCTGTCTTGTGCTCTCATGAAACCTTTGTTCTCGTTCTTGGTTTACGATGCTGCCGGTCCACCAACCACTGGCATCGTGTTTTCCGGGAGAGCGCCCTCTTGGCAGGCTTCTGGACGGGGAGCCAGTCGCCACCACGAGACACGCTCCGGCGGAGCCGCAAAAGCTACGCAGAAGGGGGGCTCTGTCAAGGCGGATTCTTGCGCCTGTCATTTCAGGACCAACACGATCCCGCAATCCTCCACCGCCCTTTCCGGTTGCCTCCCCACGCGCCACCCCTCGCATCATTCGCCCATGACAAACGAACCGTGGCATGGCATTCTGATCGAGTTTTCCTCCGAGCCCCCGCAGGACTCCTGGGACTATCTCGTGGCGCTCGTTTCCCTGCAATTGAACTGCCAGGGAGTGCAGGACCTTTCCCTCAGTCCGAAGGAGATCCTCCCGATTCCCAAGGCGGCGATGATGTTCTTCGCGCCGGAGGAAGGCACCCTTGAGCAGGTTCTCCGGGGTGTCGAGGAACTTGCCGCGGACCTGCTTCCCGCCGGCTGCTACAAGCTAAGCGCCAGCCCCATCGAGAACGAGGACTGGGGGAAGACCTGGCGTCAGTTCTTCCGCACTGCGCGCATTGGGGACCGTGTCTACGTGGGTCCGCCGTGGGAGAACCAGCTTCCCGCCGACGCCCCCGCCGACGCGTTCTTGGTGCAGATCGACCCGGGTCAGGCCTTCGGCACCGGCTCCCACGAAACCACGCGGCTTTGTCTTCGGATTCTGGAGAAGCAGGGGCTACCGGGGAAGTGCCTGCTGGATGTGGGCACCGGCTCCGGGATTCTCGCTTTTGCCGCCATCATGCTGGGGATGAGCCAGGCCATCGGCGTGGAGTACGACCCGGTTTGCGAGGAGAACTTCCTCCTCAACGCGGGCCTCAACGGGGTTTCCGATCGCGTTTGCTTTGTGCTGAGCCCGAGCCCGCTCGAAGGCATGGAGGAGGGCATGGCCCGCGGCTTCGCCGAGCCGGACCTCATCGTCTGCAACATGCTGAGCGAGCGGTTCACGCCGCTTCTTGGAAAGCTGCGCCAGATCGACAAGCCCCTGGTGCTTTCCGGTTTCATGATGGGCGAGCGCGAGGCGGTCCGTGCCAGCGTCACCGCGCAGGGCTTCCGCGTCGCCGAGGAATTCGAGATGGACGAATGGGCGGCGTACCTGTGCCTTCCTGTCTGATCGCGTGGCGGTGGCAAGCATTAACAATTACAGACAAATTGAATAAAGTGTCGGCCTCCGATTTGGAGCGTTTTCGGCTTACAGATTTGATTTTCGCAACATTCGCGTTGCCCTGAGCACGCCGTTCCGCTCGACTCTTCCGATAGCATAACTTGGGAGATCAAATGATGACAATTCCTCCGGACGACGAGAAACCGGCGGATACCCCCGATTTTGGCGACCACGACAATCTACCCACGGAAGAACTGAGGCGGCTTTGGAGACAATTCAACCGTATCTCCGCCAAGTCGCCAGAGCACGCGCGCCTCTTGGGGTTTGTGGGTAGGTGGTCTCTCGACGGCGGATTCGACGCCTGCGGCTACGGCCCGCACTTTGACGCCAAGGGGCAGGTCGCCTGTGAGACGATCTTCGACGGTCGTTTCGTCCAGATGAACTGGCGGATTGAATCGGAGCTGACCAACTGGGAACTACAATATCAGCTCGGCTATGACAACGTGATCGGCAAGTACACCTTGTCCATGATCGAGTCGATCCACAACGGGACGCTGCTGGCCGAGGGCGGGTGGTACGACACGGATGGCTCAATCCGGCTCTGGGGGGAGTATTCCAACCCCATGTTCAAGACGCGGCATGACTGCCTGGTGGTGTTTCGGTTCCTCACGCCGGATCGCATCCTGACGGCGATGCACGTCCCGGACCGCGAGGGGAAGTTCATGGAGACGCTGCACATCGAAATGCGGCGGACGCAGAAGCCTCCGCTGACCTGAGTGTCTCAGGCTCCGAGCTTCTCCCGCGCCTCCTCAACCGACTTGCAGACGAGGAAGGTGCCTTCCAGCTTGAGGATGGCGATGAGTCGCTCGAGCGGCGCGGAGAGGTTGCAGATCGCGACACGGCCCTCGAAGGAGTTCACGCGCCGGACACTTGCGACCAAGGTCCCGATCATCGTGCTGTCCATGAACTCCACATCGCTGAAATCCAGAGCGATCCGCACCTGACCGGCGCGAAGCAACTGATTGAACATCTCCTTCATCTGGTCGCATTCCGTATACGCCAGCCGAGGACCTCCCAACCTTAGGACCGCAATCTCTGCACGCTCGCTGCTCATCTTCGATAGCCTCCCGGCGAATATCACCGCTAGAAGCTCCCCATTGTGTCGAGTCTGCAATCGCGAAATGATGGAGCGTGACCGATCATGGACGAGATTCTAGCCGAGGGACGGTTCCTGCGTCTTCGTCGCAAGCCGAGCGGGTGGGAGTACTGCGAGCGCACCAACTGCCACTGGGCCGTGGTGATTGCCGCCATGACCGATGACCGGCGCCTGCTGCTGGTGGAGCAAACGCGTCCCCCCGTCGGCGGGCGCGTGATCGAGCTCCCCGCCGGGCTCGTCGGCGATTCGCCCGAGTTGTCGGAGGAATCCTGGCAGGTGGCGGCCCGCCGCGAATTGCTGGAGGAAACCGGCTACACGGCAGACCGCATCGAAGAAGTTGCCCGCGGTCCCCTATCGCCGGGGCTGGGAACCGAACGCATCGTCCTGGTCTGTGCGACGGGACTGCGCCGCGTCGCCGCGGGAGGGGGCGTCGATTCGGAAGACATCACCGTTCACGAAGTGGGCCTCGACGAACTCGACCAGTGGCTCCACGACCGCATGGTGGCCGGAATCCAGGTCGATCCGAAGCTCTACGCGGGGGTGTATTTCCTGACGCGGTGACTCACCCCTTCTCGACGCGGCTGCCCGGTTTGTCGATCGCGGTTCCTGCAGCGCAGTGCGGACAATCGGCGGGGGCCCAGGTCTGGAAGTTCAGCTTGATGAGCGAATAGAACGGGTGGCTCGGCGTGAACTTGCCGGCGCTGCGGTCGGCGATGCTGGCGAAGCCGACGAGTTCCGCGCCCGCCGCCTCGATGAGCGGCACGACTTCCAGCACGCTGCGACCCGTCGTCACCACATCCTCGGCCAGCAGGACGCGCTCGCCACGGCTGAGGTGGAATCCGCGGCGGAGTTGAAACAACTCGCCCGGCTTGCGTTCCGCGAAGAGGCTGCGGGCGCCGAGGGCGCGGGCCAGTTCGTAGCCCCACAGGATGCCGCCGATGGCGGGGCTCAGCACCGTGTCGACGGTCAGGTCCTCGGGGAGCGCGTCCGCCATGAGGCGGGCCACTTCCTCGGCCATGGCCGGTTCCTCGAAAAGGGCGGCGCACTGGCAATAACGGTCGCTGTGCAGGCCAGAGCTCAGCAGGAAATGGCCGCGCTTGAGCGCGCCGGTTTCCTCCAACAGTTCCTCGACCCGTTCCTCGATGTTCATCGTGCGCTCCTCGCTTTCTCGATGTCGCGATTCCACTGCTGGACCTTCGCGCGGATCAGTTCCACCGGATCGCCGGTCTCGGTCGGTCCGGGAAGGATGCCGCGGGTGACGTGCAGGATCAGGCCGGAGAAGTCGCCCGTAATGCGGCCGTGGCGAATGGTCTCCGCCAGGTCTCCCCCCTGGGCTCCGAGGCCCGGAACCAGGAACGGAATGGACGGGGCGATGGCGCGCAGCTCGCCGAGTTGCGCCGGGCGCGTGGCGCCGGTGACGAAGGCGCAGTTCCCCGCGTGCTCGTTCCATCCCTTCACCGCGTGGGCGATGGACTTGTATAGATCGTTCGGCAGCAGGAAGTCCGCGGCACCCGGGTTGGAGGTCAGTACCAGGAAGATGTTCAGCTTGTCTTTCCACTCGAGGAACGGCGCGGCGCTGTCTCGTCCCATGAGAGGATTGAGCGTCACCGCGTCGGCCTTGAGCTTGCCGAAAATCGCCTCGGCATATTGCTTGGCGGTGGAGCCAATGTCGCCGCGCTTGGCATCGGCGATCACGAGCACATTGTCGGGGATCATGTCGCGAACGCAGTACAGCAGCTCCATGCCCTCCCAGCCCAGCGCCTCGAAATGGGCCAGGTTGAACTTGAAGGCGCAGACGTGCTCCGCGGACGCCTCGATGATGTCGCGGAGGAAGGACTCGTAGTTGCCGAGGTCCGCGGTCATGGAGGCGGGAAGGTACTCGGCGCAGGGCTCGAGCCCAACGGAAAGCAGGCTCCCGGTGCGGGCCTGTGCTGCCTTGAGTTTTTCAATCGCCGTTGTCACAGGAGGTTCTCCTTCGTGGGCGGGTTGGTGGCTTTGGGAATGGGGTTCAACGGGCGGGAGGCGAGGAAAAGAAAAGGGCTACCACGGAGGCACGGAGACACGGAGGAAAAGCATGGAGAGAAGGGCTTCAAGTCCAAGGTCGTCGTGATGCAGGCACGACTGGAGGCCACCGATCTAGTTCTCCGTGTCTCCGTGCCTCCGTGGTGACTCATCTTCACAGGACCCGCCTGACGATGCCGTCCTTCATGACCGGCACATTGAAGTTCATCAGCAATCCCACCCTAAAGCCGGTGAGTTTCAGGTACGTCATGATTTGCGCGTGGTGGATTGGGAGTAGCTTTTCGACGGCCTTGAGTTCGAGGATCACCTTTTCCTCAACTACCAAATCCAACCGATACTCCGTCTGCAACTGCTTCTGCTTGTACATGACCGGCAGGGCGACCTGCCGACGCCAAGACAAGCCGCCGAGGGTCAGCTCGTGGCAGAGACACTCCTCATAAAGGCCCTCGAGCAGCCCGGGTCCCAACTCGCGATGCACTTCTATGGCTGCGGCGATTATTTGCTGCGTCATGGCTTCATGAATTAGCATGCGCAACTCCCGCCGGATATACAGAGCATGGATAAACAGAGGAAAGGTACCGTGCAGACGATACCTCTCGTCCTGTTGTTCTCCGTGTCTCTGTGTCTCCGTGGTAACTCATCTTCACAGGACCCGCCCTTCACCTCTTCTTTTTCTTCTTCTTGGCACCAGACTTGGTCTCCTTGGTGGGTGCGGCCTTGGGCTTTTCCGCCTGA
>WGMQ01000111.1 GCA_016125005.1 bacterium | reverse complement strand
GGTGGGATTGCCCATGGAGCACCTCGCTATCTAGTTAATTGACTAGACATGGTAAACGGGCAAAAGTCAAGCGAACAATCACTGGCTTTGCAGAGCATGAAAATACCCCCGGACTGTCTAGTCAGAGGGCCAAACACGAGTGTGGGGGCGCCATCGGCGCCCCCACAGTCATTTTATACCCTCACGCCCAGCGGATTAGAAGGCGGGCGAGCGGAAGTTCGTGATGTCGTCACCCGATAGACCGCGCTGCGGCACATCGAGCGATGTCAGGTCAGGTCCGAAGGAAATGATCTGGAAAGTGGTCGGGTTGAAGTAAACTTCCGTGGCGGCCAGGGGGTTGGTGCTGGGGAGCTGCGCGCCCGCTGAAGCATAGTCGCTGGCGCGCACGTAGTAGTAGGGAGTTCCCCAGGGATCGAGGAAGTGGATATCCGCGATGCTGCCGCCGTTGATGGCGCCACCGGCGATGGGGGCAATCGCTCCGACGACACTCACGGTGGAGGTGCCACTCGTCGCAGTGAGCGGAACGCCGTTGGCGTCGCCCATGCGGTTGATATCCCAGTCCACGTAGGGTCCGTTCCAGCGGGCGTTGAGCGGGTTGGCCGGGTCGCCGCTGAAAGAACTGCGCAGAGCCAGTTGGAGGTTACCGGTGCCGATGTAATCGCCAAAGGTCCAGTTGCCGGAGGCGATGAAGGAACCACGTCCCGACGGAGGGAACTGGCCGGTGTCGACCTCATACTGCGTGATGGCGATCTCGAGCGTGCGGATTTCCTGCCGCGCGCGGGCGAAGCGGGCTCTGGTCACTTCCTTGGAATACACCCCCACGGCCACCGTCGAGAGGATCGAGATGATGACCAGCACGACCAGCAGTTCGAGGAGGGTGACGGCGTGTCGCGAACGCGTGGCGCTGCGCGGGGACGCCGTTGTGATGACGGGGGTGATTCTCATAGCGATTCGCCTGGTCTGAAGGAGTCGTTAAGGTTTGGCTCAGAAGCCCTGGTAGGACGTTTCGAGGCCGGCGAGACCAGAGAACTTGTAGTAGATGTCGTCGCCCTGATCCTTCGGGTCGCTGGTGAATCCGGAGCGGCTGTCGGGACCGTAGGACACAACCGCCCAGCGGTCAAAGCGGTCGGTTTCCGCACCGGCACCACCCTGATCCAGCACGCCGTTGTCCATCGTCAGCGTCAGGTCGGAGTCGTTGATCGGGCCGTTGGGAAGCGAAGCCGTACCCGTCGTGCCACGGGCCGAGTACAGGCGGTAGGGATTACCCCACGGATCGACCACCAAGTCCTGCTTGAAGTTGCCGCTGGTGGGAACGCCCGTGGTGGAGCCGACGTAGCGGATGCGCTTCGGATTGAGGAACGGTCCCTGCCAGCCCTCCACCATGCGGATGATGCGGGCATCGGTGCTCGTATCGCTGATGGGGGGATTGTACTGGGTGGCGGGGATGACCGGGCTCAGGCCCGAGAAGATGCGCTCCACGCTCACCGTGGCGTCGATCGCGAAGACGTTCGTCAGGTTCGTGAAGTCGTCGCGGTCGGTGTTGCTGCCGGTGGCGTTGTTGGTTTGGTTCGGCACGTTGTTTAGGATGTGGATGGGCACGTAGAAGCCGTGGGCCACGGCCACCATCTGCTCGGCTTCAGCGATTGTGCGCACTTCCATCTGTGCGGTGGCCACCCGGGCCCGCTGGACCTGATTGACATAAACCGGCACTGCGATCGTCGCCAGGAGCGAGATAATCGCCAGAACCACCAACAGTTCAGTCAGGGTGACGGCGCGCCGGTTGCGAATCCTCTTGGAAATCATGGGGTGAAGTCCTCCGGGTGACTTTCCTTGCGTTTGGTAATAGGTTGCGCCCGTGGCGCGTTGCTGTCAACTTGATCGGGTAATCTTCTCTGCTTCTTAGCGGCCGAACGTGCGGGCGTAGTCATCACCCCCGCCGAAGGTCCCTTCTCCAGAACCGCCAGCACCGTTGCCCGGCAGGCCGTTTGGCCCAAGGCTCACGATGGTCGGACGGTCAAACACATCGGTGGCGAACGGACCGCCCTGGAAGAACTGATTTCCGGTCTGGCGGACGGTCGTCGGAACGATCGTGCCCTGCGGTTCCAGCACAAGCCCACCCTGGTCGCTACCGTTGATTGCCTTGATCGGGAGGAACAACAGGTAGTTGTTGCCCCAGGGATCATCGGGGACGCCGTCGCGTAGCGCCACGGTATCGCCCGTGTAGATGTTCTTGTCCTTTTGCCAGTTCACATACGGCCCGTTCCACGCCAGCGATCCGTCATAGCTGGACTCGTTGGCCACGAACCGGCTAAGCACGTCGTCGCGCGTCGTGTTGAGGGCATATTCACTGGTGCGCGGATCAATGAAAAGACCATTCTGCGATCCGCCGTCGAATTGCAGGTAAGGCTGGGTGATCGAATTACCGTAGTCGGTGATGCCGTCCGCCTTGTCGATTGGGGCGACGCGCGGATCACGCTTGTAGCCCACGCCATCGCCCTGAAGCACGTCATTGAGGGCAAAGAGGCGGACCATGTAGCCGGTGTCGTTCTCGACTCGCTCCATCGCATCGGCGATGGCCTGAAGGTCGGAGTTCACTCGGGCGATACGTGCCTGCTCGGTGCGGCTCGAGACGACCGGGATCAGCACAGCCACCAGCACCCCGATGATGATGATCGCCACGAGCAGTTCGATGATCGAGAAGCCGCGCCGGGAGAGTGCCCGCCGCCGCTTCCTTGTGATCTGCAAACCGGTTGTCTTCACGGTGGTGTGCCCTTTCATCGCGGCCAGACTGAGGTTCGGATCGTAAAGTCGCATGGTCGGTCGATCAGAATATGAACTCGATGTCGTCGCCATCGCCCAGGATTCCGTTCACTCGGTCATAGTCGCTGGCAATGGTCGGACGGGTCGGGTTGGCGGTCGGCGGACCGGGGACGCCATTGGGACCCATCGAGTATACTGTACGCACATTGAAATCCGTCTCCGGCCCAAAAAGCAGATAAGGACGGCCCCAAGGATCGATCGGATAGCGGTCGGCACCGATGGACGCTGCCGTCCAAGGATTGGCGCTGTTGGCGCCAACGGCACCGAGCGGCGGGATGAAGATCGGACCCTGGCCCGTTCCCTGACCGTTGCTGCTCGTGGTCTCGGGGAAACGCACCAACACTTCCTGAAGAGTCACCGCCTTGCGAAGGGCGATGTACGGTCCCTTCCAATTGGGGACGGAGGTGCTGGACCATTCCGCATCGGTCAGAACACCAAACCCGAAGTTGCCCGGAGACAGCTCACCCCACTTGAGACGAGAGGGCTGGAGGTCCGGTGCGTCGTTCAAGGTCACGTTGGCATTCTCGCGGTTGTCGAGGTCGTTCAACGGCGGAAGATAGCCTCCACCGGGGAGGTCGGCCTCCACCAGAAGCAGCGCCTTGACGATGCTCTGAACCTCGTCCTGGGCCGCCACAACACGGGCGTCCTCGGCGCGCTTGCGGAAGATCGGAAGGATCAACAGCGCGATGATGGCGATTACGGAGGCCACCATGGCGATTTCGACCGCCGTGAAGCCTCTTTTCCTGTCGCTCGTGGGTCGCATATTCCCTCGGACTCCTTTGTCTCTCATCGCACGGGTTGAATCAGAATTCAAAAACGATGTCGTCGCTGCCCAGATCGGAGATGCCCGTTCCGATCGTCGTGTCAAAATCGTTGCTCCAAGCGGCAGCCTTGCGACGACCAGCGGCGCCGTTGAACTCGTCAAACGTCAGGTAGGTGAAGGTAATGACGCCACGATCCGTAAAGCCCGGGCGACCGATGTACAGACGCCGATCCCACGGAGAGCCGCCCGTCTGCGTGTAGCCGGGCCCGCCGCCCGCCGCAAAGGGGGGTTTGGCAAACTCGTCCGAGCCACCGGGGAACTGGTTGGGACCGTAGCTGACAACTGCATTCACATAGTTCCCCTTGCGGGTAAACGAAAGCGAGTCTTCCGTCACGAACTGAATCTGGGGTGTCGAGCTGGAAAGGTCCAGATCAAGCATGTAGACCATGTAGGGGCTGTTGTAAGGATCGGCGGGCCAGCGGTAACCACCTGCCGAAGGATCGCCCGGGTTGTTGGCACCGGTCGTGGGGAGGTCTGGGAAGAGCATGTAGACGAAGCCGCCGCGACCCTGCGCGATGCCGGCACGCGACTGGGAGAGGGCGAAGTACGGGCCGTTCCACTGTTCCTGGATGCCCGAGCCAAAGCTCACGATGGCCGTGGCGCTCGTGGTGGGGCGGCGACCGTAGATGTCCGCGCGGGAGTAGAAGGCCGAGACGCTACCAAGCTGATTTCCAAGGAGTTGCATCCCTTGGTCGCCTTCGGTCAGCCAGCAGAGTTTCGGAAAAAGGCTCGTGTCGAGGTTGGCAAAATCGAGGGACTGAGAGATTTGGCGTGTTTCGCCGATGGTGGCCTTGCGCAGGTTCGAGCGGAACTGTTGCTGCACGCCGAAAACGGCAAGCGAACTGAAGAGGGCGATTAGGGCGCCCACGATCACAAGTTCGACGAGGGTAAAGCCGCGACGGCCAGACCGCCAGCGATTCCCTTTAACCCAGCCCTTTCCCTTCCTCATCGTTCCTGCCTCGTTCCTGGCTTCCCCTCAGGAAAAGCCTCTAAACGTGTGGGGCGTCCATTGCTTTTCGTCAACCTCTGGCGGCAAGAAAACGCATTCATCGTGCGAACCGCCAGGTTACCGGCTGCGGGCGCTCCTGATCGAAGGCCAAAAGACCCTCATAGCGCACTCCGGCAAGACGAATCTCTGACGATCCTGCCGGATCGAATCCCTGTCCCTCAACCAGAAACGCGAGGGAACCGACACTCAGCGACCCGAAGAGTGTCTCAAATGCCTTCAGTCGTTCACAGCGGTCAAGGGAACTGGGCCACAGACCGTCATCCGCCAGGATGTCCGATGGTGACTTCCAGACCGCACTGACCGATGCGTCACCCGTGGCGATGGCCTTCGCCAAGGCGCTTTGCCGTTGCGCGTCGATGTAGGCCACCTGCGTCTTGCTGAAGCCGACGGCCGACAGCACCGCTGCCGAAGCGGTGTTGATATTCACGCGACCCTGACGGGTCCCCACCGGCGGTTCAGCCCAGCGCACCCACGTGAGGGTCCGGTTGGCCGCGGCGTTCGATTCGGCCACTTCCCCCCGCCACGCATCGGGCGCCCGGTCGTAGGACCCATCGCCGTCGCTGTCGCTGCGGGCGGCCTTGATGGAATCCGAATCACGACGCTCGTTTACTTCGATGCAGAAAAGGTCGATCACTCGGGCATCGAGCAGCAGGTCGTCCGTCGCGATCTCGATGGCATCCGACTGGGTGCTCTTCAGCGAGGCCAGCGCCGGGAACGCCCAGCGGGATTGGGCGGAGCCGGGGAATCCTGCGAACGTGTCGAACAGTTCCAGTGGCGTAACGTAGGCGCGGTCCAGCGGGAGCTGCCGCAGTCGCTCGGCCACCTGCTGACTTTCCGTGTCGGGGCGAGCCAGCGAGAAGGGTGTCGGAGACGATTCCGTATTGTCGCGGACCAGCGCGTTGCGGCGCTGGAAGCTGTTCGAGGGGGACGAACTGGCGGTGACCTGATAGTTGAACTCGTCGATCACGTTCCCGTCCTCATCCTTAAGGCGGACCCGGTGAGAGCCCACCGAGTGGGGGAGCGAGAACGTCGAGAGTTCCAAAATTCTGTTGGTGGAGCCGTTGGCGACGCGACCAAAGAGATCGTAGAACGATCCTTGTCCGTTCAGTTCGTCCTGGGACCCCTCGTCCTTGCTGTTGTCGTAATCATCGGTGACGATCAGGTAGCCGCGGGCCGGGAGCTGGCCTTGCAGCGGATAGACGCTGGAGCCGACCTCCAGGCGCCATCCGCTCAGCGAGACGGATTCGCTCCATGGGTTATAGATTTCTGCGAACTGGCCGTCATCGCCGTCCTCATCGACAGTCAGCGAGTCGGCATAGATTTCGGACAAGACCGGGGTGCGCTCGAAACCGAGTACCGTGCCGGTGCCATCCTCCGTGGGGAGGCTTGTCGGCACGTTGTCGCTGTCGCGCGAATCCACGATGTTGACGGCGAACTGGCGCAGCAGGTTCTGGTTCTTCGCGTCGCCATAAAGCTTCACGAGGGCCTCGCGGATCTCCTCCGCCGAGGCGCGATTCAGGTCGAGCGCCGTCTGGTAGGCGCCATCGCTGTCCTGCCACTGCTGGCGCGAGATGCTGAAGGCGGTGACGTAGGGCTCGAGGGCCTTGGCAAGTTCCTTGGTGACTCCCGGGACCGTGGCGAGATCCTCCGCGCAGGTGAAGCGCCGGTCGTCGCCGAAGGCCGGGAGGCGAATATCCACCACATATTCCGTCGGGTCATTGTCCGCTTCCAGAAGGACCTTTTCCAGCGACTTGGCGTCATCGGGGACCGTGCAGAGTGCAGACGTGTCGCGGGAACTCGACCTGGTCGTGGACTTTGCGGTTGAGGTCTGCTTGCTCTCGCGTTCCCAGGTGGCCTTCAGATTGGTGCGCTCGCTCCGGTCGTCATCGGCAGAGGTGCCCGGCTGGCCGTCGGGACCAAGGCGCCAGCGGACGATTGCCTCGGCGATGGCCGAGGGATTGATCGTCGACTCTGCGGTCGCGTCGGTGGTGACCCGACGAATCAGAGCTTCCAGCTGGTCTGCCGTTGCCGTGTTCAAGTTGAGGCGCGCCGAGGCATCGCGGTATTCGACCCCGGCGACGCTCGTCAGCTTGGTGTCGGCACTTTGGAGGCCGCTGGACTTGTTGTTGAGGGCGATGCCCTTGAGCTGGGCCACGCCGAGCGGGCCTTCGGGGAGCGATGAACCGAGCGACTTGGCGCTTGCGGCCACGCCCGTCACCGACGCCACGCGGTTCTGCACGTTGGTGGCAAAGTTCTTGGCAGAGGTAACCTCGACGCGCGTGGTGAAAGCCAGGGTCGCGGCCAGCAGAATCAGGATGGAAAGCAGCCCGAGCACGATCAGGATCGTCGAGCCGCGGCGGGAGCGGGACAAGGCTACCATCGTGGATCGCTTCATGTCAGGGGTCCCTCACAAAGGAGGTGTAGCGCGGATCCAACAGCGTCGACTCCACGTCAACCACCGTGGAGGCGCGCAGCGTGCGGAACGGGCGGCTGGCAAGGCTTGGACTGGGTAGGTCGGAGAGCGGAGAGCGTTCTGCGCTGACCACCACGCTGACAAGAAATGAGGTGGGAAGCTCGAAGGGAGGAGTGCCCGCCGGTGCGCCCAGCGGACGGTAGGTCGGCGCCACAATCCCCGAGGAGAGCCAGGAACTGACCCAATAGCCGCTATCGCTGGCAGCAAGCGGGGAGTCGCTGTTGCTATTCCAAGCCAGCACGTCGAAGCTGAGAACCTCGAAAACGATCGGTTCCACGGTCTCGATGGCGTTGATGGTGCCGTAATTAACGGTGGAGGTGCGGAGGAGGACGTTGCTTTCCCCCTCGAAGGTGCCGATGCCGTAGTGGATTCGCTCCAGCGTGCCCGAGGCGGAAATGGAGGCCGGGGTCAGCCAACTGATCTCGTCGGCCGAAAAGAGACAGTCCTCGTCCACGTGGCCGTCGCCGTAGTCGGCGATGCCAACGCCGTAGTTGCGCTCGCGGCGCGTCCCGATGGTGGCGTGGCGGTCGTCGTTAATGACGTCCCAATCGGTGTCATCGTCGAGACCGTTGAAGATTTCCTCGTCCGTGCGGGTGTCCGTATCGTTGTCGATATTGTCGCCGTAGGTCAGGGGGCGGTCGATCAGGAAGAACTCCTGACCGGGCGTGGTGAAGTTGAGCGTGGCCAGTTCGGTGGAGACCGCATCCACGGCAAGTCGGGCTGAATTACTGGCGCGGACTTGAGCCTGTGCTTCGTCGGAGGCGCGGATAATCTGAATGAAGGCAGCCGCCATGGCGGCCACGAGGATCATGGACACCGCCAGTGCGGTCAGCAACTCGACCAGCGTCGCAGCGCGACGCCGCCGGCGTGTGATGTCTGGGGCCGATGCTTTCATTCGTGCTCGCAGGTCACTCCCGTCTGCGTTGGCAGTATGGGACGCTACCTGGCGGGACGTCTCCTTTATTTCACGACCTTTATACTGCCCCAGTTGGGACAAGCTCTGCGACGGCGGCAAGCGGTCTTTTCTCGAAGACCAGTGGGGTTCCACATGGCGGCCGCAATCAGTTGGATGGGTTAAAGTGTCACGACTGTCCCAGTGCGGTAAGTTGGACCGCAGTGCTCTGTAAAGACGATTTACAAAGCGACTCTGTCCCAAATAGGGGCTTGCGTCCGTCCGCTGGGGGGGGCCAAGAGGTGCGGTACTTGAACTTGGCCGTGGGTCTCAGTGCCCGTGCGTGCCCCCCCATGTGGCGGATTACCTCAGCTTGGTGGGTTGCGAGTCTCGGTCAGGTGAAAAGAATCAAATGTGGGAAAAGGACCCTGCTATGAAGAAGCACTATCTCAAGGGGACCGCGTTCGCAGTTCTGTCCCTCCTTTCCGCCGGATCGGCCCTCGCCATCCCGGTCGTTTACGTTGACGCTACGACCGGTACGCCCGCTGGTGCTGGTACCATCGGTGATCCCGTCCAGACGCTTCAGCAGGGCCTCGCCCTTGTTGACGCTAGCGGCACCATCAACCTCGCTGCTGGCGATTATATCGTTAACCAGGTCGACATCCTTTCTCCGGTGACGATCCTTGGACCGAACGCCGGCACGAACCCCAACGGCACCAACTGGGCCGCTGCGACCCGCGCCGCTGAGGCCAACCTGATCGCCGGCGCCCACAACGGTGGCACCACCGACTGGGGCACCTCTTACATGATCTACGTCGATTCGGCTGCCGCTGGCACCGTGATCGATGGTGTGACCATCAACGGCTACAACACCGATGGCGGCACCCCCGGATCCACCCAGATCGGCATCAGCGGCACGCCGGTTGGTAACTCCCTCGGCGTTTACTCGACCGCCAATAACTTCGTGTTCCAGAACAACATCGTGAAGAACCAGTCCCAGTTCGGCATCTACGCCTACTCGGGGACCAGCTCCACGAACGTCACCAACTCCACGGTGATCAACAACCGCTTCACGAACATCGGCATCCCGAACGTCCTCGGCTATGGCATGGCTCTCATTGGCGCCAGCAACGCCTACGCCCGGTTCGAAGGCAACTACGCCGCCGATTGCCGCCAGCTCGTCCAGTTCCAGGGCCACAACACGAATCTTGGCTCCGCGAACGGCATCGCCGCCGGCGACGCGATCATCAAGGGCAACTACGGCACCAACCTCGAGTCCCAGGGTATCTTCATCAACGTCTTCTCGAAGAAGGCCGCGAACTTCCAGATCACCAACAACACCCTGATCGGCCAGGGCCCGAACAACGGCACCGCCGGTATCGCCCTGGTTTCCCAGAACGACGGCACGCTGGCCGGTGAGACCCCCCGTCGCCACACGCTCAGCAACAACAGCATCAGCAACTTCTTCAACGGCTACTACTTCACCAACAACAAGACCGATCGCCAGCGCATCTCCGGCGGCACGGTGTCCAACGTCTCCTACGGCGCGATGTTCTCCAACCGTCTCGGCTACAACGGCTACATCGACTACACCTCGACCGGTGCCACTGGCTCCCTCGCTGGCCGTGACGGCACGGGCGGCCCCGCCACCTTCGATTCGGCCGTTGCTTCCGCCGCCCTCGAAGCTGGCCTCACCGCTGAGATCGCCCTCGCCCCCGGTGGCAACCTGAACGGCGCTGCCGCTTTCGCCCCCGGCACCTTCACCGGCAAGATCGCCCTCCTCAACCTCGACACCGCCAATGTTGACGCCGCTGTCGCCGCCCAGAATGCGGCTGACGCCGGTGCCGTGGCTGTGATCCTGGCCCAGACCGCGGTCGCTCCGATGGCTCGCGCCACCACCAGCACCTCCAACACGGTCGACATCCCGACGACCACCATCGACTTCGTCGACGCCACCACGATCCGCAACGCTATCAACACCGACGGCCGCGTGGTCTCCGCCACCCTCTCCCCGATCCTCTTCAAGACTAACACCTACGGCGTGAATGCTCCGGCTGTCATCAGCGGCTCCACCGAAGGCGAACTGACCAACGTCTCCATCACGAACGTGACCCGCGGCGGCTTCATCGCCGTGTCGATCCCCAACGGCATCGGCACCGGCGCCGTGGCTGGCGCTGTCTCCGGTACCGTCATCGGCGGCTCGAAGATCGAGAATAGCCCGGTCGGCGTCCTGATCGACGGCTCCAACGCCTCCTTCACCACGACCAACGCCACGTTCTCGAACAATGACGCGGCTGTCATCATCCGCAACGGCGCTCTCGTCAGCGACCGCACCACGTACCTGAACAACGACGTGGCCATCGAAGTCAGTGGTGCCAGCGCCAGCGCCGACATCAAGTTCTCCGACTTCGTCGGCACCGGCCTCGACGTCAACCTCTCCGACAACCCGACCGCCTTCACTGTCAGCAACAGCAACTTTGACGTCAACGGCACGGCTATCGAGAACAACACCCCGGGCCTCGGTGACGTGGTTGCCACCGGCAACTGGTGGGGCGATGCCTCTGGTCCCGATGACGACGCCGGCATCATCAACGGCACCGGTGCTCGTGTCTCTCTCGGCGTCAACGTGACCGGCTTCCTCCCCGAGGAATCCGAAGTCGTGGACACCGACAACGACGGCCTGTTCGACTATCAGGAAACGGCTCTCGGTACCAATCCGAATGCCGCTGACACCGACGGCGACGGCGTTCCCGATGGCGTTGAAGTGGCCAACGGAACCGATCCGCTCGACATCAACGACCCGAACAACCAGGGCTCTCCCGATCCGTCCTACTCGATCGACAATGACGGCGACGGCCTGGTTGCCGCCATCGACCCGAACGACAGCTCGCTCGACTCCGACGGCGACGGCTACCGTGACGACTACGAAGTCGCCCAGGGTTCCGACCCCGCCAACGAGTTCGACTTCCCCGGTCTCGGTGACACCGACAGCGACGGCATCGTGAACAACGCCGACGCCGTGGCCGTCCTCGAAGCCTTCCTTGGCCTGCGTGACTTCACCACGATCCGCATCACCGCCGCCGACATCAACCGCGACGGCGAAGTCAACAACCTCGACGCCGTGATCCTCTACGGCTGGTCGCTGAACAACATCCCCTACATCCCCTTCCCGTAACCGAAACACCTCGGCGCGTCTGCACCCGCAGGCCGCCGAAGTTTCCAGCAACGCGATGATGAACAAATGGGTGACCCTCTTCGGGGGTCACCCATTTTCGCAACCGGATAAAGCGGCTGTCCTTAGCGCTCCCCAAAAACGGAATGAAATACCGTCCGTCTTGCTTGACTAAGGGCCGTCAACGCCCCAACCTAATGGACAACGCCGTGAAAATCAGTGGAAACACTGATGATCCCCACCCTGACTTTGGAGACCCCTGCCATGTCTTTTCTGATTAGTTTAAAGCGAACTTTCGCCGCCGCCTGCGCCATCGCAGGCCTCGCCACCGCATCCCAACTCCCCGCCCAGGTTGTCATCAGCCAAGTTTACGCCAGTGGCGGCGACGCTGGGGCTGCTTATCAGCGCGATTTCATCGAACTCTTCAACCAGTCTTACGACGATGTGACCCTCACCGCTTGGGCCATTCAGTACTCTTCGCCCACGGCCACGTCGGGCAACTATACCCGCAACAATATCGCCGCCAATACGGTCATCCCCGGTCGTAGCTACCTGCTCCTCACCCGCACAACGGCCGGTGCCAACGGTGTGGCCCTCACCGGCGACCAGGCCATCCTTACCGCCAACTACCTCATTGCTGGTGGCAAAGTCGCTCTCACCAACAACCAGACGACGCTGGTTAACAGCGGTACTGGTGCCCCCACGGTTACCACCGCGATCGTCGATTATCTTGGTTGGGGCACCGCCAACTATCGCGAAGGAACCACAAGCGCCAGCGCCCTCACCGTTGCCAACTCCCACCAGCGTGCTGGTGCCGGCTGCACCGATACGAACCAGAGCAATAGCGACTTCACCGCCGCTGCTGTTTCCCCTCGGTCGCTTGCAACCGCCAAGAACTACAACTGCTCGAACGACCTGCTGGCGCCGACGGTCAGCGCCGCCTCCCTCTCGAACAGCTTCCTTACCGGTCCCCTGACGCAGTTCAGCGTTACCTTTGACCAGCCGATGGTGACGGTTCCCGCGGGCAACCTGACGGTCAACGGCAGCGCCGCTACCGCTGTCAGCGGCAGCAACCTCGGGCCGTACATCTTCAGCGGCTTCACCACACCCGCAACGGGCGCCGTGACCATCACGCTCGCCGCTTCCGGACTTGCTGACAACCAGGCGCAGACCTTGGCGGCGGACTACACCGTCACTGGCAACACGGTTGCCGAACTGCCGACCCCTGTCATCACCAGCGGCAGTGTGACCGACGGCGGCGTGGCCGGCG
This sequence comes from bacterium, assembly GCA_016125005.1. Taxonomy (GTDB): domain Bacteria; phylum Sumerlaeota; class Sumerlaeia; order SLMS01; family SLMS01; genus WGMQ01. The sequence continues at coordinate 20,261 of WGMQ01000111.1, read as the reverse complement.
GCACGGGCGCCATTGCCTTCACCATGACCTTCAACGAGGATGTCACCGGCTTCGCCATCGGCGATATCTCTGCCGTCAATGCGACGCTCTCCAGCTTCGTCGCGGTCAACGCCACGACCTACACCTTCAATGCGACCCCCGGTCACGGACCGGTCAGCCTCACGGTCGGCGCTGGCGCTGCTTCTGCCACGGCCGCTCCGAACAACCTGAGCGCTGCCGCCGACTTCGATTGGACCCACGACCGTATCGGGCCACGCAAGTCCTCCTCCTCCGCCATCCCGACGGCAGTGAATGCACCGATCGGTGCTGTCTCCGTCACCTTCAACGAGCCGATCTACAATCTGGCCCTCGCGGACATTTCGCTCTCCCGCGACTTCAGCCCGGTCAGCCTCAGCGGCCTCGGTATCACCTGGAACCCCGGCGACACGACGGTCAGCTTTGACCTCTCCTCGTACAACACCACCGACGGCGTCTACGGCCTGATCGTTGGCCAGACGGGTGCGGGCTCGACCGCCACCGACCAGTACGGCAACAAGGTGAACCAGCCGGGCGTCTTCTCCTGGATTCTGGATCGCACCGCGCCGACAGCCACGCTGACCGGCCCGGTGGATTCCACGCTCATCGGAACCACGGACACGCTGACCTTCTCCACGACGATCCTGAATGGCGCCGGTCTCGGCAACACGCCGCAGGACACCGTTGCCCTCGAAGTCATCGCCCCCGGTCTGACCTCCTACGGCCCCTCCGGCGCGGTGGCCTCCGGTAGCACCTTCCCCGTCACCTTCGCCACTGGCGGACGTTACACCTACCGCGTCGCCGTGAGCGACACGGCGGGCAACGTTGGTTACAGCAGCCCGGTGACGATTGAAGTGAACCCGACCGTGAACGGCGCCCTGACCCAGACGGTCACCGCGGCGACCGAAACGCTGGTCTTCCCGATGACGAACGGCCTAAACGTCACCATCGCCCTGACGGGCGCCACCCCCGGCGGCACGCTGACCGTTCAGCGCCTCGTCGGTCCGATCAGCAGCCCCGGCGCTGGCATCGGTGACCCGAGCAAGCTGATTTCCGAGTACCTCGATATCACCAGCTCGGGCCTTGGCAGCTTCACCGCCACGTTGACCTGGGACTACGACGCGGCCAACGTCGGTTCGATCACGGTCAACCGCGCCTTCCGCGTGTCGGGCGGCTCGGTTGCTGGCAGCTACACGGTCACCCCGTCCGGCAACACGGTCACGATCAACGGCATCACGGGCTTCTCCGAGTGGTACCTCGGCGACGCCTCCGCCAACGTCTCTGACTGGACCACGCTGGCCGACTAACGGCTCGTCTCAGTTCCAAGCAGCACTTCACCGCGGGGATGGTTCCGAAAGGGCCTTCCCCGCGGTTTTTTTGTTCCCAGTGACGTGCAATTCAAGCCACACCCCGGGCTGATGGGCGGGATTCGGGGGGCTTCGCCCTCATATCCATGCCTCATTCTGTGATGGTCGATTTTGTACACTTATGCGCTAAGACAATATCCTTCAGTCATTTGTGTAGACCGTTTCCAATAGGTGTCACCTGTTGATGTCGTCTCTTTCGTTGACGAGATGGGTTCTCTTTGGGCACTGCTTGCTCATTGGTGCCGCGCGAAGGAGCCACATTTCTTGACCCGTTCGATCCGACAAGTCCTCGCCCGCCTCGAACGGCTCGAGGTGCTGTACAAGATTTCCAACATCGTGAACACCACCCTCGAGCCGCAGGAGGTTCTGCGTCTGCTGCTGCTGGAGGTGGTGCGCATCACGAACGCGACGAGCGGGTCCATCGCCCTTGTGGATCACCGCAAGGGGGTCCTGAACATCGAGACGGCGATCAACATCCCGCCGCGCCTGTGGAAGAGCCTGAAGCTGCAACTCGGTGTCGGCGTGACGGGCTATGTGGCGTGGACGGGGAAGCCGTTGCGGGTCGACGAGGTGGAAAAGAACCCGCATTACGTCCGGCTGAAGTCGGACATCCGCAGTGAGATGGCGTTGCCGATGCTGCTGGATGGCAAGGTGATCGGGGTCATCAACGTGGATTCGACGAGACCCTCCGCGTTCACGGCGGACGACGAGGATCTCGGCATGGCGGTGGCGAACCAGAGCGTGAAGGTTCTGGAGACGGCGCGGCTCCACACGGCCATCAAGCGGCAGGCGAACGAGTTGGAGACGCTCTTCACGGTGGGCCGAACGTTGATCCAGCCGGGGCCGCTGGAGGACCTGTTGGATCGCATCGCGGCGGAAAGCCTCCAGGCGATCGGCGGCAAGGTCTGCGTCGTGATGCGGGTGACCGAAACGCGCGACTTGGTGAACGTGGCGGCGGCTGGTGCAAGCCAACCGTGGCGCGATGCGCCCGCCGTGCGTATAGACAATTCGCTGCTGGGCACGGTTGTGAAGAAGTGCCAGCCGCTACGTGTGCCCGATGTGCAGAAGAGCGGCAAGTTCCAGAACGTGGAACTGGCGGAGCAGGAGGGAGTGCGCTCACTGCTGGCGGTGCCGGTGATCTTTCAGGACGAAGTGCTGGCGGTCCTCGCTGTCTATACAGAGGACCAGCGCCGCTTCCGCGAGTCGGAGGTGCGACTGCTCCAGCTCATCGCGAACCAGGGCGCCATGGCGATCGAGAACTCGCGCCGCATGGAGCGGCTTCAACTGTTGGAGGACAACCTACGCCAGGCGGAGCGCTTCTCATTGCTCGGGACGCTGGCGGCGGAAATCGCCCACGAAATCCGCAATCCCATCACGATCATCAACCTGCTAATGCACAGCATTCGCGAGGCACCGGGGCAGACCGAACAGACGCGCAACGACGTGGCCATCGTCACGGAAAAGCTGGAGCGCATCAACCAGATCGTCGAGCAGACGCTCAACATGGCACGCAGCAGCGAGTCACGTCGGGTCTCCACGCAGATCAACCAACTCGTGGAGGAACTGCTGCTGTTCCTCAATTACAAGCTGACGAAGGCCCACATCGGCGTGGAGCTGACGCTCGATCCCAAACTGCCGCCGATCGCCGTCGATCCGGGTCAGGTGCAGCAGGTGCTGCTGAACCTGATGGTGAATGCGCTGGAGTCGATGAAGCCGGGCGGGACACTGCGGGTGAAGACGCGCCTCGCGAGCGACCGGGCACTCGGGCCGTGCGTGCGTTGCGTGGTCGAGGACACGGGTGTCGGCATCCCCGTGGAGCACATCGAGTCGATCTTCAATCCCTTCTTCACCACAAGGCCCGACGGTACAGGTCTGGGGCTCTTCATCTCCAACAAGCTGGTGCGGCGCCATGGTGGGACCATCCGTGTGAAGAGCCAGCCCGGGGTCGGTAGTGCCTTTACCGTGACACTTCCGCTCAACCAGGAGGCAGGCGAAGCATGAGTGCAGCGACAACGAGCGGGCGTCAGCGAATCCTCGTCGTGGACGACGAGCGCGATGTGGTGACGGGCTTTCGGCGAGTCTTCGAGAAGGACGACGTCGACATCGACGCGGCGTACAGCGGCGCCGAGGCGTTGCAGGCGATCCGCGCGAACAAGCCGGACCTGGTGCTGATGGACCTGCGGATGCCGGGCATGGACGGACTGCAAACGCTCAAGAAAATCCAGGCGCTCGACCAAAAGCTGTTGGTCATCATGATGACGGCATTCTCCACCTCGGCCAATGTGATCGAGGCGATGAAGAACGGCGCCTACGACTACCTCATCAAGCCGTTCAGCGTGGAAAAGCTCTGCGAGGTGGTGCGCGAGGCGCTGAAGGTGGCGCACGACATGAAGTCGGCGGTGAGCTATCAGCCGCGTCTTGAGGAGGAGGAGTACCGCGAGCCGATCATCGGCAAGAGCGAGGCGATGCAACGCGTCTACAAGATGGTCGGCCAGGTGGCCACCAGCAACGCGACGGTGCTCATCACGGGCGAGAGTGGCACGGGCAAGGAACTGGTGGCGCGCGCGATCTTCAGCCACAGCGAACGGAACTCCTCGCCGTTTGTGGCGGTGAACTGCGCGGCGATTCCCGAATCGCTTCTCGAAAGCGAGCTGTTCGGCCACGAGAAGGGTGCCTTCACGAGCGCCACGGCGCGCCGCATCGGCAAGTTCGAGATGGCGCAGAACGGGACGCTCTTCCTCGACGAAATCGGCGACATGTCGCTGGCGACGCAGACGAAGATCCTGCGCGTGCTCCAAAGCGGCGAGTTCGAGCGCATCGGCGGCACGGAGACGCTTCGCGTGGACGTGCGCATCATCGCGGCAACGAATCGCCACCTGGAGGAAATGATGGAGGAAGGGAAGTTCCGCCCCGACCTCTACTACCGGCTCAACGTGGTGCGCGTGGAGATGCCGGCGCTGCGCGAGCGGCGCGAGGACATCCCCTTCCTGATCGAGTACTTCCTGCGGCGCGAGCTGCGCGAGCGCGGGGGGAAGGATGTGCGCATCAGCTCGGCTGCGATGGAGAAGCTGGTGGCGTATAGCTGGCCCGGGAACGTGCGCGAACTGGAGAACACGATCCGCAACGCGGTGCTGACGGCGAAGAGCGACACGCTCCTCCCGACCGACATTCGATTGAAGGAGGAAGGGGCCGAGTCGCGGCGCTCGCTGGTTTCCGAGTCCTCCAGCACAGCGCGTCCGCAACAGCCCGACCCGGTGCCGCCGTCGTCGCAACCGATCTCGCGCCCGGTGGTCGAGGACTTCTCCTTCCAGGACATCGAGCGGATGATCGCGCCGGTCTTCGGGTCGCTCGTCGAGGCACGCAAGCGTGGCCACAAGTTCTCGACCTTCGACGTGATCGAGCGCGCCATGCTGGTCCACGCGCTGAACCAGACGAAGGGGAACCAACTCCAGGCCTCGAAGATCCTGGGGATCACGCGGAGCACGCTGCGCAAGCGCATCGCGCGCTACCGGATCGAAATCGCGACGAGCGTGAAGACGTAAGCGGTCGCGGGCGGGATGGCTTGCTACGCGTTCAGAAAGTTCCGAAGCAACGACTGGAGTGGGGCCGGATCAACCGACGTTGTTGCAGGCATCGATTGTGCAGACTCTTCCAGCGCATGGAAGACGTCATGAAATAGCTCGGAAAGCGGCTGAGGAAGGCGTATGGGTTCCTTCTCGGCCGCCTTGGCCTTGATGGCGATCAACTGCTCCACATGGGGGCGAATGGCCTGGATTTCGGGCGAGGGCGTTCCTTCCAACAGTCTGGCGAAGTCGGTCGGTGGTTGTGCGCCCAAGTCTCGGATCCATGCCGCAGCGGCGATGGGGCGGATTACATAGAACGCCTTCTTGATTCCGATGCGGTCTCCGTCCAGGTGGTGCCGCATGATCTGCCGCGCTGTCCCAAGATAGTGATGCACCGCCTTGCGCGGGTTGAAGTAGCTGGGCATCAGCTCGCGAAGACGCTCAACGAATGCGTCCTCCTGTCTATACACGATCGGACTCAGGAGCCATTCGTTCATGGTGGGGTTGCAGCCAAGGAACAGGCGCAGCGCCTTTCGCAGTTCCCAGCCCGCCAGATCGATGGTGGTGACATCATCCATGACTTCGATCGTATCGCGGGTCTCCTGCAGGCTCATGAACCAGTCGGGCGAATGGCTATACACCAGCCGAACATCATAGTCGCTGTCGGGCGAAGCGAATCCCCAGGCACGACTGCCTGATTCGCAGGCCAGCAACACCCGTATTTGTCGCTCTCTCGATTCAGCCTCGATCTTTTCCCGGATCAGTTCAGCGATTGGCATGTTCCCACTCTTCGGTGACTTCACGAATCAGCCGCTCAATGCGATGCAGGTCGGGTTTCTCGGGCAAGGGCGACGTGGGTAGCAATTGCTCCAGCGCCGCAGTGCGACGCTCGGCCTCTGCAATCAAGGTGGAGTAGCTGTACTGTCCTTCCCTGATACCCATGAGAAAATCCCGGTCCGCCCCTTCAACTCGAACGCTCAGGACGCCATTCCGCAGCAGACCCTCGGCGGCCAACAACAGTCGGAAGGTATGCATCATGTTCTTCGCGTCGTAGTCGAGCAGGTCCTCCTCCTGGGACTGCCAGCGCGCGGGGTTGCGCTCCTTCTTCCAGGTCCAGTAGTTCCGATGATCGCGCATTGCGGCCTCATAGGCGTTCCGATTGAAGATCATCAGTCCGACAAAGCGGGTCTGCTCATCGCCAAGCGGTATCGATTCCAGCACCAGTTGCCCGTCACGGAAGACACCGCGTGCTTCGCTTCCGTAGTCGTATAGACGATACATTTCCGAGGAGTGCTCCAAGGCGGCGGCATGGCATTCGTCCAGCCGGATTGGGGCATTGGCGACCGGAACAGGGCGCATGGGAAGCCCTCGCTCATCCGCCTCGCGCGGCAGGAACCAGCAGAAATCCTCCTGCCTAGGTGGCTTCTCGGGCTGCGGACGATTCACCCACTTGTTTTGCCCGCGCGCCTTGCGTATCTGGGCCTGGGCATAGGCGACATGGGATTGGTAACAGGCCCGACTCAGGAACAGCTCGCGCTGATCCAGCAATCGCCTCCCTACAGCGGAGACGCGGAGCATGGAATCTTCGGGCGTGAAGAGCAGCTCCAACATGTTGGGATTTGCATCAGCGGCCAGGGACGCAAAGCGACGGAGCGAAAAGTAGGTCACATCGCTGCGGGCATCCGACACCTGCGGCGTCGGCTCGGTCAGTCCCAGATAGGCGCTCGCCGGAAGAGCGAAGACACCCCGCACGTCCCGGTCTGAGGAGGGCCGATTCAGTCCGTAGGCATGGCTCCCCGAGACGCACTCCAGCAGGATGAAGTGAGGATTCTCGAGAAGCATCTCAAGAGAGTCTGGCGCACGCACAAGCGGTCTCCTTGGTTTGTGCAGGTGATGCGATTGGAGCCGGGTCGTCTATACACCCACCAAGTGTAATCGCCCTTCGGGAACCTACCCGCGTGCCGTCGAGATCAGTGGGAGCAGCTTGCCGGGATCGGCTTCTTCGATCAGCTGTTGTCGGACGCTCTGATCGCTGACGAGGCGGGCGATTTCTCCCATGGTGGCGAGGTGTCCTTCCGGGTCGCCGAGGGGGCTCAGGAGCAGGAAGACGAGCCGCACCGGCTGGTTGTCGGGGGCTTGGAAGTCGATGCCTTGGGGAACCTGGGCGATGGCGCAGAGGCGGCGGTCGAGGAGTCGTCCGTAGGCGTGCGGGACGGCGATGCCGTGGCCCAGCGCCGTGGGGAAGCTGCGCTCGCGCTCGATGAGCTCATGGACCACCTGGGCGCGGTCAAGTCGTGGCTCGACGGTGACGATGCGCTCGACCAGTTCGCGGAAGAGATCCTCCTGAGAGGTGACTTCCTCCAGACGGACGATCAGGTCGGGGCGGAGGCTTCGCTTCAGGAAATCGGTGGAGCGCTGCAGGAGCATGATCGACCCCGGTCCGAGCGTCGCTTGGTCGCCGTCCGCGCGCATGGGATCGAGCTTCACCTGCTCCTTGCTGATGTGGATGATCGGGGCGCCCTGCTGCTCGGCGGAGCGGGTCTCGGTCACGAGGAGCGTGACCTCGTGGCGGGCCAGTTCGGAGGAGACGAGCGACGGCTTGGGGAGGTTGCGCCACACGACGTTGCCAGCCTCGCGACGGCCTGAGGTGCCAGGATCGGGCGGGCTGGTGGCCCAGCGATGGACGTTTTCGCGACCGACTTGCGAGGTCCAGAGCTGGCAGATGAGCTGGTTGAGTTCCTCGTTGTCGGTGAGGGCCAGCACATTGCCGACACGACGGAGCTCGTCGAGCTTGAAGGTCTCCGGGTCGCGGGCATCCGCCACGATGGCGTCGAAGCCCTGGCTGCGGGATTCCTCCACGGCGCGGCGGTTGGCGTCGACCAGCACGACCTGGACCTTGCGCTGGTCTCGAATGAAGGCGGCGATGCGGCGCGCGAAAGGATGCGCGCCGACGATCATCCAGCCGTCGGGCTCGGGAAGGCGCAGGCCAAGGAGCCGCGCCAGCAGGCCGGCCGTGGAGCCCTGCAGGATCACCGTGAAGCCGATCACGGAAAAGGTGAAGGTCACCAGGAACCACGAGGAATCGTACTGGCGCAGCGACAGGGCGAAGAGCGAGGCCATCGACGCGGCGACGATGCCGCGCGGCGCGACGTAGGAGAGGAAGATCCGCTCGCGAATCCCCATCGGCGTCCCAAGCGTGCAGAGCATGATGGAAATGGGGCGCACCAGGAAGACGACGCCGAGCACGAGCAGGAGGCCGCTCCAACCGAACTTGGCGAAGTCCTTGAAGTCGAGCTGCGCGGCCAGCAGGATGAACAGCGTCCCCACCAGCAGGTCCGTGATCTCGGCCTTGAACTCCTTGATTTCCTGAAGCGGTCCCGGGCGCCTCCAGCCGAGGATCAGGCCCGCCACGGTCACGCCAAGGAGGCCGGACTCGGGCACCAGCCAGTCGTCGAAGACGAAGGTGAGCACGGCCACGGAAATCGCGAAGATGTTGAGGCTGTCATCCGGGATCCAGCGTCGGCGCAGCATGAAGTCCGACGCGAAGCCCATGATGGTGCCGACCACGAGACCCGCAACCACGCGGGCCACAAAGCCACCGACCGCCTCGCCTGCGCCGCCACCGGTGAAGTACTCGAACATGAGCACTGCGATGAAGACGCCGATCGGGTCGATCAGCACGCCCTCCCAATGGAGGATGTCGTGCAGATTCTCACGGATGCGGATGCGGCGCAGCAGCGGCGCGATGACGGTGGGACCGGTCACAATGACAAGGCTGGCCGCGAGCATCGACATGGCGAGCGGGCGGCCTCCAAAGAGGTCGCTGAAGAGGAACCAGATGAGCGCGCCCGTGCCGAACCAGGTGGTCACCACTCCGATCGACAGGAGTCGCTTGATGACCGTGGAGGCGGATTTGTAGCCGTGTAGGTTGAGCGTGAGCCCGCCTTCGAAAAGGATCAGGCCAACGGCGAGGTTAATGAGCGGGCCAAGCGACGCTCCCAAGGTGCCCGGTTGCACCCAGTTGAGTACCTGGGGTCCGAGGGTGACGCCTCCCAGCAAAAGCAGCACAATGGCGGAGACCCCGATGCGACGCGACAGCAGCACCAATGCAACGCCCGCCACGATGGCGACACCCAGTGTTTGCAGCACCGGCGAGGTGTGATGCTTCATACCGGCTTCGGCGACCTGCTCGATGGCAGGGGCGGCGGTGGCAAGAATCTCGATCAATTCAATCTCCAATTCGTCGAAGCGTGACTCAGGAAAACCTCATGCGCCAGCCGCCGCAAGCAGGATGCGGAGGCGCAACAGTCGTGCGCAGGAGGTCCTAAAGGTCCGGATCCTTCGTTGGTCTGCGGTCGCGCGTTACTTGCTGATGCCCGGTCAGGCGGGGGTGATATCCGCTGTGGTAGCGGATGCGGTCGGGGTCAGTTCCTCCACGAAGCCGCCGAGCCCAAGCGTGCCGAGCGCCCGGGCCAGGCCGCCGATGACGGCGTCGCGGCGTTCGCGGCGACAGATCGCGAGCATCGTGGGACCGGCGCCGCTGACGCAAAAGCCTGCCGCGCCCGCCTTGGTGGCCGCGTTGCTCAGTTCGTCGTAGTGACGGAACAGGGGCTTGCGCCAGGGCTGGTGGAAGCGGTCGTCCAGGCAGCCGGGGAAGGCGGACAGGTCGCCGGTCAGCATGGCCAACACCATCAGCGGCGAACGCGAGGCGTTGTAAATGCCGTCCTTGAGCGAGATGGTGGACGGCAGCACGCGGCGCGCGTCGGCGGTGCGTACCTCGTAGTCGGGGACGACGAAGACAAAGCTGACGTCGTGATGGACGGCAATGCGTTGGTAGGCGAGGGGGCGACTTTCGGAGGCGCTGATAACCATGCCGCCAAGGAGCGCAGGGGCCACGTTGTCCGGGTGTCCCTCCAACTCAACGGCCACGTCCAACAGCTCGGCGGTATTCATGATCCCACCAAGGAGTGCGTTGGCCGCGACGATGCCGGCGACGATGGCGGTGCTACTGCTTCCGAGGCCACGGGCGCTCGGGATGTCGATCTCCGCGCGAAGCCCCAGCACGGGCGGGGCGACGCCGACGCGCTCATAGAAGCCGCGGGCAATGGTCAGGGCCAGGTTGCGAGGCGACGCGGGGATGCCCGCGGAGCGCTCGCCCGAAAGTTCCACGAGCGGCTCGGTGCCCGGATGCTGGACCTCGAAGGTGAACGTGTTGAAGAGCGACACGGCACAGCCAACGCTGTCGAAGGCCGGTCCCAGGTTCGACGTGGACGCGGGGACGCGCACGCGACAACGGGTACCGACGGGCATGGGGGCGGGTGTGGGCTTCATGGAGTAACCTGGGGAGCGGGACTGGGGGCGGTGCTGGCCAATTGGGCCCGCAGCGCGTTGATCTTTTCCGGTGACAGCAACGAGGTAGACATTTCGGCGAGGCGGGACTGGAGGACCAGCAAAAACTTGCCCTGCAACTCGGCCTCGGCGGTGCGGCCCGCGTCTCTGAGCGTCGTGTAGCGGAGGAACTGCAAGTCGCCGTTGAGCGGGTTGGCGGCCAGGCGTTCGTCGATGACGCGGAGGGCCTCCTCCGGCTTTCCACCCTTCTGGTAATCGAAGACGGCGAGCTGAAGCGCGGAAAGGGACTGGGGAGCCTGCTTGAGATAAAGCTCGGCGGCCTGCGCCGCCTTCAGCCACTCGCCCGCCTTGCCGTAGCAATCGGCGGCCTTGCGCAGCGCACTGGCCCGAAGCTCCGTCTCGCGCTGGACCTGATTGTCCTCCTGGATCACTTGAGAGACAGGCAGCGTGCTGCAATGGAGGTACACGTCGCCCGCCTCGGCGAGGAACTTCGCTTCCTCCGGACTTCCCACGGGATAGTACTCGGGAGAGATTTCGTAGGCGTTGGCGCGGTAATACCAGACGGAGATCTTGTTACTGAGTTGCGAGGCGCGGTCGAAGGCCTTGCGGGACTCGGCCATGTACTCGCGGGCCTTTTCGGACTGGGAATCCTTCGTCTCGGCGGCGAGGTTGTAGTAGATGACCGCCAGGTTGAAGTGGACCTCGGCGTAGTCGGGAGAAAGCTCGCGCAGGCGACGGTAGTCCTCGAGGGCGGCCTCGGTCTCGCCCAGGCGATTGTGGACGTGGGCGAGCTTGTAGAGCGTCGTCGGGCTGTTGGGGTTCAGTTCCAGCGAGCGATCGAAGAGAGCCTCCGCCTGACGGAAGTACTCGGCGACGCGCGGGTTGGTGATCACGGTGCCATCGCCCAGCAGGTGTGCGGGAATGCCTTCGGAGATGCCAAGCCCTTCGTTGTGGTAGTAGGCGGCCTCGAACATGCGCGTGGACTTGTGGGTGACGGAGAGAGCGAAGGCCACGGCGGCAACGGCCAGCACCGCATGGAACTGGCGGACGGGCGGCCAGGGGTTCAGCTTGTTGAACGGGGGCGCGGTGGGGAGGACCTTGGCGGGGTCGCGAAGCGCCAGCAGCACGATGCCGAGCGCCGTGCCGATGATGGCATGAAGCGACACCGAGCCGACGGGCCAGCGCGACATCGGCGTGGTCGACGATCCGCCGAGCAGGCCTCCGATGGCGAGAATGCCGCCCACGACCGCGATGCGAAGCACTGGATCGGGGCAGGTGCGCAGCGCCCGCCACGCGAGCCAGCAGATGCTGCCGAGGAACGCCAGATAGGCGACCGCGCCGAGGGCGCCGGTCTCCGCAAAGATATCCAGCAGCCAGTTGTGGGCGTACATGGTGACGTTGCTGATGCGGGTCAGGTGATAGTCGGGGCTGCGGTACTCGGGGAAGTAAATGCGGAACGCGCCCGGCCCCACGCCCAGCAGCGGGTTGCTGGTGAACATCTGCCACGCGCCACCCCAGATGATGCGGCGCGGCGCCATGCTTTCCTCCACGTTCTTCAACTCGCGCGTGAGGTCCGCCCAGACGAACGCCAGCACGGTGGCGCCCATGATGATCCCAAGGACCACCATCAGTCCGAAGTACGGAATCCGGCGGATGCCGCAGAACAGGTACACCGCCGCCGCGTAGACCAGCAGGATCGCCGGAAGGAGGAAGATCGAGGACTTGGCGTAGGTGGTGAAGACGCAGGTGAGCGTGAAGACCATCGTCAGCCCCGCGATGACGGACCAGGTCATGGGCCGGGCGGTGTTCTGTCCTGCGCGGGACATGCGCTGGAGGTTGCGGAAGATGATGACAAGGCACGACAGCGTGATGGGGAGCGTCATCAGCAGGAAGTTGCCGAAGAACTGCACGTTGAGGATCGTCGACAACATGCTGCGCGCGCCGGTGAAGGTCTTGACGAGCGCCTGGAGGCGGCGCTCCGGGACCAGCGGCAGGTCGCCCCAGGTCGCGCGGTAGAAGGCCTCCAGAAGTCCCGAATAGTGGATCAACCCGAAGGCGGTGGTCACGAAGGTCAGCAACACCCAGAACTTCAGCGCCAGCTCCGCCATCTTTTTCGTCGTGATGACCGACGACCCAAGCAGCACGAAACCCAGCAGTGCGGTGTTGTACTGGACGTAATACCAGCCGATCCACTTGGCGAAGGGAGCAGCGGTCATGGTCGAGACGGTGCAGGCGGCCAGATAGCAAACGTAGGGAATCCAGACAAGGCGCGGCGGCGCTTCGATGCGCCCGCCGACGAGCAGCAGGGACCAGTAGGCGAGGCACACGCCCCCGCCGATGAAGAGGCCGGGGATCTTTACATCGTCGATGTTGTAGGTATAGGCGGTCAGCGACAGGATAACGAAGGCGGTCGCCGCACAAAAGAGGTACAGCCCGAGGCGTAGATCCCAAGGCGGCAAGAGGTTGGGATCGTAGGCTTCGCGTTGCTGGCGGAGCGAATCGGCAAGGGGCGGCATCAGTCCGGATAAACCTCGTCAAGGCCGTCCATGCCCGGGCTGAAGCCCAGGACATCGACCGGGAAGTCGGCGCGAAACTCGTTGAAGACGCGGTCAAGCGTCGGGCGGAAGATCTTCGGGTACCAAATGCGGACCAGGCCCATGCCGCGCTGTTCGGTGCGCACCAGGAACTCGTTCTCGTAGGCCTCGAAGATGGCGACCAGATAGCCGATCTCATCGCAGGGAATGAGCGCCCGACAGGTCTCCCACTCATCGTCGGTCACGGGACGCGAGAAGCCGGGGGAGGTGACTCCCCCGGCATCGGGCTCGGCGTTCTTGGCGTGGCTTGAATGGGTCACGTCAGGCTTTCGACCATCACCTTGTCGGTGCTGACCGCTTCCGTGGAAAGGGAGCGGTGCATGCCCGAGGAGATGAGGTTGATCATGCGTTCGGTTGCCTTCACGGCAGCGAGAACCTGGTCGCTGGAGACAGCCCGGGTCTTGATGTTGCCTTCCCAGGTGATCGTCGCCTCGACCAGGGCGTCTGTACTGCCGCCCGGCGGGATATGAATTTCGAAGTCGAGCAGGCGCGGCAATTCCAGGCCAAGGTTCAGGCTCCTGAGCGCGTTCATGAAGGCATCGTAGCCGCCATTGCCCATGGCGATGGCCTCGTACTCGTGATCGTTGAAGCGCACCTTGATGTTGGCCGCGGGCTTCATGGAAAGGGTCGTCGTGATGACGCACTCGAGGACGCTGAAGGTGAAGCGATCAGGGGCCGAGAGCGTGTCCATGATGAGGAAGGGAAGATCCTCGGTCGTGACGATGCTCTTCTTGTCGCCCAGATCCACGATCTTTTCCAGGAGGACCTTGCGGTCATCGGGGGAAAGTGTCAGCCCGAGCTTGTCGAGGTTGAAGTCGAGGTTGCTGCGCCCCGAGAGCTTGCCGAGCGCATAGACGCGGTCGCGTCCGAAGCGGGCGGGGGAGAGGCGGCTTTCGTACAGGTTCCCCTTCTTGTCGCCGTCGGCATGGATGCCTGCCGTCTGCGTGAAGACGTCGTTGCCGACGATGGGGGCATTGGCGGAGATGCGCTTGCCGGAGAACGCCTCGACGAGACGGCTGATCTCCTTCAGCTTGGTCTCGTCCACCATGGTGTCGCGTTGGCTGTGATCGCGCAGGACCGTGATGACCTCGGCAAGGGACGCATTGCCGGCGCGCTCGCCAAGGCCGTTGACGGTCACGTGAAGCCCCGCCACGCCGAGCTGCGCGGCGATGAGGCAGTTGGCCGTCGCCAGACCGTAGTCGTTGTGGCAGTGGAACTCGAAGCGGGCCTGGGGGAAGCGCTCGCGCAGGTCGGAAACGAAGCGCTGGACCTGGTCTGTCGAGAGGATGCCGAGCGTGTCACAGAGGTGGATGCGATCCACGGGCCACTCCACATAGTGGCGGATCGCCTCGTAGACATACTCGGGCGAGTTGATGGCACCGTTGGACCAGTCCTCCATGTAGATGGAGGTCGTGACGCCCTTCTCGCAGCCATAGCGGATCGTCTTCTCGATGTCGGCCAGATGCTCGGGGAGGGTCTTGCGGAGCTGCTTCTCGCAGTGGTGCAGCGACCCCTTCGTCAGCAGGTTCATGCGACGGCACCCGGCTCCCGTCAGCCAGTCGACCGACGACATGTGATCGACGAAGGAGAGCACCTCGATCTGGTCGCCGAACCCTGCGGGCTCGGCCCACTCCATGATGCGCGCCAGGGACTCCTGCTCGCCGCGGGAAACGCGGCAGCTCGCCACCTCAACGCGATCGACCTTCACTTCACTGAGGAGGCGCTCGGCAATAATTCGCTTTTCGTGCCCCGGGATGGACACGCCGTGGGTCTGCTCGCCGTCGCGCAGCGTCGTGTCCATGATGGCAATCGGCATCCGCCTGGTTGCATCAGGCATGGGTCCGGAGTTGCTCATGGAATCACCTCAAGTGGTTCAATTGGTCACCCGTCCAAGGACAGGAACTCCAATGATGCGAGACGGCTCCCCGCCCGCGCAACGGCAAAGCGGGTTACATCCCGCGCACGACGTCGGCCAGGGTCATGGACTGGAGCTCGGTTTCCATCGCCTTTTGGGCGCGGGAGGTCACGTTGCAGAGGATCGGCGAGATGGAGCGCCCGACGCGGCAGTTCTCGTTGGGGGCGCAGCGGGGGAGGGCGAACAGGGCGGCGTCCTCCACTGCCAGGTAGACCTCAAGCAGCGTGATCGAATCCGGTTCGCGGGTGAGGACCGTGCCGCCCCCGACGCCCGGCTGTGATCGCGCGAGTCCGGCCTTGGCGAGCATGGCCAGGAGGCGGCGAATGACGACGGGGTTTGTACCGGCGCTTTGCGCCAGCAGGTCCGAGCAGACCGGCTTCCCCTCATGAAGGGCGAGAGCGGAAAGCACATGGACGGCGACCGCAAAGCGGGTACTAGTGGGCATGGTCATGCTCCCCCTTTGTAGGGGCGTGATGCGCGTCGCTCAGCGCGAACTGCTGACGGGCTTGCGGGTGAGCGGAATCGCGCCGGCCGTCAGACGGGACAGGAGGCTTACCGCGTCGCGGCGGCGCGCCGTAATGTCCATGCCCGAGGGCGGTCCGATGGTCGGGTCGAGCTTCAGCGCCGTGTCGAAACGCTCCACGGCACGCTGGGCGTTGACGATCGCCTGCTGTTTCGGCGACACCACGTAGGTGTCGCTGCGGCGGTTCGAGTCGGTCATCTGATCGACGTAGCGCAGTGCCTCATTGTAGGCAGTGATGCCATTCTCGGCGATGCGCGAGGCGGTCTCGCGGTTGGCGCGCTGGGTGCGCTGGATCTCGATGTCGGCCTTGCGCATAATCTCATCGGCCTTGTTGACCAGGTCGCCGAATCGCTTCTCGTTCTGGATGAAGTTCGAAGCGAGGTTCAGGGCGATCTGGTACTCCTGCGCCTGGAAGTTTTCCTGGATGCGCTGGAAGCGGGACTCGGCCTCGGAGCGCAGGATCGCAACGGCCGTGGCATTGTCCGGTGCGTAGCGCAGGATAAGCTGAGCCTCTCGCTCCGCGTACTGCGTCAGGCCCTCGTTGTAGAGGCGCCGCGCGAGTGCTGCCTTGCCGTCGTAGTCGTCGCTGGCGAGCCGCGACTTGTCGCGCTCGTAGGTCAGGATCGTCAGGTTGGTGCGGTCCTCGTTGGGGAACACGCCGAACATCTGCTGCGACAGGTTGATTGCCGCGTCGAGATTCCCCTGATCCGCGCGCTTGTTGATGGCCATCTGGTAGGCACGGCGGAGCTTTGCGTCATAGCCCTGACCGGCAAAGCGGGCCGAGGAGGACACCTTGGTGAAGGGCTCAATGGCCTCCTCCCAGCGTTCCTCGCGATAGAGCAAATCGCCCGCAATCTGGTTGGTTTGCAGGTTGTTGGGATCTTCCGCGAGCTTCGCCAGGTAGGCCTTCAGCACCTCGGGACGCTTGGAAGGATTGTCCTTCCAGATGAGGAGCAGGCGGTCGCGCGCCTCCTCATTGGTCGGATCCATCTCGAGGACGCGCTGGTACTGTTCCTCGGCACCGGCGGCGTCCGTGCGATCCCAGCGCGAGTAGGCCCACGCCAGGTGCAGGTCCCGCAGCATCCGCTGGGCGGTGGTGCGCTGCTCGTCGCTCGCCGTGTCGCTGGCCAGAACCTTCGCCAGCACCTCCTGACCCTCCTTGAAACGCTCGGTCTTGATGAGGCCATCAATGCTATCGAGTTCCTTGGCGATGCCCTCCTGGAGCGAGGTGCGACGTGCCTCCTGCTGGGCATTAATCGCTTCCTGTGCCCTCGTCAGGCCCTCCGCTGCGGGCTTGAACTCGGCATCGGCCTCCAATGCCTTCTGGAACATCTGCACCGCAAAGGTCAGGTTCTTGGCGTCGAGGAACTGGTTGCCGACGCGGGTCCAGTCCTGCGCGTCGGACTCCTCAATGCGCTCCTTGATACGCGAAAGGGGGAACTCGATGCGCCCGGTGCCGCTGGTAAAGGCGAGGAACTCGCGCGTGCCCGAGACCGAATCGACGCGGCCCTCAAGACGGGTTCCGTCGACAAGAACGAGAATATCGGCCGACGCCGTCCCCATCAGCGAGGCAGTCAGCAACAGGCTGGCAATTGTTCTTAGCTTGGTCATCGCTCAAGTCCTCTGGATCGAATCCACTGACTTCAGTATAGTGCATACGCAGACACCATGCCCACCGGGAACCGAGCAGAGCAACCGGGAAACGCTCCACAATGCAGGTGTCAGGGAATCTCCCCCCCTCGCGGACGGGAAAGGAACATCGATTTTCCACGTCGAATGGGATTGACCCGCCCGCGACAGCCCCGGTCAATGCCAGTCCCTGTTGCGGACAGGTGGCCGAGCGGCTGAAGGCGCACGCTTGGAAAGCGTGTATAGGCTAACCCCCTATCCAGGGTTCGAATCCCTGCCTGTCCGCCATTTTTCTTCACCATCGATATCATTGGATTCGCGAGCTTTTTTCGGGAACAGTGCCTGAATTATCCCGATCCAGGTCGATGACGGCGCCAATCAGGGCCGCCAAAGTGTCGGCGTCAATAGCCTCCGGGCGAAGCTCGACGACTCCCTGCTCCTCCTCCCTCTCGCAGGCCCCCGACCCCTCTCCATAGAGGCCAGCCTGCTTTTCCATCGCCTCGCGCTACGAGGCACTCCCCCTCGATAAATAATACTCACGCGCCACTTCCGGCGTCTGGCCAGTAACCGACGCGATCTTCTCCATCGTGACGTCGGCCTCGGCAAGATTCGTCACCCCCGCGCGACGCAGGTTGTGTACCCAGCGCGCACGAACGCCCGCGAGCAGTTGCAGCCGATACCACGCACGCGAGTTCGGCGGCAGAGGCTTTCGTGTTTCCCGCGGAGGATCGAAAATCTTGCCGCCAAGTGGTCGTCCCCGATTCGTCAGGAAGAGACGTTCAGCCGGCGCCCGACCTTGCGCGGTACTCCGCAGGACTTCCGCGAGGCCGGAAGGAAGATGGTAGAGCTGTCCCTTGTCGCGTTTCGAAATCTCGTCACGGGCCTTCAACGTTCCGCGATCCTCGTCCAGATCCCTCACCTCCATGAACGGGATCGGACCCCGCCGCGATCCTGTCACAGCGATCGTCAGGACCACCGGGTAGAACCACGCCATTTTCTCGCTCGCCGTTTGCAGCAGCCTGGTCACTTCTTCCGTCGTGAAGGGCGCCTTTTCACGCGTGGGTGAGGACACGACGCGGGTGATTCGCTTGAAGGGGTTGCTGTCGGCAAACTCCATCCGAATCGCCCACTCCCACATGCGCTCGTAGAGTTCCATCCGATCCTTCACGGACCGCGTTGACAGCGTCTCGCCGCCGCGAATGGGACGAGCAAGCAGCCACTGTTTCAGCTGTTCAGCCCGCCTTGGAGTGATGCTTCTCAGAAGGGTTTCCTGGCCCAGAAACTCTTCCATGTTACGCATCCACAAGGCGTAGTTCTTGATGCTGAGCTTCTTCCACCCGGAGGCATGGGCGCGCGAAAAGGCGTCCGTCAATCCGATGACGTCGAGTTCTTCCCGGTCTGGAGCCTCAGCCATTCGGCACCACGCTTCGTAGAGGGTGGCGGCACATTGGTTGATGATCCGCGCGGGGGTCCCGGCGTCGATCTTTCCACCATGCGTGTCGACGAGACGCTTGCGGACCTTCTCCCCACCCCCTCCCGACCACGAGACCCACAGGGCTTTGCCTCGTCTATACACTTTCCACCCGACTGCTTGTCTTGCCACGTGCGACCCTCCTTTAAGCTGACCAAATGGCGCGCGGGGTTGAAGCGGTAGATTCTCGTTTTCGTCCCAATCAGGATGACCTGAAAGGCGTCCGGAGCGAACTGCTCGGGATGTTCCTCCAGCGCACGCTTCAGCGTCTTTGTGCAGACCCCGACCGCCTCCAACACCGAGCGATAATGCAGGGGAAGGTAGGCATCCGGGAATCGGTCTTCTTGATTCGAATATGTTTCGCGATCTTCCAAACTTCTGCGCGCTCCATGGTTTCAAGGCCGGATCTCTCCATAGCCATGAGACAATGTAGGCTGCATACTTGGAATAATCGCGGGACTACTAGTTTCCTTGAGAACCGTCCCTTTCCCGACGCAACAGTCGATAAATAGGGGCTTGAGATCGATCCGTCAAGAACCAATCTCGTCAATGACGCAGGAAGCGAAAAGGGGTGCTCATTCCAATTGGAATAAATTGTTCACCCAAAGCGCTCGGTGACAAGGCGGAGCACCACACCCAGCTTCCGGGAGCGCCATGCCTCCAACAACTCCTTCTCAGAGTTATCGATTTTTCCTCGATCAGGAGCCGGAAAAAAGGATTCGATGGGCATCTGCAACGTGGTCGCCAATTCCTGTAATTCCGACGCGGAAATCCCACGCGTTCCATTCTCATAGCGACCGTACTGAGGCTGACTGCATCCAATGATCTTCGCAAATTCCGCCTGAGTATAGTCCAACGCGGCGCGTTCCTCACCGAGTCGCCTGCCGACATAAACCTGGACTGCTGAACGCCGCATATTCCCTCCTAGTCCAATGGGAGCTTCCAAGAAACGCGCATCAAATGAGCGCATATTGCTCCGTTCCATCCCGCCTCTGGCCACCCGAAAGCGCAAGCCGGCCCACCGCGAATGCCGGAAAAAAACGCCAACGCAGATCGACTAGGGCCCACCAACATTCCCGCGCTGCTCTGCCAACCTGATGGGTGAACTGAGCAGAATGAGCCCAGGAAGGCACCAGCCGAAACTAAACTATTACGGCCCATATTCAGCGCCCTCATCACATCCTTAGCTTTAACATGGTCTCTGGATTCTGCCGGTTTTCTCTACGCTGATACATCATTGACGCGCAAAGGTACCGATGTCAGGCCTCTGCCGCAAAAGCTCTGGAGCGCTAGACCCTAGTTGGGTGATTGAGGATCGAGTTTTCCAACTTATTTGAAATCAGTGGTCTGTGAAAGTTTAACGGTAGCTGTTCACGAATAGCGACTCGTAGCTCCCATTCACAACGTCACCGAAGGGACAGGCTGCGCCGCCCTGCGCCAGGGCGCGTATCTGCGCGTCTGGGGGCGCAATCAGAAGCCCGCCGCGACCGTTTAACGGGGTCGCGGCGGGCTTGGTTGATGATCGAAGTGGGTCCCTTCTAAGCGGGCAGCAGTTCACCCAGGGCGCGCATCGACGGGCACTTGGCCCGCTGCAATTCCGCGACTCGGCGCGATGCAACTTGGCTATACACTCGAACGTAGCAACGTAGCGTGACGGCGAGATTTTCGTGGCCGAGTAGTGCCTGCATCTCGATTAGAAGTGGTCTCATAATCTCTTGAGCAGGATCATCACGCAAGCGAACTGGACGAACCCGAGGAAGTTCATGCCGTAGTACTCATGGCGGACGAGCAAGCGGCGATAGTTCCCCAGCCAAGCGAAGAACCGTTCCACCTTC
>WGMQ01000023.1 GCA_016125005.1 bacterium | reverse complement strand
GCGGCGCGCATCGACGGCGCCTCGCGCTTCCGCTATCTGTGGCAGGTGGTCGTGCCGCTCTCCGTGCCGGTGTTCATCACGGCGGGCATCTTCGACTTCCTCAACAACTGGAACTCGCTGCTGTGGCCGCTGATCGTCACGTCGACGCCCGCCAAGCGCACGCTGATGGTGGGGTTGCAGAACCTGAGCGAGGACGCGGGTATGGACTATCACATCCTGATGGCCGCCAGCACGCTGACCGTCATGCCGGTGGTCATCATGTTCTTCGTCCTGCAACGGTTCTTCGTGGAAGGCATCGCCCGCACGGGGCTCAAGTAAGCGCCGCGGCGCTCACCCCTCGGCGGGGAGCGCCCGCTTGCTCTCTTCCCAGATGGCGTCCATCTCCGCCAGCGTCGACTCGGCGGGCGTGGTGCCGCGCTCGGCCAACACCTGCTCGATGTAGTGGAAGCGCCGCAGGAACTTGCGGTTCGTTTGCTGGATGGCCTGTTCCGGGTCGATCTGGAGGAACCGCGCCAGGTTCACGATGGCGAAGAGCAGGTCGCCCAGCTCCCCCGCCAGCTTCTCGCGACCAGGCGGAGTCGTGCCGCCGTCGCGCTGGTTGACCGGCGCCACGATCTCGTCCCGCAGCGGGGCAATTTCCGCCTCCAGCTCATCGATCTCCTCACGAATCTTGGCGAGCACCGGCGCCATCTCGCCCCAGTCGAAGCCGACGCGCGCTGCCTTGGTCTGGAGTCGATGGGCGCGCTGGAGTCCCGGCAGAGCCGCAGGCACCCCGTCGAGGGCCGAGGGACGCCGCTCGCCCTTGGCCGCGGCCTCGCGCTCCGCCCTCTTGATCGCCTCCCAGTTCCGCAGCACCACACCGGCGTCGTTCGCCTCCGTGTCGCCAAAGACGTGGGGATGGCGGCGGATGAGCTTCTCGCAGATCGAGCGATAGACGTCGTCCACATCGAAGTGTCCGGCGCGCTTGGCCAGCGCCGAGTGGAAGACGATCTGGAGCCCCAAGTCGCCCAACTCGCCCTTCAGTTCCTGCATCTCTCCCTGATCGATCGCCTCGCAGACCTCATAGGATTCCTCAATGACGTATGGCTTGAGGGTCTCGTGGGTCTGCTTGCGATCCCAGGGACAGCCTTCGTCAGAGAGCAGGCATTCCATGATTTCGGCAAGGCGCCGAAACTGATCGGGATTGTTGGGAATCGGCAGTGGCATGGGTGGCTCCGCGCGGGGATGCAGCAGTGAGAAATGATGGCGGGCGGCGGGCAACAGGAAGCTCCCGACGGCGTGGAGCCAATCAATCCCATACAACTGGACAGTTGCTCCCACAAAGCCCCACAACCAGCCTGAAATACTGACAATAAAACACTTATGAATGCTGCGAGACCATCGACACAACGTCTGTTGTACCAGATCCCCGGAGCGCCTCTGGCAAAAGGCGCCATAACGCCATATTTATCAACATTCTACGACCACGTCGGGCTTGGCCGAGAACATGCATGGAGCATGGTCAACCTAACTGGTGGAATTGCCGGATGAAACGTCCCTTGGCGGGAGTCGCAGTCGTAGGTTTTTTGGTAGTTGCTGGCTTGGCTTACTACTCCATGCAGCCCAAGAGCGGTGGGTCCACCGACACGGCTGTCCGAGACGGGGGACACAGCATCGCCAAGGCCCCGGCCAAGAACATCAGCACGGCTCCGGTATCCCCCGCAGTGGACGAAGTACCTGCCAAGACGATGACGCCCGAGGAATCGGAAAAGCGGATGATCGAGATTGGGGCGGAGCAAGTCTACCCGACGCCCACGCCCGACATCCCCGGCGACATCGACCCGGAATCCCAACCCCGCAAGTTCATGACGGAGAGCTTTCAGGGGCTCGCCTCGACCCCCGAGGGTTTTGAGCTAACCGGTGTGGTCCTCACACCCGACGGCTTCACCATCGATCCAGATGTGAAAGCGGTGGACGGCATTCGGGAGGGTGTTCTGGTTTCGCCCTCGAAGCCGACCGACTTCCCCAGTAATGCCTTCGCGCCCATGTGGAAGGAAGTGCTCCCGGGCGGAACCAACATGGCGGTCGAGTTCCAGCTCAGCCCAGACGGTGAAAACTGGTCCGAATGGACCGCAGCGGGCGTTGACACTGAGTCGATGCGCGATCGCTCCGACACCATGCCGGATGGCTCCCGCAATCCGAACGCGGACTATGTGCTCGGCGGGCTTCATGCCTGGCCCGACGAACAGTGGACCCACGTTCGTTACCGCGTGACCATGCAGAGCCAGAGCGAGGAATCACCGGTTCTGGAAGGTTTCCGCATCTACATCATGGATAGTACCTTGGGCGAGGGCCGACTGGCGGACATTTCGACCGCCGGGCCTGCCGCGCCCGTCCCCTAGGCCATCTGCGCCGCCCTCATTCCCCCCCGCAACCCTCCACCCCTCCCCCCGATGAAAGGAAGAAACCGTGAAAAGAAGTGCTTCGATAATCGCTGTTGCCGCCACGGCTTTGATGGGCTGGGCAGGCTCTGCGGAGGCCGCGGGCAGCGCCACGCAACCGTCGATCTGTACGCGCAGCTGCTGGTCGGCTCGCGCCGCAAGCAGCACCCCGAGCCAGATGGGATCCCTAACGCGCGCCGTGATCCACCACACGGCCGGCGCACAGGACTATAACACCACGTCACAGAGCACCTCCGCCTCCCTCGTCCGTGCGATCCAGAACTACCACATGGACGTCAACGGCTGGTCGGACATCGGCTATCACTTCCTGGTCGACAAGCTGGGCAACCGTTTCGAGGGCCGCGTCGGCTCGATTTCCTCGCTGCCCCGTGGCGCCCACGATGGCACGAACACCAACAGCATGGGCTTCAACATCATGGGGTACTTCCACTCTCCCCACAACCAGCAGCCCACGACAGCACAGCGTCAGGCGCTCTATGACCTGATTGCCTGGAAGATGCCCAACGGCTGGAGCCCCTACGGCGCTGGCAGCTACGCCGGGGTGACCGCGGGATTCCTCTGCGGCCACCGCGACGTGGGTTCCACGGTCTGCCCGGGCGACATCATGTACCCCTACATTGGCTCGAACACGAGCACCGGTGAGGCACGCAACGACGTCTACGCCAAGATCAATGGCGGTTCCGGAATCATCATCGACAACGGCGCCGCAGGCTTCAGCACGACGGGAAGCTGGGGCACTTCGTCCAGCAGCGGATTCTATGGCACCAACTCCCTCTACGCCAACGTTGGCGGAGCGGCCGACACGGCCGTTTGGACGCCGACGATGGCCCAGAGCGGCCAGTACGATGTGTACGCCTGGTGGGTAGCCGGCAGCAACCGCGTGAGCAACGCCACCTACGTCATCACCCACGCCTCCGGTAACTCCAACATCCCCGCCAACCAGACGATCAACGGCGGCCAGTGGAACTTCCTGGGCAACTACGGCTTCAACGCGGGTACCGGTGGCTATGTGACCTTGAGCGACAGCGGTACTGGCACGGTCGTCTCCGCGGATGCGATTCGCTTCGTGCGCACGGGCAACATCGTGACGCCCACTCCGTCCCCGACTCCGTCACCCACGCCCAGCCCGACCCCGTCGCCGACTCCCTCGCCAACGCCGTCTCCCACGCCTTCTCCGACCCCGACACCCACCCCGACGCCCACTCCGACTCCGACACCTGTGCCGGACGTGATCGTCGACAATGCCTCGGCGAACTTCAGCGTCCCGAGTACCAGCTGGTGGGCCACCACGTCGACCGCCGGGTACTACGGCTCCGACTACCACGCCCGCGCCACCCAGGCCATCAGCGACTCCGGCAAGTTCACCGTGCCGCTGACCGACTCGGGCAGCTACAAGGTCTACGCCTGGTGGACGGCCGGCACCAACCGCTCCGCCACGACGCCCATCATCGTCACCCACGATGGCGGCAATACGACCATCCCGACCAACCAGCAGATCAATGGTGGTCAGTGGGTTGAACTGGGCACTTACAACTTCACCGCCGGCACCTCCATCCGCGTTCAGGTCTCCTGCTGGACGACGACTGGGTTCTACGTCATCGCCGACGCCGTGAAGTTCGTGAAGCAATAATCCGCACTATCCCAATCTCCCTGGCAATGATCGGGAGGCCGAGCTGGTTCGGCCTCCCGATCAGTTTTTACAGGGCACCTGGCGCTGGCTTGGTTTTCATTGTCCCCGCGAACGAGAGTGAGCTACGATGCTGGGTGAGTGGTTCAGTGCTTGAACAAGGAGGAGGCTAACAGTGACAGATCGCGTGGTTCTGGTTACCGGCGGTGGGACGGGAATGGGTCGTGCGATCGCGCGGCGCTTCGCGTTGGATGGGGCCTTCGTCTACGTGGCAGGCCGACGCGGGCACATGCTGGACGAAACATCCGAGATCATTCGCGCCACGGGTGGCCGTTGCCACACCATTCCCACTGACGTCACGAAATCCGCTGAGGTCGATGCGCTGCTTGAGGTCGTCGCCGAGCAGCACGGCTATATCGACGTGCTTGTCAATGCGGCGAACGCCTTTCGCATGGGACTGCTCCACGAGACGTCCGACGACGACTTTGCCCTGATTTTTGACACGAACGTGCGAGGGCTTTGGCTGGTGACGCGCAAGGCCATCCCCCTCATGCTTTCACGTCCCAACGCCAACATCATCCACATCAGTTCCAACGGGGCGACGCGCACGGACACCGGTGTTGGTGTCTTCGAGGCGAGCAAAGCGGCCGTGAACACGATCACCAAGGTGATGGCCAAGGAATTGGCGCCGCAGAAAATCCGGGTGAACGCCATCGCGCCGGGCCCCATTGACACGGGCATTTATCGCGGGTCGGCGCTCGGTGACGATCTGGAAAAGCAACGCCGGGAGGAGCTGGTGTCCTCGGTGCCTTTTGGCCGCATGGGTTCGCCGGAGGAAGTGGCGCGCCTTGCCGTCTTCCTCGCGTCTCCGGAGAGCGATTTCATTAGTGGGTCCATCACCAGCATCGACGGTGCGATGGGTTACTGACGCGCAGATCAGTCGATCTCGTCGTCCAGGGCGTTGATGCGCACGTTTTCCGAGGAGAGGGACTCCTCGAAGGAATCGCCGAAGAGGGATTCGCCGGCGCCCTCCGCCATGTCCTGAGCCTGATTGTTCACGCCTTCGTCCATCTCGCGGGCCGCATCGAGGATCAGATTCTGCGTGGGGAGCTTGTTGGTGCGCTCCGACGAGAGACACGCGTCCCAAATCCTGATTTCGCCCTCGCGCCAGTTCATCAACTCGATCATGGCCTGAAAGCCCTGCTGGGCGCCGCACTCGATGTGGGTCACTTCGCCGGACATCATGTAGATGGAACCGACGCGACCGTCCGGGGCGAAGATGCGAATGGTTCGGTCGACGCGCTTGTTGTGGTAGGCCTGGAGCAGGTCGATCATCTCGAGCCCGTTGAGGTGCGGGTGTTCGGGAGGCTTGGGGTAGAGCAGCTTGTGAAGGGTGTCGATCAGCAGGTCGAGGTTGACCGGGCGATCGAAGAGAGCCGTGGCGCCGCGCTTGAGCGCTTCGTCGCGCATGCCGGGGCGAATACCGCCCTTGCCGGAGCCGCCGACGAAGATCAGGTAGTTGTTGTCGCCGATCTGCTCGCGAATGGGCTCGATCATGTCGAGACCCATGACGTCCGGAAGCCGCTGGTCCAGCAGGACCACGCGAGGACGGTTCATGGCAAGCGACATGGCATCGAAGCCGGAGGGAGCGCGAAAAATCTCGAGACCACCGCCGAAGTGCTGAATGAGATGCTGCTCGAAGAGCAACGCCTCCTCGGGCTTTCCGAGAGCGAGCAGGATGACTGTCTTGTCTTTTTCCTGGGTATCCTGGAGTCCCATGGGCCGTCCCGAGTGAGGTCACACCTTGAAGGCGCACGCATGACGTCGCCGCAGTCTTGCGTCAGCATTCCCAATGGAGGCCATTGCACTGGTGCCGTGTCAACTCGTTCCAGACAATCGATTGGTCTCGGCGATCCATCTCCCTTGAAACAGCGCCCGGACGACCAAATCTTGGGCACAACAAGTGCGCCTGAGGACTTCAACGCGTGCCGCGCCCGGAGAAGACACATTGGGAATCATTGAAGTATCAGATGTTCACAAATCATACAATACCACGGCAGTGCTGCGGGGGGTCTCGCTGAACATCGCCGAGGGCGAGTTCGTTTCGCTGATGGGATCCTCGGGAAGCGGCAAGACGACGCTTCTGAACGTGATCGGCGCACTGGATGGTGTGGACCGCGGCGCGCTCCATGTCTGTGGCGAGGACCTGCACCAGATGGAGGACGGGGCCAGAAGCGCGTTTCGCCTTCGCCGCATCGGGTTCGTGTTCCAATTCTTCAACCTGCTCCCCCACCTGACCGTGCGCGAAAACGTGTCGTTGCCTCTTCTGTTCCTGGGTGTCCGGGAATCGGAGGCTCATCGCCGCGCCGGCGAGGTGGCCGATGAGGTGGGGTTGGGGGATAAACTGCAGCGACCGATCCATCAACTCTCGGGCGGCGAGATGCAGCGCGTTGGTCTGGCGCGCGCCCTGGCCCACAATCCAGCGCTTGTCCTGGCGGACGAGCCGACCGGCAATTTGGACTCGCGCACAGGCACGACGATCCTCGAGTTGATCCGATCCACGGCGCGCCAGCACCGCACGACGGTGCTCATGGCGACCCACGATGCGAAGGCTGCCTCCTTCTGCGACCGGACCATCCACATGGTCGACGGCGAAATCCGCTCGGAACCCGCGCATTAAAAGACCCCCCTGCCGGATGACAGGGGGGTCGCGTTTAGTTACCACGGGGACTGCTCAGAAGGTGCGGCCAACCCAGTCAGTGGCCTTCAGGATGCTACCGGTGAGGCCCTTGGAGGCATCGGACGCCAGGTAGATGAACGGGTTGACGATGTCGTCGGGCTTGGGAAGGGTGGCGGGATCTTCCTTCGGGAAGGCGGCGGCGCGCATCTCGGTGCGGGTAGCGCCCGGGTCGACACAGTTCACGCGAATACCGTACTGAGAGACTTCCTCGGAGAGGACCTCGGTGAAGCAGTTGACGGCGGCCTTGGACACGGCATAGGCGCCCCAACCGGCGCGACCCTTAACACCAACGCCGCTGGTGACGTTGATGATGGAGCCGGTGTTGGCGGGAATCATGGTGCCGAGCACTGCGCGCGAGAGCCAGTAAACCACGTCGGCGTTGGTGCGCATGACGACGTCCCATTCCTCGGGGCGGTACGTGGCGATCTTGCTGATGGGGCCGAGGATGGCCGCGTTGTTGACGAGGATGTCGATCTTGCCGTAGGAACGGATGGCGCCGGTGTAGAGGGCCTCGCAGGCGGCGGCGCTGTTGAGGTCGATCTTGTTGGCGGTCACGTCGCCGCCCATTTCCTTGAGGATCTGGGTGGCGGTGGTCAGCTCGGCCGACTTGCGTCCGGCGATGATGACCTTGGCGCCTTCGCGGACGTAGGCCTGGGCGACGGCAAAGCCAATGCCGCGTGTGCCACCGGTGATGAGGGCGACCTTGCCCTTGAGGCGGCCCGCCGGTGCGACCACCGAGTTGTTGCTCTTCTCGTTCATGACAGCCGATGCCATAGTCGTGTTATCTTCCGCGTTGGGGTGTTGGGTGGATCAGGCGATGGAGTTGAGGGCATTGAGCGCGGCGGAGTAATCCGGCTCGCTGGCGATTTCCTTGACGATCTCGGCGTGCTTCACGACGCCGTCCTTGTCGATGACGTAGACGGCGCGGGCCAGAAGGCCGAGTTCCTTGATCGTGATGCCGAACTTCTCGCCGAACTCACGGTGCTTGTAGTCCGAGGCCATGATGACGTTCTTGACGCCTTCGGCGCCGCACCAGCGGCCCTGGGCGACGGGCAGGTCGGCGCTCACCGTCAGGATCACGACGCCCTCGCCCAGCTTCTCCGCCTCGGTGTTGAAGCGCTTCGTCTGGATCTGGCAAACGCCCGTATCGATGGAGGGGATCACGTTGAGGACGAGCTTCTTCCCCTTGTAGCTGGAGAGCGTCACGTCCTCGACCAGTGACTTGGAGACCTTTACCTCGGGCAGCTTGTCGCCGACCTTGATGTCACCGGAGCCAACCAGGGTCATCGGGCCGCCTTTGAATGTCACCACGCCTGTCTTCTCAGCCATGATCTAGTGCCTCTTTTCGAGATCAAATTTCGATTCGCCCGGCAGTGAACGGGCGCGGTGGTTGTCGGGCAAGGGGAGAATCGCGCGCGAAAGCGCGTCGCCGGTATCCGGATTACCCGACGGGCTGCTGCTGGGTGATGCAGTGGAAGCTGCCGAGGCCCCAGACCAGGTCGGTGCTGCGAATGCCGACGACCTTGCGGTTCGGGAAGAGCTCCTGCAGAATGCCGACTGCCTCGATGTCC
Source organism: bacterium (assembly GCA_016125005.1). Taxonomy (GTDB): domain Bacteria; phylum Sumerlaeota; class Sumerlaeia; order SLMS01; family SLMS01; genus WGMQ01. The sequence continues at coordinate 96,440 of WGMQ01000023.1, read as the reverse complement.
TTCTTGCCGCTGTCGTAGGTGGGAACCGCCACGGTGCCGTTGCCGATGTAGAAGTTGGCGTAGCTGGCCGGGAGGCGCGTGCCATCGTACTCGATCGGGTCGGGCATGGGGAGGGTCACCACCTCGAAACGGCGACCGGAAAGGTCGGTCATCTCCAGAAGGCGCTCGTGGTTTTCCTTCAGCGCGGCGAAGTTCACGTCCGACTCGTCCGACTCGACCACCGTGACCAGCGTGGAGGGGTTGACGAAGCGCGTTAGGTCGTCGACATGGCCGTCGGTGTCGTCCCCTTCGATGCCATCGCCGAGCCACAGGATCTTCTTCACGCCGAGGAAATCGCGGAGGCGCTGCTCGATCTGCTCGCGAGTCATGTGGGGGTTGCGGTTGGGGTTGAGCAGACAGGCTTCGGTCGTCAGGAGGACGCCCTCGCCGTTTACGTCGATGGAGCCGCCTTCCAGGATCATGTGCCCCTCGACGACGGGGAGCTGGAGCGCCTCGCCGATTCGCTGCGGAGTGACGTCGTCCAGGTCGTAGGGAGGATACTTGTCCCCCCAGGAATTGTAGCCCCAGTCGATGGCGATGAGGCGGGGCGCGGGGGACTCGCGGCGGACGAAGATCGGTCCGTGGTCGCGCATCCAGACGTCGTTGGTGGGGATCTCGAAGAAGCGCACGGTGGATGCGTCCGCCTTGTGCTCCTTGAGGACCTTCATGGCACGGGCGCGCATGTCGCCGTCGTTGACGAGGATATGGACGGGCTCGCCGCCGTCAGAAATGGCGCGGACCAGCTGTGCATAGACGGGTGGGACGGGCTCGAACTTGCCGGGCCAGGTGGCCAGCTTATGGGGCCAGGCGAGCCAGGTGGCGGAGTGGGATTCCCACTCCGCGGGCATGGAGTATCCCTGCTCGGCGAGAGTCTTCGGGGTCATGCACGGAACCTCTTGGTGATGTCGCCATAGGCGTCGATGCGTCGGTCGCGGAGGAAGGGCCAGTTGCGGCGGGTTTCCTCGATGGTGGACAGGTCGAGGTCGCGGACGATGACCTCCTCCTGATCGTGAGTGGCGCGGTAGAGCAGGCGCCCGAAGGGATCGGCAATGTAGCTCTGGCCGAAGAAGGTGACGGTGCCCTCCTGCCCGATGCGGTTGATGCCGCAGACGTAGACTCCGTTGGCGATGGCGTGGGCGCGCTGGATCGTCTCCCACGCGTCATGCTGCGCTTCGCCAAAGGTCTCGCGCTCGTGCTCGTGCCAGCCGATGGCCGTTGGATAGAAGAGGATCTCGGCGCCATCAAGGGCCGTCAGGCGGGCGCCCTCGGGATACCATTGGTCCCAGCAAACGAGCACGCCGATGCGGCCAAAACGGGTCTGCCAGGCCTTGAAGCCGGTGTCGCCGGGCGTGAAGTAGTACTTCTCGAAGTAGAGTGGATCGTCCGGGATGTGCATCTTGCGATAGATGCCGAGCAACTCGCCGTCCGCGTCGATGATGACGGCGGTGTTGTGGTATAGACCGGGGGCGCGCTTCTCGAAGAGGGAGCCGACGATGACGACGCCCAATTCGCGGGCGAGGGCCTGGAGGGCGTCGGTGCTCGGACCGGGGATGGTCTCGGCGAGGTCAAAGATTTCGGGGCTCTGCACCTGGCAGAAATAGAGGGAGCGGAAAAGCTCCTGGGTGCAGATGATCTGCGCACCCTGCGCGGCGGCTTGGCGGACCAGTTGGCAGACCTTCTCGAGGTTCTGCTTCGGGTCGTTGGTGCAGGCGTGCTGGAGCAGGCCAACGCGTCGAATCTGAGTGCTCATGGTTGCCTCCGTGGGTGGGCGCGTCCGGCGGGCTCGCCAGCGCCGGGAATGCATCGGGAAGGGGTCTTCCCGATGCAAGTGAAAAGCCCGCGGCGAGGTCGTTTGACGCGCCTTGGAGAGGCGATTACTGGGTCAGCATCCAGCCGTTGGGGCCGCTCGGGGTACTGCTGCCGTCAGTCAGTCCGAAATAGGTGGCAGTGCGTGCCATGAACTGCTGGCGAGCGGTGCCGGTGGCGATCGTCTCGAAGGGGAAACCCATCGTGATCTGGCGAGAAGTACCCGTGCTGTAGACCACGGCGGCCACGCCGCCCAGACCGCCGCTGTAGTTAAGCGCAGCGGTTGCACCGCCACCCGCGGTCAGAATGTCCGGGTACTCGGCGTCATAGCGAGCGCCACTGCCAGTAGCGAAGCTGAAGTTGGCGAGACCGGCAAACGGCCCCCCTGCCACGGCCGTGACTGTGTAGGTACCCGCATCGTCTCCAGCCATGCCGGCGTGGAGTTGCTCCGACATGAAGCTGCTGTCGGCTGTGGTGCCGCGTGTCACAAGGTCCCAGCCCAGTTCCGCACCGGAGGTGAAGAAACTACGGTTGCCGAGGGCCAGAAAAGCGCTCACGCGGCTCTGCTCGGCGGATGAGAAGGTCTCGTCCGTGGTGGATTCCTCGCCCAGGATCCAGAAGACCGCGTTGTAGTCGGCAAGGTTCACGGTACCGTCGGCGACGGACTCGTTGCAGGTGCTGCTGATGCGGACACCAGTGGGGGCGAGAGCGGAGGCGTGCTCGACCACGTAGTTGAAGGCCTGGAAGCGGCGGTAGTCGTTCAGGTAGGTGGAACCGCCTGCGTTCGTGATGGTCTGGACGGGGATGAGGGAGCGCTCGTTGCGGTCGAAGCCGTTGACGATCAGAACCGTGGAAGCCATCGGGTTGGCCGCTCTGGCGGCGAGAGTTTCCGTGGGGAAGGACTGGCCACCGGCGTTGACGGCCGCCACGCGGAAGTAACGAAGGTCGCCCGGCTGCAGGCCATTGACGGTGAAGCTGGTTCCGGTGACGGACTGGCCGTCGTCGAAGCCGTAGCCGTTGCGGCTTGTATAGACGCGATAGCTGGTGGCGGCATTTCCGATGTACGGCGCGGAGCCGCTGCGGGCCGGAGGGGCCGTCCAGGTCAGCGTCATGCGACCGTTGGGCTCGGTCAGGACGCGGAAGTTCGTTGGAATCTCGGGAAGGCGCGTAAGCGTCACGCCGTCGCGCTGCTCGATATACTTCAGGATGCCGTCGAGCATGGCGCGTGCATAGATGCGGCGGAACTCGGGCTCGCTGTAGGCCTGCGCGTCGGCGGGCGTGTCGTGGAAGAGGCCCTCAATGAGGAAGCCCGCAATCCCGGTGCCCATGCTGTTCTGGTTGTTCTCGCCGAAATTGGTGACGTTCTTGGAGCGCACCGTCCAGCCGGGAATCCAGAGGTTGCTGATGTGCGCATACATGGTGTCATGCATGATCGTCTGGAAGGTGATGGAGTTGGCGGTGGCCGTATCGCTGCGGTAGGTCGTGAGGCCGCGCGCCGTGCCGTTGGCCGCATTGGTGTGCCAGGCGAAGTAGAGGGCGTCCTCGACGGAGCCGTCCTTCCCGCTATGCTCCCAGCGCGCGTACTGGGGCCGGTCGGACCAACCACCCCCCTCGTCATCATCACCGGCGTAAAGGTCGCCGCTGTATCCGAAGCCGGTGAACTGGAGGTAATTGACCGCCTCCTCCTCCCAGCGCGGACGGCCGCTGACGCCGCTCGTGTGGCGATTCATGTCGCCCATGCCGCCGCCCCAGCGAACGGCGTCGGCCGAGACGTTCGTGGCCGTGGTGTCGGCGGTGACGTTGGTCAGGACGACCTGGCGTTCCGTCTCGGGCGCGTTCTTCTCGAAGTACCAGTTACCGAGCAGATTCCATGTATAGCCATCTATACGCTGGTCCATTCGGACTTCCGAAACGCCGCCGCTATGGTGGACCAGGTAGCGGGCATCGCGGGCGCGGGCGCCGAAGCCGGTCCAGCTTGCATAGACGTTGTAGTAGCCGTCCGCCGGGATGTTCGCCACATAGACCGCGGTGGCCGTGGGGGTGGTGCCGGTGGTCACGGCGGCCAGAATATTGGCGCCCGCGCCCTGGTTGAACGGGTTTACAGTCACCCCGGTCCATGCGGCCGTCGTCTTCTGCTTAAAGCCGTTGATGGAGGATGTCGTCCAGGTGCCGGTCGTGTAGAAGCGCCCCTGCGTGCCGAGGGTGGAGCTGTCGGCGTTGTCGACGATGACCATGTTGGTTTGCAGGTCGGACTCGCGCACGGTCTGGACCTTGGCGCCAGCGTTCCGCAGCGTCGGGAGCACATACATGTTGATGAAGGTGGCGCTGTCGAAGTCCTCCAGCACGTTGTTGCCAGCGCCACGTTGGACGCGCCAGCGATTCACCACCGTATAGTCATCGAACCAGCCGTGGGACTGGTTGATGAAGATGGTCTTGCCGGAAAGGGCACCGGTCGGCTGACCGGGATTGATGACGGGAGCCTTCTTGTAGCTCTCGATCTCGCGGGTCTCGGGCTTGCCTGCCTTGCGCGACATCTCCATCGAGGCGTAGTCGGGCTCAGGCACGTAGGGAGTCACGACTTCCTCGGGAAGGAGCGTGTTGAAATCGACGATCTCGCCCGACTTGGGATCGCGGACGTAAAGGAACTTCTCGGAGAAATTCTCGTCGAAGAGCGCTGCTTCGAACTCCTTGCCGATGCGGTACATGCGAAAGGCTGTGAACTCGTCCGACGCGAGGAATTCGGCCGGGAGGTCGAGTTGGATCTCCACACGCTCGCCCGCACTGTCCTTCGTCGCCTTGGGGAACTCGACGCCGATCAGTTTGGTGCCTTCGGGGATGGCGCTGACGGGAGTGCCACTGACGCTCTTCTCGCCGACCATTGCCAGGCACTCGGCGACGATCATCGTCGACCGCTCCTGCTGGCTCCTGTTGGCGGCGAGCTTCTTGACCCCATCCAGGTGGCTGGCGCGGTGTTCCGCGACATCGCCGTGAAACGGGAGGCAGGCCGCCGCATCCCGGGGGATACCCAGTAGCGACACCCCCGTGATGGTGGCGAAAATTGCCTGATTAAATTTTTGCATTCGACTTACCCCTTGCATCGCGTCGTCCCCTCTGTGAGTAGTAACCGCTTGAGCATTATTCATAGGCCGGAGAATTGCCAACCATTTTCGCGCGACGCTCCGCTTGGTACCCAAATTGCCTGCCGGTGCTGCGGAGGCTCCCCCTAATGCGCATTCGCATCACGCTCGCGATCCTGCTCCTTGCACCCACCGTCGCCTCGGCGGCGCCCGACGCACTTTCCCGAGAGGCGCTCCTGGACTTTGCCGTCGAGCACAGTCCTCGCATTGCCAGCGCGGCGGCGGATTGGCGCGCTGCCCAGGGAGTGCTGCGTCAGGCGCGACTCTATCCCAACCCGGAGGCCGAGTTCGAACAGAGCGACCTCCGCTTTGGCGAGGACGAGGGGATGACCAGCGTGGCGGTCGGTCAGCCGATCATCGTCGGGGGTCGGCGTGACAAGGAGATCGCCCTCGCGAAGATCTCGGCTGAGGTCGCGCGGACCCGGCTCGAACTGGCGATTCGCGAGGAGCTGGCCAAGGTGGATCGACTCCACGTGCGCATGATGTATCACCACGCAGATCTTGATTCGCAGTTCGAGCTGCTCGACGAGGCCGAGGCGACACTGGCGACGGCGGAGGAGAGCAAAACGTCCGAATCCCGTCGCGAGTTCCTGAAGGCCCGCATCGAGCGCGACCGCATCCAGCTGGAGGTCACGCGCCATTCGGCAGAGGTTGTCTATACACTGCAGGAACTGTCCGTGGCCCTTGGCGGGATGGAGTTTCGCTCAAACCAGTTCACCGGCGAGCTTTCGACCGACTACGCGGTGACGGGAAGCAGCGACGGATTGGTGATCGCCCATCCCCGCTATCGGCTCGCGCGGCTGGCGGTTGAGGAAGAGACGGCGCGGCGGGCGCTGTTGGGGCGCTCGTGGATTCCCGACGTGACCGTGCGGGTTGGAGCCGGCTGGCGCGAGGAGACCGACGAGGCGATTCCCTTCGCGGGGCTGCGCATTCCGCTCCCGCTCTGGAATCGCAACCAGGGGAGCATTGCCGAGGCGACTTCGCGTATCACCGCACTCACAGAAACAGCGCATGCGGTGGAGCTGGAGCTGAGCAACACCGTGACGACGAACCTGCAGCAGCTCAATGAGTTCGATACCTTCGCGACCGAGTACCGCCTGACAATCCTTCCCGATGCGAAGCAGGCATTGGAGGCGTCACGCACGCGCTACGCCCAGGGCGAGGACACGCACCTGGACGTACTCGACTCGCAGCGTGTCTATACAGAGGCACGGGCGACCTACTACGGGTACCTGCTGCAATACAACGAGTTGCTGGTGGAGCGTCGCGCACTGGAGGGCTACGAGCAGGAGAAGGAACTCGACCGGTTCGCGGTTACTCGGGATAGCGGATCTCCAGCCGCCCGGCGCAGTGATCGGTGAGCGTTGCCACCATCGCCTGGATCTCCTCCGCGGGCAGCCGGGCCGTCAGGACCACATGCTCGGTGAACTCCTCGCCGTCGATCAACCCGTGATGCTCGCGGATGAGGCGGGCGGCGAACTCGTAGTGTCCGTAGGCAACGGTCACGACGAGGGCCTTGCGTAGTACCTTCATCTCGGTCGGCGCCGCAGCGATGACGGCGCGGGCCGCGTTTCCGTAGGCCGACACGAGGCCACCGGTGCCGAGTTTCGTGCCACCGAAGTAGCGCGTCACCACCAGCACGGAATCCCCGAGATTCGAGCCGCGGAGCACCGCCAGCACCGGCGGACCCGACGTGCCCGATGGCTCTCCGTCGTCGCTCATCCCCTCGGTGACGCTGGCTCCGTGTCCGGCGCGGATCGCATAGACGTGGTGGGTGGCGTCCGGCATCTCTTCGCGGATGCGGCGGATAAAGGCGCGCGCCTCCTCAATCGTTGCCGCCGGAGCCAAGGTGGCCAGGAAAAGGGAGTTGCCGTGTCGATACTCGACGCGGGTCTCCCCCACCGGCACCGGGTATCCGCTCATCGGTTTTCCTTGCGCGCCGCGTGATCCTGCGACGCGCTTCCCCCACCGGAGGATTCGCCATGAGCAAGCAGGTCGCAGAACTGACGAAACTGATCGAGGCATGCGCCTCCATCGGCGCCATGCAGCAGGGGTTCGACGCCTACCAGCGCGTGGCGTTTCCGGAACGCAGCGCCAGTTTCTTTGCGCTGGAGCTGGCAGGGGAGGTGGGCGAGTTGGCGAACCTTGAAAAGAAGCTCTGGAAGGGGCAGACCCACCTGAAGACCGGCGAGCCGATCGCCGGATTCCCGGTGGAGGATGAGGCCGCCGACGTGATGATCGCCCTGATGAACTACTGCAACGCGCGGGGGGTGGACCTGGCGGCGGCCGTGCAGCGCAAGCTGGCGATCATCGAGGAGCGCCGCGCGGCTACCAACTGAGCGATTCATCACTTCTCGTGCTTGGCCGCGAGGGCGCGATACTCGTCCGCTCGGGTCTCGTTGCCGTTCTTCGCGTAGGCTTCCGCCATGTGCTTGTTGATGAGAACGGCCGCGTGTTTTTGGTCCTCGGTGAGGGCGGGCAGCGACTCGAAGAAATTGGACATGGGCGCGCCGACAGCCACGACGTCCGAGAGCCGGTCCTGCATCATGTAGACTTCCTGGAGTCCGTTGGCGATCCACCAGGTGTTCGGAGTGGGATTGGAGCGGCTCGTGTCGTAGTGGCGGCGAAGTTCCTCGAAGTCGAGCAGGCGACGGATCGAGACATCCTCGGGGACCATCGCGAGCGCTTCCATGTAAAGCTTGCAGGCTTCGGGGAAGCGGAAGAGCCGGTACTCACAGTGTCCCTTGAAAGCGACGAAGTTGGCCTGCTGAAGACGCCAGATGTGCTCGCCAACCTCAGGGCCGGGCGTATTGACGAGCAGCGGCGTGGCGGGGACCTGAATCTCATAGAGCTTCCACTGGTTGTCACGCAGCGGGCGCGAGTCGTAGCCGAAGCGCGGGGACTCGAACTCGATGATGGGATGGTCCTCGGTGTTGAGGGGATAGTCCTTGAGGCGATCCTTCAGCGTCCTCTCGTCGCAGACGAAAGAGGAGATGAGCTTGTCGGGATCGCGCAGGCCGATTTCCTCCAGATCCTCGGCGATACCGGGGAGGGCGGCGGCCTTCACGACGGCGTCGTAGTCGATCGTGACGGGGCCACGTCCGCCGATCAGCAGGCAGTAGTGCGTGGGCTGGTTGGTAAAGTACCAGACGCCCATCTCGGGGAAGACCTCCTGGAAGGTGCGGAGGGCGCTCGAGAATGCGCGATCAGAAAGGCCGGCAAGCGGCATCCAGACGACCACCAGACCGCGGTCGGTGATGGCCTCGCGGCAGAGATGGAAGTACTCGAGGTCGTATAGATTGGCGTTCGATTTGTAACGCAGATCCGTGCAGTCCGTCGCGATGACGTCGTACTTGGTCTTGGTGAAGCGCAGGTAGGAGCGCGCGTCATCGACCAGCACCCGGAACCGGGGATCGAACGTCGCGAAGCCGGGAAGGGGCGTGTATTTGTAGTCGGCGATGGGGTGGCGGAAGCCGGTGATCTGTGTGGCGCCAGCGGCGGTGGCACGCTGGAGCAGGCTGACGGGCGCGATGATCCCGTGGTTGGATGCGGTGAGGGTCGGGGCAGCCCGCGGGACCTCGGGCGCGATCTCGATGGTGTGGATTTCCTTGATGTTCGGATAGAGCGTATAGCTGAAGCTGGCGCCACCGGAGCCGAAGCCCACGGAGAGCGTGCGCTCGGCCTTGGCACCGAGAAGCACCATCGGCACATGGGCGAGCGACTTTTGGTCGGTGAGCATGATCTTGTCCGTGCCTGCCACACCCACGTCATCCACATAGATCATGCGGTCGCCCGAGTTGTTCTCCACCACCGAGATGGTCGCCATGGCGCCCTCCTCGTAGTGGACAATCTTTTCGTTACCCTGAAGGCGCTGGATCGGCGCCTTGGCTGTGAACAGCCGCATGGGTACAAAGACCGCACAGGCGAACGCGCCAACCATGAGCACGTTGCGCATGGCCGGTGAGGAGCCCGTTTCACGCGTCATGATGACGCCCGCAAGTAGCAGGTTGATGCCGGAGAGGAGAGCCAGCGTTCCAGTGATGCCAAGGGTCGGCACCAGGATGAAGCCGCAGGCAAAGGAGCCGAGGATCGCCCCGACCGTGTTGATGGCGTAGACGCGCGCCACGTCGTGCCCCAGTCGCTTGACGGACCCAACCACCAGGCGGGTAACGACCGGGAACGCCATTCCCATCAGGAACGTGGGGATGCCGATGGTCATGGCCGTCCGGACGATGACATTGAGGACCGCCACGGGGTAGCGCAGGGAGCCGTCCTCGTTGATCTCCTGCCAGAGCTCCACGTCGCGAATGAGCATAAACCACGACAGGGCGCCGAACAACCCGATGCCGAACTGGATCAAGGCGTATAGACGGAGGCGGTTGCTGATGCGGTCGACGATGGCCTGCATGAAGGCGCTGCCGAGTGTCAGCCCCGCCAGGAACACCAGCAACATGCCGCTGAAGCTGTACGTGGTCGACTTGAGGCTTTCGAAGCTGAAGATGAGCGAACGGGTCCAACAAACCTGATAGGCCAGCGCGACGAATCCGCTGATGCCGTACGACGCCAGGACAACCGTAAGCGTAGCGGGAGGAAGCACTTCCTCCTCGGAGGACTTGCCTCCACTCGGCAGCTTGGTAGGCTCGTCGGGATTGACCAGGAAATGTCCCCGCCCCAGTGCGATGGCTGCCACGCCGACGAGCACATTGACGGTCGCCGCAATCAACGTGGTGCGGAAAATGCCGAAGGTCTCCAGCAGGAAAAATCCCGCCGCGAACACGCCAAGCAGCGCGCCGGCCGTGTTGAGCGCGTAGAGCGCACCGACCCAGCGGCCCACCTGGGACAGCTCCCGGGTGATGGCTTTGCTGAGCACCGGAAGCGTCGCGCCCATCAGCGTCGTCGGTACCAGCAGCAGCAGGAACACCAGCACGAAGCGGATGAGCGAGAAGAGGTAGAAGGTCGACTCGCCGCCGGTGACATAGAACGCGCCGATGAGGGGCTGCGTGGCCTTGAGCAGAAATGGAAACAGGAGCGACGCGACAGCGATGCCGATTTCGAACACACCATAGGCAACAAGCGGGCGGCGCATGGTGTCGGCACGGGAGCCGATCAGCCAACTGCCGAGGGCAAGTCCGCCCATGAAGGCACTAAGCACCGTGGCGACACCATAGAGCGTACTGCCAAAGAACGTGGTGAGCGTGCGCGTCCAGACGACTTCATAGACAAGCGCGCTGGCTCCGGAAAAAAGGAACATCAGCGCGACGAGCACGAGGGCCCACGCAGGATTTCGGTTGGGAGCAGACGGTTGGGACAACGGGGGGCACCATCCTGTCAAATAACCGGGCAGCCGACCCGGTGGGAGCCGGGCTTATGGCGGAGCAGCGACCCCGCCGCAATGAAAGTCCGCCATGGACCGCCGCCCAAGACTGAACTCGACAATGATGACGGCCCTACGGGCCGCGGCCAATGCGGGCTGAATGAGCCGTAAGGCGGCCCTCACTCTCTGATTGCAGGCACATTCGACAGGACGATACCTTGGTTGGATATTTTCTTGATTCGGGACACTGAACAACCATCAATCCTCTCAAGGGATCCAACCGAGGAACACGACAGGGAACCGCAGTTCGATCCGGCCCTCCCTGGTCAGAGCCTGCGTGCGCGAGTCTGCCGCTCGGCACTTTCTCCTGAGCGAGAGCCTGACACTCCGCAAGTCCGTTCAGGGGGCCACTGTAGAGCAGCGGATGGACGGCAAACCGTTCGTCGAAGAGGGTCTCTCGACAATCCTTCGCGAGCGGGAGTGGGCGCGGTTTCGCTGCGTCGTCTCCACCGACCTCTTTCAAGTGGACAGTTCGCAGCTGCGCGAAACGATTGACGAGATCACAAGCAAGGATCAGGAGTCGCTAAGCAGAATCGACAGCAACAAGTCGCTTATCAGCCATCCCTCTTCCTGGACTCCATCCACGGGCCCATGAAACTCGGCAATCTCCCCATCCGCTGAAGGGGACTGGCGATAGGAGCGATTCCCACTCTCCCACCCCTTTCGATCCTCGCGCCGAGGATCATCAACCGAGGTATTGACATCTCTGGCGCTCTGGACGGAAACCGAGGCAGTGTTATGATCGCGACGTTGAGCACAAATGGCGGACTATTCGGGCTATTGGGGAATAAAAATTCGGAAGCGTAGATAGGGAGTTCAGCCCTGACAGGACCTTGCGTATGCCGGGGCGAAGGTGACACGGACCGCCGCCCAGCCCAGTCCGCGACGGCATCGATGCCATCGTAGAATGGGGAGTGGTTTGTCCCGACGGCTAAAGGATTGACCACACCATGCCCTAGGACCAGAATTGCCAAGCCGAGCAAGGATTCTGTATCGTGACTCCCGACCCAACAGCCTTTACGCAAATAGCATCGGACGAGTTCAGCTTCCTGCTTGGACAGGGATACAATCGCTCGAGATGCGAACCTGGCTTGGTCAGATTCGAGTCGGATTGCTTGGCAATAGAGATCCTCCTGGATGCGCGTTCATCCGAAATGGAGCTGTATGTGCAGTTTGTCCGCGATCCCGGCGCCTCGTACTCGCTCGGCGAGTTCTTGGCCCTCGGAGGAAGAGAATGCTCCTATCGCGCCTTCATGGCGACATCGTCGACAATGACTCTGGGCATAAAGAGATTGGCAAACCAGCTTCGCGACTTACCCGCTGCCCTCCTCCCGGACAATGAACTCCCGGGTCTTCTTCAGGGGCAGCGACGAGACCTGGCAAGCAAGCTCTCCTTGGAGACGAGGCTGCAGCATGCGATAAGTGCTGCTGAGATCGCTTGGAAGGCTAAAGACTTTGGCGCTATCGTGGAGCTATTGAGCCCCTTGCGCGAGCACCTCTCTGAATCTGAAACGGCAAAGCTCATGTACTGCAAGAGTCGGCTGTCATAGGCAGAGTGCTTTAATTCGTTGGGCGCCCGATGTAGCTCACACCCCCCTGGTGTACCCCACCACATCGTCGATCACATCTTCCAGCTTCTTGAGGGGCTGGTAGCCGATGGCCCGGTTGATCTTGGTCAGGTCCGGCACGCGGCGCTGCATGTCCTCGAAGTCCTCGTCGTAGGCCTTCTCAAAGGGAATGAACTCGAGCTGGGAGCTGCTGCCGGTGCGGGCGATGATGAGCTGAGCAAGGTCGCGGATGGAAACCTCGCGCTCGCCGCCCAGGTTGAAGACCTGCCCGGCGGCGGAGCCGGAAGCCACAAGTCCCACCAGGCCTCGGACCGCGTCGGCCACGTGGCAGAAGGTGCGCGTCTGGCTACCGTCGCCATAGACCGAAATGGGCTGGTTGGCGAGGGCCTGCGAGACGAAGCGCGGGATCACCATGCCATAGCGCCCCGTTTGGCGCGGGCCGACGGTGTTGAAGAGGCGAACGATGGTCGCGGGCAATCCGTTCTGGCGGTGATGCGCGAGGGCCAAAAATTCGTCCATGAGCTTGGAGCAGGCGTAGGCCCAGCGCGGGCGCCGCGATGCGCCGAGGATCAGGTCGTCGTCCTCGCGGAAGGGGACCTCGGATCGCTTGCCATACACTTCGCTGGTGCTGGCAACGAGCACCGGCTTGTTCTTCTTCCGTGCCTCGGCTAGCACGTTTTCCGTGCCGCCGATGTTGGTCTCGATGGTGCGGACGGGATTCTCGACAATGAGGCGAACGCCCACGGCGGCGGCCATGTGAAAGATGACGTCGGCGCGGTCGGTGGCGATGGCAAGCGGCTGGGAATCCAGCACCGACGCGACGGTCAGCTTGAAGTTGGGGTTGGCGATGGCCGAGTCGAGGTTGTGGACGGAGCCGGTCGATAGATCGTCGATCACCTCCACCTTGCATCCCTGCGCGAGCAGCGCATCGACCAGATGAGAACCGATGAAACCGGCTCCTCCGGTGATGAGGACGCGCTCAAAGGGTAGTGTCGACTTCGTCATGGGATCGCTCCGTCGCGGGGAAAAATCGAAGGGGGATCGCATGGCATGGTGCCACCGATCCCCCTGCGTCACTCTTGCTTGCTGGTTCAGATCTTCGTGTTGGTGAGGGTGCCCTTCACCGGCAGGTTGCCGAGGAGGGGACGGGCCCATTCGATGAACTCGGGGGTCACGTCGAACTTGTCACCGGTGATGAACTTGTCGTCCATGGGGCGATACTGCTTCACGCCCTTGGGGAAGTTGACGCCGGACACGTCTTCGAGCGGAGCGCGGAAGCTATCGCAGAAGTACTTGCCGGACTCGGAGGGCACGCGCTTGAAGCAGATGGAGCCGCTCTTGACGCCGGAGACGGCGACGCGGACGGCCATCGCGGCGGATTCACGGGCCTCGGCCGCGTCGGTCTCGCTGACGCAACCGGCGAAGGAACGCTGGGCATAGCCGAGCGTGTCGGCGCGCAGGCGCACCTTCTTGCCGCTCTTCTTGAAGAGATGGATTTTGGTCACGGCGGCCAGGAAGTCGGCCATCATGCCGCTGCCGGAAAGCTGGGCGTGGCCAAAGGCGTCGAGCTTGGCGCCACCCGCGGCGTCCTCGATGCGACCGGTGGCGTCCATCCACTCGATGATGGAGTCCATGCCCAGCTCGCGGAGCTCGGCGCGGATGATGTCGGACTGGAGCCAGACGTTGCCGTCCTTGTCGGCGATGCCTTCGGAAACGGCAATGGAGGCGCGACCATTGCTGTTGTAGATGGCCTCAACGCGCTCGACGAATTCCTTGATGGTGTAGCTGCGCTCGGGGAAGCAGAGGGCGTGGGGGCCGTCACCCTTGTTGACGCGGGCGAGCGCGGCGGCGGCGGTGAGCCAGCCAGCGTTGCGGCCCATGACGACGTCGATCTTGATGCCCGGCAAGGAACGGTTGTCGAGGTCGTTGCCCATGAAGGCCTGGGCCACGTACTTGCCCGCGGAGCCGTAGCCGGGGCAGTGGTCCGTCACGAGCAGGTCGTTGTCGATGGTCTTGGGGCAGTGGAAGACGCGGAGGTCGTAGTTCTGCTCCTGGGCGATCTTGTTGATGATGCCGGCGCTGAGGTCCGAGTCGTTGCCGCCGATGTAGAAGAAGTATCGGACACCGTGCTTCTGGAAGATGGAGAAGATCTTCTTGCAGTCCTCTTCCTTGGGCTTGAAGCGGCAGGAGCCGAGGCCGGCGGACGGGGTGGCGGCGACGTCCTCGAGGTTCCAGTGGCTCTCGGCGCGCAGGTTCACGAAGTCCTCACGCAGGACGCCCTCGACGCCGTTGCGGGCGCCGTAGATGCCGGTGATGTTCTCGTGCTTGAGAGCTTCCTGGATGACGCCGACGAGGGACTGGTTGATGACGGCGGTCGGTCCGCCCGACTGACCGACGACGAGGTTGCCTTTGATGTTTTCCATATGAGAAAAATCCCTGAAAGTGGACTTGAACGCGGAGGCGATTTCGCGCCGCGCCGCCGAGGGGGTCAAGCTCACACGCGGTGTTTGCCGGGATGCGGGAAGTGCGTTTTCATAAACTTGTGGATGAAAGAAAAACCCCCGGCCGCGATGGCCGGGGGCGTATCTTCATCGGCAGGGCCGAACGATCAGATGGCGGGGACCTTGCGGGCCGCGGTCTTCTCGGTGCTCGTCTGGAGGGCCTTGCGGGCGCGCTCGACGATGGCGGTGAAGCCCTGGGGATCGTTGATGGCGATCTCGCTCAGCATCTTGCGATCGAGCTCGATCTTGGCGATCTTGAGGCCGTTGATGAGTCGGCTGTAAGCCATGCCGTTGAGACGGCAAGCGGCGTTGATGCGGGCGATCCAGACCATGCGGATGTTGCGCTTCTTGGCGCGACGGTCACGGTACGCATAGGACAGCGCGCGACGGACGGTTTCCTTGGCGTTCTGGAACAGGCGATGGCGGCCGGAGTAGTATCCGCGGGCCATCTTGAGCACGCGCTTGCGACGGGCGCGCGATGCGACGTTGTTGGTTGCTCTCATGGGTCAAAACCTCTTGGTATTCGGCGTGATGAAGCGGGGGAAGCGGGCGTCGCGCTGGTGGCCGACGGATTACTGGACAATCCAGGTCTTTGCCTTGTGGAGATCGGCGGCGCTGACGAGCGTGTCCTTGCGGAGCTGACGCTTGCGCTTGGGGCTCTTCTTGGTCAGGATGTGGCGCTTGTTCATCTTCATGCGCTTGATCTTGCCGGTGCCGGTGAGGCGGAGTCGCTTGGCGGCTCCCTTGCGGGTCTTCATCTTGGGCATGGTCTCGATCCTTCGTGGAATGATGGTGAATCGTTATTCTGTTTCGTTGGTTGACTACTTCTTGGTGGGAACCCAGTCCTTGCGGCGCGACATCATGATGATGATCTGCTTCCCCATCCGGGAGGGCGGGCCGTCGAACTCGCCGATGTCGGCAAGTCCTTCGCGGACCGCTGCAATGACCTTGTCGCCCAGCTCGGGGTGGGTGATTTCACGACCACGATAGATGATCGTGAACTTTACCTTGTCGCCTTCGGTCAGGAATTCGCGTGCATGGTTCAGCTTGGTATCCCGATCGTGCTTGTCGATCGCCACGCGCATCTTGACTTCCTTGACTTCCATCTGCTTGGCTTTTTTCTTCGATTCCTTCAGGCGCTTCTTCTTTTCGTAGAGCACCTTCTTGTAGTCGTAGATCTTGCAGACGGGCGGGACCACATCGCCGGCGACTTCCACGAGATCCAGAGTGGCCGCTTCGGCCCGCCGGAGTGCCTCGTCGATCGACACGATGCCGATCTGCTCGCCGTCGGCACCGATCAGGCGAACCTGACTCGCGGTGATTTCCCTGTTAACCCGGGTCGTATCCTCGTTACGGATGGCAACACCTCCTGGGGAATGCTTTGGCCCTAAAAACAAAAAATCGGCAGGGCAACCTTGCCTCCGCCGGACATCGCGTGAGCCTATTCCTTTTCAGGAGCAGACAAACTTCTCACTCGGATGACTGACCCGGCAGCAGGACCGACGGGTGAGAGGCGGAGGGCCTCTACTTCAGGGGGAGGAAACTCCCCATCCCCCCTCCCCCGGTCAACGGAAATCGTCATCGGGACCGCTCACAGTTCTACCCGACCGTGACTTCCCGCGTAGAGGAGCCGGCCCACGCGCCCGGAGGGCGCCGTTACAAGTGGGAAGCCACGCTCTTCCCGGATTGACGCTTCCCCCGCCTGCCTCATGCTGCTGCCCCCAACCCACTGAGGGAGCATCAACGGAATGCCGCCTGTCGTCGAGGAACTACCCAACGGACTGCGCGTTGTCACGGAGCGATTTCCCCACGCCAAGTCTGTGGCGCTGGGCCTGTGGCTGATCCAGGGGTCGCGCGACGAGGCGGAGTCGGAAGGGGGCATGACGCATTTTTGCGAGCATCTCCTCTTCAAGGGCACCTCGAACCGCCATTGGCGGGAGATCGCGACGGCCATCAACCTCATGGGCGGTCAGTTCAACGCCGTGACCTGCACCGACTGGGTGAAGGTCTATGGCCATGTGATTCGCAAGGACCTCGGTGATGCGCTGACATTGATTGCGGAGATGTTCACCGACTCTCTCTTTCCCGCCGAGGAGGTCGAGCGCGAGCGCAACGTGATCCTTGAGGAAATCGCCATGTACGAGGACATCCCCGATGACCTCTGTCAGGAGACTTTCCAGCAGGCGCTCATGCTCCCCCACCCGGTGGGACGGCCCGTCATCGGCACGGTCGAATCGGTCGGCAGCTTCAGTCGCGACCGGCTGGCGAACTACTGGACGAGGAACCTGAATCCGGCGCGCATGGTGCTCTCCATCGCGGGCGACCTGGACGAGGCGGAGTGCCTTCGCTTGGCGACGGAGCGGCTCGGGCACCTGACGCGCGGTCCGATCCCCGCGAGCCCGCTTCCGCCGAGCGCGGGTGCGTCCGGGCAGGCGGTGCTGAATCGCGACCTGGAGCAGATCAACTTCGCGTTCGGCGTCCTCGGGCCGTCGCGGCAAAGCCCCGACCGGTTCGCCTGGGCGGCCTATGATGGCATCCTCGGCAGCGGCATGGGCTCGCGCCTGTTCGACGAGGTGCGCGAGAAGCGCGGGCTGGCCTATGGCATTGGCAGTTCCCTGAATCCACTGGACCACACGGGATTCCTCACGATCAGCGGCAGCACCCGCCCCGAGTCGGCGGCGCTGGCGATTCGTGTGTGCCTGGACGAAGTGGCGAAGCTGGCCGACAGCGGTCCGACCGGTGCGGAGATGGAGACTTCCATCCGCCAGCTCGAACGGAGCCACCTGCTGGGGATGGAGTCGCTGGGGCTGCGGACGAGCCTCAACGGCGAGCGACTGGTCCACGGGATCCCCTACGCGACATCGGAGGAAGTGGTGGATCGACTTCACGCCATCACGCGCGAGGAAGTGGTCGCCGCTGCGCGCCAGGTGCAAACCAGCGGCCCACCGGCGGTGTGCGTGGTCGGTCCTGTCCGAAAGGCGAAGGGACTGAAGGCTTTGCTGGAGACGCTTCGCTGAGCCCCCGGAGAGGCAAAAGGGTCTGATTGGCGTTGCGTTGCGGCGCGCCGGGTCTACGCTCACTGGGCTTTTGCGGAAACCCCGTCCATTTTTCTCACCAGAGGTGACTCAACCAGTGCAGGATATCGGCCTTCTTAAGCATGCTCTTCCCTACCTTCGGCGTTTCAAGGATTCGCTGTTCGTTGTGAAGTTCGGGGGCGAGGCCATCCGCACCGCCGATCAGTTGCAGGCGCTTTCCGAGGACATCAGTTTCCTCTACAGCGTCGGCATCAAGGTGGTGATCGTCCACGGTGGCGGTGCCCAGATCACTGAGATGGAATCGCGCCTCGGTGTGGATTCCCGCAAGGTCGCCGGCCGCCGCGTCACCAGCCCCGAGTCGCTGGACGTGCTCAAGATGATGCTGGCCGGCAAGCTGAATACGGACCTAGTCGCCAGCCTGCGTGGCATCGGCGTGAACGCCGTCGGTTTCAGTGCCTTCTCCGGCTCGACCCTGACCGCGACGAAGCGTCCCGCGGGCAAGGTGACGGGAAGCGACGAGGTGGTCGACTTCGGCGAGGTCGGCAACATCACCGGCTCCGACATGACCCTGATCCGCACGCTGCTCGAGAAGAACTTCCTCCCCGTGGTATGCCCGCTTTCCGCGGATTACGAAGGGCGTGTCCTCAACGTGAACGCCGACGCGGTGGCGTCGAAGCTGGCGCAGGAACTCAAGGCGGAGAAGCTCCTGCTGCTGAGCGACACGCTCGGTGTGATGACCGATGTGAACGACCCGACCACGCTCATCAGCCAGATGACACCAGAGCAGGTTCGCAAAGCCATCGCCTCCGGCATGATCAAGGGCGGCATGATCCCGAAGGTTGAGGACGCGGTGAAGGCGCTGGAGTCCGGCGTCAAGCAGGTGCACATCCTGAGCGGCGTCGAGCCCCACATGCTGCTGGTGGAAGTCTTCACCGAGAGCGGCTGCGGCACGATGATCTCGAATCCTCAGGGCTGATCTTCCAGCCCTCGCCTGACCTCCGCGATGAGCGGCAGCGTGGCATCCATTTCCTCCGCCCGGGCAACCAACGCCCGGGCGGTTTCCTTTTCACCCAGACGCAGTGCGGCCATGGCTTGCAGCGCAACGGGCATGGGGAACCCGGGTGCCATCGCTTCGAGTTTGCGCGCCGTCTCGGCCATCGCGGCGTAGTCCTTCGCCATGTACTGATAGACGGCGACCTTCTCCAGTTGCTCGGCGATTGCGGCGGTATAGCGCGGGTAGAGTTCCGTCAGGCGATCCACGACATGCTGACGCTCCGCTGCGGCGGTGGCGTAGTCACCAAGACGCGCGTGGGCGACGGAGAGTTGCAGGTAGGTTTCCGGCTTATCGGGGCGCCACAGCTTGGCCTTCTCCAGTTCGCGCACTGCCTCCGCGGGACGTCCGAGCTGGATCTCCGCGACGCCGAGGCTCACCTGGGTCCACCAGCGCTCGTGGGCGTAGACCCACTGCGGCACGATGGGGAGATGGGTGACGACGACGCCGATGGCGATCACGGCGAGCTGTCCGCCAAGCATCCCGAATCGGCGCAACTGGAAGGAGCGGATCACTTCGGTGACGCCAAGCCCGGCGAACAGCAGCAACGGCACCAGCGCTGGAAGGCGGTGGCGTGCGATGGCGAGAAACATCGCGACGCCGATCATATAGACAACCACCCACGAAACCATCAGCAGCGTCACCCAGCGCCGCTTCCATGAGGTTCGGCGAAGTCCCCCGACCGCAATCAACGCGCCGAGCAGACCAATCGGACCGATGATCCCGAGTCCCGGTAGCCAGCGATGGATCGGCGACAGGTCGTCGAAGTACATGTAGTTCTGGGTGCAGTGGATCTCCCGGTCGTTGAGCAGGAGGAGCGCCTTGCCGAGCATTCCCGCCGCGACTCGACCAGGCTCCTCGCGTATATACGCTGCATTGCGCTCTGCCCACCACTGACGCACGGCGGCAGAGTCACCCGCGTCGACCCCGCCGTCCACGATGGGAAGTAGTGTATAGACATCGAACTCGACGCCGGGGCTGCTCACCTCCCAGCCCCATCCATCGCGATTGTTCGACATGTGCCAGTTCAGTTCGCTGTTCGTACCGAGCAGGATCCACAAGCCAACCACGACCCAATGCCTCAAGGCATTGGCCAGCAGTGGGGCCATTGCCATCGCACTGAACAGCGCCGGATGACCCAGGCCACGGATGGAAAACCATCCCGCGCGCCGTGCCGCAGCCCACCAGACCAACATGCCGAGCACCGGATAGAGGAGGATCGCCGTCGGGCGACACATGACGCCAAGCCCTGCCATCAGGCCTGCACCTCCGGCCAGCAACCAGGCGTTTCGCCGGGAAATCACGGTCTCCGCATAACGCACCAGAAGGTATAGCTGCCAGGCAAACAAGGAGATCGCAAAAGTCTCCATGTAACCGGTACCGGAGAAATGCACCAGTGGCCTGTATAGACAAATCGCAAGTGTGCCGATGAACGCGGCCCCGCGCGGCATGGCACGGCGTGCGAGGCCGAACCACGCGGGGATGGATGCGAGGTCGGCCACCAGGTTCAGGACATGCACCCACAGGAAGTTGGTGCCGAGCGCCGCAAAGATCAGCGCACAGACATGCGCAAAGAGCTGGGGGCGATGGTAGGAGCCCATGCTCCGGCCAAGCCAGTCGCCCGACGCCAGCACCGAGGCCAGGTGGAAGTGCTCCGCCTCGTCAGACGTGGCCGTAAGGAAGACGGGCGACTCGTGGATGAACCAGACGTTGCCGAGCCGCACCAACGCTGCCACCAGGAGTAGCATCAGCAATAGCTGGCGGTTGGAGGCATGGCGCAGATTCATGAGTGGACAGGAACCTTTGCGGAGCAGAAGATGCGACCGGTGAGCAGCACCGCCAGGAGGACGACTCCGGCGCTGCGCTGCGTGAAGTAGATCAATCCAAGCGGCTCCCAATCCAGGCGATACCAGAGCAGCCAGGCGCTCGGGGCGCCGCAGCAAAGCCAGACCGCCGCCGCCGCGCGCCAGCTGATGGTTCCGGTCAATAGCAGGAACGCCAGCAGGGACTGCACGATCATGTAATGGTGATCCCAGGTGTCCTTGAAGCAGAAGAACCAGGCGACCCAGAAGAGCCCGAAGAGTGCCGGCGACGGCGCAAGTCGCTCACGCCACCACGCCGCCGCGCACAGCAGCACAAACCCACCGGCCAGCGCCAGGCACGCCGGGAAAACCCAGCCGAGGCCCGAAGGCTCGGCGGCTTTAGAGAGCGAGTTGCCGCTCGCCAGCCAAGCCAGCGCCGCGACGGTTTCCTGCGGGCCCTGCGCGCCGGCGTAGGGCTGCGAACCGGCGCGGATCACTTGGTCGATGGCCAGCGGCGCCGCCTGGTCCGCCGGGCGGGCGAGCTTCCACGCAGCGGCGCCACCGACAAGCAACCCCACGGCGAGAAAAACAGCCATCTGGCGTCCCTTCGCGAGCATCAGCGGCGCCATGAGGATCGGATAGATCTTCAGGAGAGATGCCAGTACCCATCCGGCGGCACTCCCCGGACCGCCTCCCACCACCGGAAGAAGTCCCCACAGCAGGAGCGAACCGAGCAGGAGGGAGAACTGCCCCATGTGCAGTTCCCCAATCGTTGGCGCCCACGCCAACCACAGGAACGCCCAGGTCCATAGCAGGTCGGGCCTGACGCCGACACAGGCCACGAAGTTCACCAGCAGCAGGGACGACAGGAATCCCACCCAAAGAATGAAGGCCACCTTGGGAGGCGGTAGGCTGAGGGGGACGGCAAGCCACAATATCGTAACCGGCGGATAGCGGAACAGCGTCGCGTAGGGAGCGCGCTGGATCTGCGCTGGCGCATAGACATTCGCGCCGCTCACGAACCGCGCGCCTGCATCATAGATGCTGTAGAAATCCAGCCCCGGGCTGTATCGTGACAGGGACGGATGCCCGCTATCGGCGGTCAGCGGCGCCAACAGGCCGCCTGAATCACCGGGAAAGATGCGCCCGCGGCCAAACGGCTGCATCAGGAGCAGCAGCATCAGGAACGGGACGAGTAGCAGCCTGCGGCGGAGATCAAGCCCCGCCAGGAAAACCAGTCCGTTGCGCAACGCCGTTGTCATGCTTGGTATCCGAGGCCTCTGAAGGCCAAGAGACCGGACTGGCATGAGTGACGCAAGCGGCGCTTGGCAGGATTGACCAGTCCAACGATCCAGGACAGATCGTCGTCCCCCTTTACGCGCAAAGGCCCCTGTGGTTGAGTCTCCCCATGATCCCGATCCTGATCGAACGAGAACTGAAAAAGCTGGCGGAAGACATCGGCACAATCCGGGGGATCCTGGCTTGGCCCGAACCGAGGCTGTACACGGTCGAGGAAGACCTGTCGCTCTGGTCTCCCGTGCAGCAGGTGCATCACGCGGCCCTCGTTGTGCGGGCGGTGCTCGAACGCATCGAAGTTCTTTACGCAGACGAATCGCCGGAGATCCTGAGATCCGGGCGCCCCACGGGAAGGGGTTACGCGGTGCTGCTCTTTGGGCGGATCCCCCGCGGAAGGGGACGCTCTCCGGAACCGTACATTTCCCCGCCGGAAACCACGCGGGCCGAGGTGGAGGAGTTGCTGAAGACGGTGGACAAGCAACTGCAAGTGGCCGTGGAGCGGGCGCGCTATCTCTATGACGTCAAGGGGCGCTGGCCGCATCCGGTACTGGGAGCATTCAACTGCGCCGAGTGGGTTCGGTTTCTTCGGGTGCACACGGATCATCACTTGGAGATCGCCGAGCAGATCGGCGAGAAGCATCTGGAGCGTCAGGCCTAGACCCACCGGACCGATTCGCCGTTGTGAGGGACATTTGTATTCCCTCGCAATCGGCGGTGAGATTTCCTTTGACCGTCGGGGGCTGTCCAAGCAGCTTTTTCATCCGCTCTGGAACGCATCCGTTTCAGGCAAAGCGGTTGGATGGCCGAGTGGTTGAAGGCGCACGCCTCGAAAGCGTGTTTACCGGTAACGGTAACGTGGGTTCGAATCCCACTCCAACCGCCACTCCCTCAAATCATCACTGCGCAAGCCTCAATTTTCCATTGTAAACCGGATTGCACTTTCGTATCTGAAGTCATCGGCAAAATGATGGACCCGGCGCACGATGAATTCTCATACACTTTCCGACTTGTATGCGGGCTCCCGCGCGGTGCTGGCCACCATGCATGGGAAAGAGAGCGTCATTTGCCAGCCGTTCCGCTCGCATTTGCGCCTTCATGTGGTCGTTCCCGAATACATGAACACGGACCGGTTCGGTACCTTCACGGCGGAGGTCCCCCGCGGCGGGGATCTGATTGAGACCGCCCGTCGGAAGGCGCTGGAGGGCATGGCTACGACCGGCCTGACCATCGGCTTGGCGAGCGAGGGCGAGTGCGTTGCCCGGAGCGGCGGCGGGTACGAGGGGCATGAGGTGCTGCTCTTCATCGACGCGGACCGCAAGGTCGAGCTGATGGAGGAGCGGCGCGGTGCTCCGACAAGCTATGGCTCGTGGGTCCTGACTGCGGCGGACCTGGCAACGGCGGATTTTGACGCTGCGGGATTCCCCAGCCACCGCCTCACCGTGCGCCCCAACCGCGGCGATCTTTCAGCCCTTGTCTTCAAGGGAATCGGGAACGAACGGCTGCTGGAAATGGCCGTCGAGATGGCCTGCGAGAATTCGGACGACGGACGGGCGTTCGTTGAGTCGGACATGCGGGCGCATCGCAATCCAACCCGCATGCGTGTCATCTCCGAACTGGCCGAGCGACTCGCCCTCCGCATCGCGGCCCTCTGACCGCCCTCAAAGCAACGGACTTTCCTCTACCCACACACTGCGGCGGCGATCAAGCGCCGCCAGCTTGGCCAATCCCTTGAGTCTTGCCGCACGGGGGGAAAGGTCGCTGACGCGGCGCGCGCCGGGGAGGCGCAGGTTCGGAATGAGGGCCGCCGACAAAGTGATCAAGGGGGTCTCCACCGTGGCTCCGGTGCGATCCTTGGCTGGGAAGTGACCACGGTCTAGGTGATCGGGTTCGAAGAAGGCGCTCCGTCCCTCGTCAAAGGCACGACAAAGGGCATCCAGGCGCGAAACGGGAATGGGATGGCGGCTGACCACCACGAAGTCATCGCCCCCAACGTGACCCACCATCACGTCCTCGCCGTCGGCGCCGAGATGCGTGGTCAGTTGGCGCGCCGTGAAGCGAATCAGGTCGTCACCGCGCATGAAGCCGAAGGTGTCGTTGTATTCCTTGAAGCGATCCAGATCCACGTAGACGATGGCGGGATCCTCCAGTGCATAGGCCTCGGCGATCCACTGCTCGATGACCCGGTTTCCGGGCAAACCGGATAGCGGATTCGTGTCGCGAGCGCGCTGGACCTCAAGGTCCAGGGTACGCGCCATGAGTGCCCGAATCGAGACGGACCCGGCAAATCCGCCGATGCCGTCCACCAGCAGGATCGGGTCGTGGAAGTGATCGGGGAGTCGGTTCATGGCGATGCGGGCCGCCAGAAGGATCCCGGTCGTCGCCTCGACGATCTGGGGGCTGGGGTCCGCCACCGCATCGATGGATCGGTCGCCCAGCATCTCCATCGCGCCGGAGCCGGCAAGGCTGGCGTAGAAGGACTGGCGCGTGAGCAGGCCCACGGGGCGCTCGGCCTTCACGATGACGACGTGGTCGCATTGGGCGTTCGAGAGAAAAAACTCATCCATGGCCTGGATCTTCTGCTCTCCCGAGCGGAATACGGGCGGCTGGGCCACAAGCAGCCCGACCGCTTCCTCACGGTGCCCCGACGGCTGGAGGTAGCGCTGCACGCGGGCGCGGCAACGGGCCATCACATCGGCCGGAGGCAGCTCGGGCGTGGGCTGCGGCTCGCGGAAAAGGTAGCCCTGCATGTACCGCACGCCGATGCGAAGCAGGGCATCCACGTCCTGAATCGTCTCGACTCCTTCGGCCACCACCCGGGTGTCCACGTTGGAGGCGAACTGCACCAGATTGCGGATCAGCAATTGGCGATAGCCGCTCTCACCGAGGCGCGAAACCAGCCGCCGGTCCAGCTTGATGAACTGGGGCGTGGCCGCCACGAGCTGCATGAGCCCCGACTGCTGGGAACCGAAGTCATCCAGCGCCAGGCGGATCCCACGTCGTGCGGCGTCGCGCGCAGCCGCCTCGAACGCATCCACGTCCTGCAGCGATTCCTTGTCGGTCAGCTCGATGATGATCGAGTCGGGCGGGATGCCACGCTCAGCCAGATGGGCCGGCTCGAAGGCCGCGCGAAACTCGCTCCGCAGAAATGCCCGCAGCGCCGTGTTCACGAAGAACTTCCACCGTACCCGCTGGTCACGCGGCAACATAGCTACAGCTCGGAGTGCCGCGCCGCGACAGACCTCGTCGAGTTCCTCCGATAAACCCTCAGCGGAGGCGGCGGGAAAGAGCTGGGCCGGGTACTCCAGCTCTCCCCGACCCCTCGAGACCAGCTCGAAGCCGAACACGGCGCCGGTGATGACGTCGATCACCGGCATGAACAGCACACGGATGGAGCCCTCGTCGAGCAGGCGACGGACGGTGATTGTGGAGGCCTCGGGGGAATCATTCATGAAACCAGCATGGGTGCTCCCCACCCGGCGACTCAACAGAGTTCGTCATCCGCCCGGTCCACGGGCAGTCAATCTTGCAGGAGCGCTGGTTAGGTGGACGAGGGGGCCGACGGGCCTTCCCAGCTGAGCTTCAGGTCGTGCTCGATTCCGAGCACGTTGAGCACCTTCATGACCATGAAGTCGAGCAGGTCGTCGATGGTCTGGGGCTGACAATAGAAGCCGGGCATGGCGGGGATGATGTGGGCACCGGCTTCGGCAAGCGTCGTCAGGTTGCGCAGGTGAATGAGGCCGAGGGGAGTTTCGCGGGGGACGATGGCGAGGGGGCGGCGCTCCTTCAGGAAGACGTCGGCGCAGCGGCTAAGGAGATCGTCGGAGTAGCCGTGGGCAATGGCCGCGCACGTCTTCATGCTGGCGGGGATCACGACCATAGCAGTGGCCTTGAAGGTACCGCTGGCGGGACGCGCGGCGATGTCACGGATATTATACACGACAACCTGCTTGATGGCCTGTTCCTCCGTGATACGGAGCCAGTCGGTCAGGGGGCTCCGCGATCCGACGGCTAGCTTTTCCTCCTCCTGCATGACCCGCCAACCGCTGTTGGTCACCATCAGGTGAACAGTCCAGCCGCCGCGGACCAGTGTCTCGACGAAGCGGATGCCATAGCGCACGCCGCTGGCGCCACTGATGCCCACCACGATGTGCCGACCGGTGTTTTCCATCACTTGATCCCGATATGGATGGCAGCGATCCCGTAGGTGAGCGCGCAATGCTGCACCCGCGAGTAGCCATTCTGCTTCATCATCCGTGCCAAGGCAAAGCGCCCCGGGAAGTGCATGACGCTGGCGGAAAGGTAGCGGTAAGCGGTCCCTTCGGAGAGCAGGCCGGCAATTCGCGGGAGCACATGGACGAAGTAGGGCAGGAACAGGGTCTTGATGAGCCAGTTCTCCGGTTGGCTGAACTCGAGACAAACCAGTCGTCCGCCCGGTCGGAGCACCCGCGCCATCTCGCGCAGGCCCCCTTCCCAGGACTCCATGTTTCGCAAACCGAAGGCGATCGTGACAGCGTCAAAGCTGGCATCGGCGAAGGGTAGGTGAAGTCCGTCGCCCTCGATCCAGGTGATCTGGTGGCGGGCGAGGCGCCGGGACTTGGGACCGGCGAGGCGGAGCATGGCGCCGGTGAAGTCGCTGCCGACGATGGTGGCGTCGTCCTTGGCCAGGCGGCTGATCTGGATGGCCAGGTCACCGGTTCCGCAGGCCACGTCTAGGATGTCCGTGGGATCGTCCTCCAGGGCCGCATCGGCGGCCCAGCGACGCCATGCCACGTCGGTCCAACCGCTGAGCACATGGTTCAACAGGTCGTAGCGGCGGGCAATACCCGTAAACATCTGTTGAATCTTCTGGGTTTCCTTGTCCGGTTTTGGGACGGCTGGGGGCATTGATGGACCTTGAGGGGGGACTGCCTGAGGTGACAGTTACGGATTGCGGCGATTTCGGTGTGCTGCGTACCGTCCTGACGCCTTGGGACAGGCAGGATTCACGCCTTGCGCGGCGGCGCAAACCAAACGCATCATGGCGAGTTCCAGTCTACTCGGATGCCAGTTCCAGCGGCACCTTTGCGAATCCTCGAACGGACCCCTGCCAGAGTCAATGTACCCTTCCCATTCGTTTTCACTCGTTGCGGCGGCCCTGCTGGCCGCGCTCTCTCCGGTGGCAGCCCAAGACCCCCCGCCCGAGCAGCAGCTTCAGGTCGTCCAGCAGACGACCGCGTCGACTGCGCTCCCGCCGGTGTCCGTCCGCGTGCTTCGTGATCTGGAGGAAGTCCCCGAGGGGTTCTGGGCCCACGCCAGCTTCAACGATATCATGCTTTCGAATGCCCAGACGTCGTTCGTCTTTGGCGCCGTTCCTGACGCGCCAGGCGACTCGGATTCGGCGCGCAACGGCACGGTCATCGACGTGTTCACGAAGCCGTCCGACCCGGAGAACTTCCAGCTCATCCAGCCGACGGTCGGTGCTACCCTGGCGCGCACCACCTACGTGACGGCGATCGACTATACGACCAACCCCGTGGATGGTTCGGCCAGCGTCACCACGCTGGGGCGCGACATCACGCGCGATGGCGTCGCGGTTGACACCTACTACGAAATGAAGAAGGCCTGGCCCGGCGTCCTGGCCACGACCACGATCACTAATGACTCCGACCAGGAGGTCACGCTCCCCACGCTCGGCGACATCGTGGCCTGGGGCGGCATGGGGACGTTCCTTCCTTCCAAGGGCTGGGTCGTCGGTTCCGCCACCGTGTCGAAGGCGGAGTTCGTCTTCGCCCGTCTATACGATTCGGTGATCCTGGTGGCGCCGAAGGAAGGGGTCATGGAGATCAAGCACGACCCGACCACGAGCCTGCTGATATACAAGCGCAATGTGAAGCTCAAGCCGGGTGAGTCGACCAGCTATGCACGCTGGATCCTCAATGGACAACGCGATCCCGGTGCCCTCTTCAGCTTCATCGTCCAAGGGCGCGAGAGCAAGGATTGGGGCGTGATGGTGGGCCGCGTGCAGGAACGCGTCGAACTGCCCGATGGCAAGGTCGCCGAGTCCGCCTTCGTCCCCAACTCGGAGGTCCGCATTACGGCGGTCAAGCGCCACGACCTCGACCGCAGCTATATCCTGACTCCCTACATCTATACAACGACCGATGGGGCCGGACAGTTCCAGGTGAGCCTCCCCTCGGGCGACTACGTGGCGGCCTCCGCCGACAGCGCCCGCGACCACGAGCCGTCCAACCTTTCGATCCCGATCCGCGCCGAGAAAATCAGCCCGCTGGACCACGCCGTATCGCGTGCCTCGGGCGTCGTCTATGAGATCATCGACAAGCAGACCGGCAAGCCGATCCCCGGCAAGATCTCCTTCGTGCCGCTGCGCGGTACCAACGCGCCGGAGCTTGGCGTGCCGGGCGAACTGGCCGCGGCAAACGTTGTCTATACAGGCACGGGCAAGGGCGAGATCAACGTCCCGCCGGGCAACTACCGCGTGGTGGCTTCCTGCGGCAACGAGTACCACATGGAGGAGCAGCGCCTTCGCATCCGCTCGCGCGTGACCGAAACGGCGCGCTTCGAGATGTCCCGCGCCTTCCCCACCGACGGCTGGATTTCCGCCGACCTGGGCGAGTTGACCGATGACTCATCCCGCTCGCGTACCTCCGCCAAGGAGCGCGTCGTCAGCGCCGCCGCCGAGGGCCTCGACTGGATCGTGACCGCCAACCCGGAGAAAGCCACCTTCCTTCAGCCGGAGATCGAGAAGCAGGGGCTTTCGTCCCGCCTCCGCGCCTCTGCCGGCTTCCGGCTCACCAGCACCGCGGACCGTCCCTCCGGTGACCTGACCCTGTTCCCGATCGAGCTCTGCAACAAGGGCCAGGCCGAGGACATGAAGGCGATCCTCGGTTCCAACTCGCCCAAGGAAGCGGTCGAGCGCCTCCGCGCTCTCTGTCCGGAGGGAATCATCCTCGCCAACCGCCCCCTTGTTCCCTCCATCGGGATGTTGGCCGTCCAGGGAACGGACCTGCGCAACCCCGTGCTTCCCAAGTCGGATTTCTATGCGGACGTCGACGCCTTCGCTGTCTGGGAAGGGAAGAACCAGGGGCTCACGGGCCAGGCCTACGGTATCTGGATGCAGCTCCTTTTCTCCGGCTACCGCCTCACGCCGATCGGGCACTCGCTTTCCGCGGGGACCTGGAATCAGGAGCCCGGCTACCCGCGCATCTACATCCCCTCCAGCCAGTCCGATCCGCGTCGCTTCGACCTGAAGGAGCTGACCAAGGGCATCCGCGAAGGGCGCGTCATCGTGACGAATGGTCCCTTCATGGAACTGACTGTCGACGGCCAGCCAATCGGCTCGACGGTAAAGGCCAAGGATGGCTCTGTGACCATGAAGCTGAAGGTCTACACGCCGAACTGGGCCAATGTTTCGAGCGTCTCCGTGAACGTGAACGGTTCGTTTGCACGGCGCTTCATCATCCCGACCGGCGCCGTGGACGCCCGCGCCGGCCTGGCGTGGCCGACCAGTGGCAAGGAAGAGGACTCCGAATTCCCGATCCGCGTGGCGGGCGACTCAGTGATTCAGGTGGTGGTCGAAGGTGACCCGGCTCTCCTCCAGGATCCGGTCAATCCCCACGTGGTGAATGCGCTCCCGAGCGCCGCCCCCAACATCACCCAGGGACAGGTCACTATGGCGTTCAGCGGTCCCATCTATGTGGACGCCAACGGCGACGGCCTGGTGCAGCTCGAGTTCGCTGGTCCCGAGAGTCAGGATAGCGAGAACGTGACGCCGTTCTAATGGCTTTCGACGTAGGTCGACGCGGACAGCAGCATTTGTCACGTTTCGGTGCGCCTTCCCGTGTCGAAATAATCTGCGTGGTCGGCGTAATCTGGGGTTGGGCTTTTCCCGGGGCTGCTCTTGAATCCCGCCAGTTGACCTTGGAGATGGCGTAATCATGGTGGACCCAAAGGACGTCGCGGAGGCCCTTTGCGAAGTCGGACGACGCGTGTGGCAGCGAGGTTTCGTCGCCTCGAATGACGGCAATTTTTCCTTCCGCCTTTCGGAGGATCGGGTCCTTTGCACGCCGACGTTGATATCCAAGGGATTCATGAAGCCCGAGGACATGGTCATTGTCGACCTGGATGGCAACCACGTCGCAGGGAGCCGGAAGGGTACCAGCGAAGTCCGCATCCACCTCTTCATTTATCGGAACCGTCCCGACGTTCACTCGGTCGTTCACGTGCACCCGCCGCATGCGACCGCCTTCACCGTGGCGAAGCGCGACCTCCCGAAGTGCGTTCTTCAGGAAGTCGACCTCTTCATCGGCGAGATCCCGATGGCGCCCTACGAGACGACGGGGACCTGGGAGTTCGCGCGGACCATTGCCCCCTGGGTGCATCATCACGATTGTTTCCTGCTGACGAATCACGGTGCCGTGGCTATCGGCCAGGATCCCTTCGACGCCTACTACAAGATGGAGACGTTGGACCAGTACTGCCGTATCCTATTGCTGGCCGGTCAATTGGGCGATTGGCAGACGATCAACATGAAGGGGATCGAGGAGTTGCTGAAGCTGAAGCAGCGACTTGGCATCGCCGACAAGCGTTCGGTTGACTGCGGACCGTGCTCCCCCGGCGTGGTTCCCGGCGGCCCGGAGGTGGTGTTCCCCCCCTATGTGCCGCACCCGGGACCGATTGAGGACTCGCCCAAGCTGCCGCCACGCCTCCAGTACCGAACGAATTCAGGCAAGCAAAACGCCCCTCCGAAGGAGAGGCGCGCCGACGATCCCGAGGTTCGGGCCGTCATCGAAGAGGTGGTCAGACGGATGCTCGGGCGGGCTTAGGTGTTGTTGTTTTTTCCGAAGGTCGGGTCGATCTCGCTGTGGTCCTTGGTCATCTTCGCCACAAGACGCTTGCGAATGTCGATCATCGGATCCTTGCGCTCGAAAGCCTTGCTCAGCTTGAGGTAGCCTTTGCGGAAGGACTGCTTCTGCTCGGCCTGATGACCGACCTCCTCATTGGAGAGGCGCTTGCGCAACATCGGCGGGGTGAGCTGGAACTGGGTCTGCACATTCTTCACAAGACGTTCTGGCTGGAAGGGCTTGGTTAGGTACAGGGTCGCGCCGACCTTGTAGCCATGCTTGATCTCCCCCGCCGTGCTCTTGGCGGAGAGGATGATGATGGGGATGTTCCGATGGTTCCCTTTGCGCAGCAGCTCCGTCAGCTGGAAGCCGGTGACGCGCGGCATCATCACGTCGAGGATGAGCAAATCGGGCTCAAACATTTCCATGACCTCAAAGAGGTCGACGGGATTGGTCAGGGTTGCCACGTCATAATGGGGATCCAAGGTCATCTGGATCAGGTCCAGAATGTCCTCCTGATCGTCCACGGCGAGTACTCGGGCACGCTCGTTCATGTTGGGTCCCTTCTTTTTTCTGAGGGCCTCGATGGAGATTGGATACGCAACAGTCATCATATGTGCCTTTCGCGGAAAGTCGCAACAGGTTTCATTGCGATTTAGGGGCCAGTCAACTCTTGGCGGAACTTTTTCGAACGCGGCGGGGTTTACGGAGGGGGCTCGGTCGGTTAAAACGCTTAAGGGATGAGAGCCCGCGAGGGCGCTGCCTGAGATGGGCATGGGCGAAACCCCGAGCGCGGTTGGTGCGGCAAGTCCATCAAATACAGCGGTGCAGCTGGGCGTGACGGTTTGTCGCAAGGGGGCAAAAGAAAACCCCCGCCGGGGATCGGCGGGGGCGTTGTGATGGGAAAGACGGGGATTACAGCAGCATGAGAAGGGGGTCTTCGAGGGCCTTCTTCAGGTCCTGAAGATAGGCAGCCCCGACCGCGCCGTCGATGATGCGGTGATCGGCGCTCATGGTGATCGTCATGACCTTGCCGGGGACGATGGAGCCGCTCTCGACGACGGGGCGGTCTTCCATGGCGCCGACGGCGAGGATGGAGGACTCGGGCGGGTTGACGATGGCGTTGAACTGATGAATGCCGAACATGCCGAGGTTGCTGATGGTCTGGACGCCACCGCTCATGTCGGCGGCGGAGAGCTTGCGCTCACGAGCCTTGCCCGCGAGTTCACGGAGTTCTTCCGCGATCTTGAGGACGCCCTTGGTCTGGACGTCACGGATGACGGGGGTCACGAGACCTTCCTCGATCGCCACCGCCACGCTGATGCTTGCGCCGGGAACGATCTGGACGGCGTCGCCGGCCCACTGGGTGCGGATGGCCTTGTGACGCATGGCGATGGCACCCATTGCCTTGATGAGGAAGTGGGTGACGGTAACCTTGGCGTCGGGGTGGGACTGCTTGATGCGGGCCACGGCGTCGAGGAGACGCTCGCCGCGGACGTCGATGGTAAGCTGGAAGTGCGGGATCGTGGTCTTGGACTCGACTAGGCGGCGGGCGATGGTCTGGCGCATTCCTGAGAGGGCAACGCGCTCGGCCTCGGCCACGACGGCGGGGAGGGTGGCGGCCGGTGCGGAGGCGGCAGGCTTGGAGGCAGCAGGAGCGGTGAGGACCGTCTCGATGTCGCGACGGATCACGCGGCCGTTGGGGCCGGTGCCGCTGACGGCGGCCAAATCGAGTCCCGCGTCCTTGGCCATCTTGCGGGCCAGGGGCGACGCAACAACGCGATCAATGGAGGGCGGTCCCACAACGTCGGGGGCCGGGGCGGCTGCGGCGGGAGCGGGAGCAGAGGCCGCCGGGGCCGCGGCGGGAGCGGCAGACTTGGCGGGAGCAGCTTTGCCATCGCCGCCAACGAGGCCGGAGATGTCTTCGCCCTTCTCGCCCGTCACCATCAGGAGCGAACCGACGGCAACCTTCACGCCTTCCTTCACGAGGACCTTCAGGACGGTGCCGTCCTCGAAGCTTTCCTGCTCCATGACGGCCTTGTCGGTCTCGATTTCCGCAATGGGGGTTCCGCTGCTGACGACGTCGCCTTCCTTGACGAGCCACTTAACGACCGTTCCCTCGGTCATCGTGGGGGAAAGCTGCAAGAGGGTTACTGCTGTGGCCATGAAAGCGCCTCTTTGAATTGGATTATGGGCAGGGGATGATCCGACGCAGGACGCCGGGGCTTATCGCTTGTAGCAGACCTTCTTGACGGCCTCGACCACACCGTCGGCGGACGGGATGACCTCGTCCTCCAGGTTGCGGGCGTAGGGCATCGGCACGTCGAGGTGGCTGAGTCGCTCGATCGGGGAATCGAGAAGATCGAAGCCCTTGGCGTAGACCTGTTCGCAGATCCAGGCGCCGACGCTGGCCTGGGGCCAGCATTCTTCGACGAGGACCATGCGGTTGGTCTTGGCGACGGACTTGAGAATCGTGTCGAGGTCGAGCGGACGCAGCGTCCGCGGGTCGACAACTTCCACGCTGATGCCCTCTTCGGCTTCGAGACGCTCGATGGCGGGGAGAACCGCGTGGGTGTACATGCGGCCGTAGGTCACGATGGTGACGTCGGAGCCGGTGTGCTTCACTTCGCCGACGCCGATGGGGAGGATGTGCTCGCCTTCGGGCACCTCGCCCTTGTAGTTGTAAAGCTTTTCGCTCTCCATGAACACGACCGGATCTGGGTCCCGAATCGCGGCCTTGAGGAGTGCCTTGGCGTCCGCCGGGGTCGAAGGCATGACAACCTTGAGGCCCGGGATGTGGACGAACTGCTGCTCGAGCGCCTGGCTGTGCTGGGCGGCGAGGGAGCCACCAGCGCCGTTCGGTCCGCGAAGGACCATCGGGCAGGCGAACTGGCCGCCGGACATGTAACGGAGCTTCGCCGCGTTGTTCATCATCTGGTCGAGGGCCAGCGTGGCGAAATTGAAGGTCATGACCTCGATGACGGCGCGCATGCCGACATTGGCGGCGCCGATGCCAAGGCCAACGAAGCTGTTTTCAGTGATCGGGGAGTCGATGACGCGGTGCTCGCCAAAGCGCTCCATGAGGCCGGCGCTCACCTTGTAGGCGCCGTTGAAAAGTCCCACTTCCTCGCCCATGAGGAATACTTGGTCGTCGCGTTCCATTTCCTCGGCGAGGGCCTGGTTCAACGCTTCCCGGAAGGTAATCAATGCCATCTTTTGTCTCTCGAAAGTGCTGGTGTGGTAAGGGTGTATTCAGCAGATCAGGGGGACGTCCGCGAGGACCCGAATCACGGGTACTCGTGGTACGGGAAAGCGAGCTTGTTGGGATTCACGTCGGGCTTGGGGTAGCCCACGCAGTCGGCGTAGACGTGGGTCCAGACTTCCGACTGGTCCGGATAGGGGGAGTTTTCGGCGAAGGCGATGGAGTCGGCGACGACGTCCTTGATCTTGGCCTCGCTCTCCTTCACGAAGTTCTCCGTGATGATGTCCGGGAAGTCCGCCTTGAGGCGATCCATCGGGTCCTTGAGCTGCCACTCGCCCACCTCGTCCTTGTTGCGATAGGTGGTGGCGGGGTCGGACATGGAGTGGCCGCGATAGCGGTAGGTGACCATTTCGAGGAAGACGGGCTGGAAGTTGCGGGCCTTCTCAAGCGCCATCTCCATGGCGTTGTAGACTTCGATGACGTCCATGCCGTTCACGCGGAAGCCGGGGATCCGATAGGGACCCTCGGTGCGCTTGTAGAGCTCGGGCTCGGCGCAGGAGCGAACCACCGAGGTGCCCATGCCGTAGATGTTGTTTTCGACGATGTAGATGGCGGGGAGCTTCCAGAGCCCGGCCATGTTGAGGGACTCGTGGAAGGTGCCCTGATTCATGGCGGCGTCGCCCATGTAGGTGACGGCGACGGCGCCTTCCTTGCGGTACTTGCTGGCGAAGGCCGCGCCGGTAGCGAGGGGGGTGTGACCGCCGACAATGCCGTTACCGCCCATGAAGCGCATCTGGCCGTTGTACATGTGCATCGAGCCGCCCTTGCCTTTCGAGCAGCCATCGGCGCGCATGAAGAGCTCGGCCATGATCTGGCCGGGGGTGACGCCGAGCAGCAGCGCGTGGGCGTGGTCACGGTAAGTCGTGAAGATGTAGTCCTTGCCCTTGGCGATGGCGCCGATGGTGCCGACGGCGACCGCTTCCTGGCCGATGTACAAGTGACAGAAGCCGGAGAACTTCTTCATCTGGTATTGCTGGCCGACCTTCTCTTCGAAGCGGCGGATCAGCAACATCTCGTAGAACATTTCCTTCAGCTTTTCCGGCGTCAGGCTGGCAGGCAACTTCGCCTTGCCTTTTGCGGTCTTACCTTTCGCGGGAGCGTCCTTCGTTGACGACATGGCGGCCATCCATCGGGATTTGTTGAATGCAAAATTGACGATCTTGCCGTGGTGTCTTTCGGGGACTTCGCGGCAACAAACCATCGTCACGGCGGCTTTGACGGGGCAAAACCGGGGGCGGTTATAGGAGGGGGCCCTTTCGGAACGCAAGGCAATGTGTCACCGCTTGGAGCGTCGGTCGCCGGCGTTTCCCTAAACCGCTCGCGTTGTTGTTGGGGGGCATCCTGAGCTGGTTCCCGTCCGAGCTTCGTCCCGGTGCGGTGCCCAGTCCTTGGCACGGTACCTCGAGGCTTCGGATTTCCTTCCGCGGTACTCAGTCCCGGGAGGGATGCAATAGCTGTGGCACTGGAGAACATCGATTCGCTGGATCGATAGGGAGACCGCTCGCCCTTGCCGCCACGGCAAGGGCGCTGAGTGAACTCGTGGCTCCCCTGCCGTAACCTCCACGTCCTCGTACCGTCCACCTTTCCCATTGCTGGCAAAGCTGATTGTGGGCCTGCTGCCGCATTCGTTTTGGGGAGTCCGACTTCATGCTTCTTCGATTCGCGCCGCTGGCCATGACGGCCCTGCTGCTCGCTTCCTGCGCCGCCACGCCCACTTGGAAGGGAGCAGGCCTCCCCGCCGCCACCGAGGTTGGTCAGTCGGTCGGCGGGCGCCCCATCCCGCTATACGACCTGGGCACAGGGTCTGAAGTCGTCCTCATCATGGCGACGATTCACGGCAATGAGAACGCCGGGACGCCGCTCTGCCGGGATCTGATGTTGTTCCTAGACCAGCATCCAGAGATAATGGCGGGCAAGCGCGTGGTCGTGCTGCCCGTGGTAAACCCCGATGGATATGCGGATGACCGCCGGTTCAACGCCAATGGCGTGGACCTGAATCGGAACTTCGAGGCGGCCAATCGCCGCGAGAACCGCCGCTCCGGTGACACTCCGCTTTCGGAACCGGAGTCGCGCGTCATCAAGCAGGTGCTGGAAGAATACAAGCCCTCGCGCATCGTCAGCATGCACGAGCCGCTGAAGGTCATCGACTGGGACGGTCCGGGTGAGGAACTGGCGCGCCACATGGGGCGCTTCACGGACCTGCCGGTCGAGCGTCTCGGCAGCCGCGCAGGGTCGCTCGGTTCCTACGCGGGCGAGGAGCTCGGCATCCCGATCATCACCCTTGAATTCCCGCGCGGCGCGGGCGACCGCCCTCCGGAGGAACTGTGGCGTGACTACGGCCGCGCCTTGCTGGCGGCGATCACCTTCCCCAACGACCCGCCGGAACTCCCCCGCTGAAATGGGCAATCACATGTTTCAGTATCGCGCCGAACTGAAAGGCGGGTTGGTCGTCACAAACACCCGCCCCGAGCACGCCGAGCAGCTACAGCAACTGCAGGATACGGTTTTTCCCACGCTGGCCCCGGAGGAGCGTTTCCGCGCGGTCCACTATCGCAAGCATCTGGAGCTGTTTCCGGAAGGTCAGTTCGTGGTGCTCGACGGCGACCGGGTCATCGGCATGACGAGCAACATCCGACTCGACTTCGACTTTGACCACCCGAACCACGCCTTCGCCGACGTGATCCAGGGGGGCTTCCTGACCTCGCACGACCCGCGAGGAAGATGGCTCTATGGAGCGGATATCGGAACCCATCCCGACTATCGTGGACGGGGCGTGGCGCGGGGGATCTATGCGGCACTGGACGCGGTGGTTGCTCATCTCAGACTGGCGGGACAGGTGAAGGTCGGGATGCCGAGCGGCTACGGCGCCCGCAAGCACGAGATGACGCCGGAGGAATACTACCGCGGACTGGAGCAGGGCACGATCAACGACCCAACCGTATCCGTGCAGGTCCACATGGGCTTCGCCATGCGCGGTCTGCTGCGCGGGTACCTGAACGACCCGGTCTGCGACAATTGCGGGGTGTTGTTGGTGAAGGAAGCAGGATGACACGACGCGCGGGTGTTCGCCGATTCACAGCGAGCACCCGCGCAATCGGTCACGTATCAAGCTGCACGATGCCGATCTCGATCGAGTACTTGACTAGTTCGGCGATGTTGTTGAGGTTGAGCTTTTCCATGATGTGGGCTCGGTGGGTTTCCACGGTCTTGACGGAAACGTGCAGCCGCTCGCTGATCTCCTGGTTCTTGAGGCCCTCAGCGAGGAGCTGGAAGATTTCCCGTTCACGCACCGTGAGGGTGTCGTAGAGCGACTTGGCGCCGCTGGCACCGGGGGTGCTCAGGCGGAGGTAGTCCTCGATGACGACGCGGCTGATGCTTGGCGAGAGGTAGCTGTCTCCGCGGTACACGGAGCGAATGGCCGTGGCGACTTCCTCGGATGCGGAATCCTTGAGGATGTAGCCGGAGCCGCCCGCTTGCAGCGACTGGAGCACGTAGGCCTCGTTCTTGTGCATGCTGAGGATCAGCACGCGGGTCTTGGGGAGCCGCTTGCTGATTTGCCGCGTGGCTTCGAGGCCGTGGAGGCCGGGCATCGACAAGTCCATGAGGACAATGTCGGGCATCAGGTCCATGGCTTTCGCCACGGCGTCGCGTCCGTCGGTTGCCTCACCGACGACTTCGATGCCCTGTTCTTCTTCGAGCAGTTTCTTGAGGCCCTGGCGTACTATGGTGTGATCATCCGCAATCAGGATGCGGATGTCTCGTTCGTTGGCCATGTCAGGATTGGATCTCCTTGATAGGTATCGCCACGGATAGCTTGGTCCCTTTTCCCGGTGCCGTCTCAAGTCCAAAGTCGCCACCGAGCAGATGGGCACGCTCCTTCATGTTGAGCATTCCCGAGCAGCCGCGGGTTTTTTGGGCCTCGGGAAGCTGGCTGGCGTCGAACCCGATGCCGTTGTCGATAATCTCGACGGCGAGCTGCTGGTCGTCGCTCCGGACGGCGAGGCGGATGAGAGTGGCTTGGGAATGTTTGGCCGCGTTGCCGAAGGCCTCCTGAATGATGCGATAAACGGCGGTCGCACGGGCTTGCGGAACGTCGTCGGGGGCGAGCTGGCAATCAAGCTCCACCTCGATGCCATGGCGATCCGCATATTGGCGGACGAACCATTCGAGGGTTGGCTGGAGGCCCAGGTCGTCGAGCATGGTCGGTCGCAGGTCGAGGCTGATGGCGCGCAGGTCCTGGATGATCTGCGTGGCGAGTTCGCGGGCCTCACCGATGCGGGCCTGGAGCTTGTCCTCATCCTTGATGCGTGCGGCGTTGCGGATGCCCTCCAGCAGGTACTTCATGGCAGTGAGCTGCTGGCCGACGCCGTCGTGGAGTTCGCGGCTGATGCGCCCGCGCTCGGTTTCCTGGGCGGACATGATCTGGAGGCTGAGCTGGCGGAGGTTTTCCTCCTGCTTGCGAATGGCCTCGAAGGCGTGGGCGTTACTGAGGGCCAGCGCGGCCTGGGCCGCCATGGCGCGGAGCGTCTCCAGGTGTGACTTGTCGAAGGTGGTCCCGGGAAGGCTTTCGGCGCGCACGACGCCGATCAGCAGGTTGCGGGAGGCGAGGGGCACGACGATCGCCGAGCGATGGCCGAAGTCCGGGACCGGATCGCGGGAGAGACGTTGGGTGTCCCCGGTGGAGGGAAGCGAATGAAGCGTGGCTTCCTTGCTCTTCACGGCGGCAAGCACGTGCTCGTTATCGAAGTCGATGGCCGCGCCGTCCGCACCAAAGACGAACTCTCCGCCGCTGGTGTGGCGGGCCGAGAAGGCCACGTGGAGCCGCTGGGTACCCACTCCCATTTCGCCGATGGCAAAGCCACCAACAGGCAGGACTGTGCGCGCCTGGCGGAAGAGGAGCTTGTGGATCGCCTCGGCGTTCATGGTGGTCATGAGCGACTGGCTCAGTTCGGACAGCGCCGTCACGCGGGCAAGTTGGCGCAGCGTCTCTTCCTCGGCGCGCTCCTTTGCCGTGATGTCGATGAAGTAGGCGACCATCACCTCGCTGTCGCCGAGGCGGAGCGCGCGACACGACTGGAGCGCGATGATCGTCTCGCCCATGTTGGTGCCGAGCCGGGTCTTGGTGGAACCCTCCCCGTTCTCCCGGACATGCTTCAGCCACTCGTCGCCCTTCGCCGCTTCCCCGGGTGCGTATAGACGCTTGAAATCCATCTCGGCAAGCTTGCGGCGCGTATAGCCAAGCATCCGCACGAGGCCGTCGTTCACCTCTTCGATCCGGCCGGTTACCAAGTTGATCACGGCGGCGCCAAGCGCCGACTGCTCGAAGAGGGCGCGGAACTTCTTCTCGCTCTGCGAGTATTGAAGGATCAGGGCAATTTTGTCCTGCTTCGCCGCCTTGATCGATTTCGCTGCTTTCTCGAAGGCCTTGTCGCGCTCCTCCAGCAGTCCCGCGGTTTCCAGGGCGATGGCCAGATGGAAGGCGAAGACCGTCAGCAGGTTCAGGTCGAAAGCGGTGTAGCAAAAGGGCTGGGTGACGTTCTCGACGTAGATGGCCCCGATGACGGTGCCACGAGCCACCAGCGGCGCGCACATCATGGAGCGAACACCACTCTGCAAGACGGAATCGGCGTGGCGGAAGCGCGGGTCGCGCCGCGCATCGACCGCATAGATGGCGCGCATTTCCTTCAGCACGCGGTCGAGGACCGTGCGGCTCGGCTGCGATGGTGCGAAGGTCCCCGCATCCTTGCCGCGTTCCTGATGCACCACGCGGGGGCTGGTGTCACCGTCGCGGACCTCGATCACGGCCACGCTTTCCGCGAGGGGGAATAGTTTCCGAAGCGTCGAGGTAAACTGAACCACAAGCTGGTGCGAGTGCGAATAGTTGCCGACGCTCGATACCAGATTCATGGTGACGAGCAGATGGCTGTAGGCCTCGTGCAGTCGCCGGTATTGCTCGCGTGCGTCCTCACCATGCTCAAGCGTGGCCCAGGCGTCCTCCGCCTCCTCACGCTTTAGGACCTTGTCGATGTCGATGGCCCGGATGACCTCAAGGATGGCTCCGGTTCCCTCGGGACGGACGGGTGGAGCCATCTTGCTGGTGATCGGTGCCAGCAATTCCTCCGCGATGGTATCGACGACGGTGATCTCGTAGACACCGACGTTGATGACGTCGCCGGGAACGACCTCGCCCTCCAGCGTCAGCTCGCCATTGAGCCGTACGCCGTTGAGAGACTTCAGGTCGCGAAGGAAAAGACGCCCATTCACACCATCGAGCTCGGCATGCCGCCGAGAGACGGAAACATCGTCCAGCACCACGGCACAGTCATCTCCGCGACCGAATCGCACAGGGAGTGATTCAACCGGGAGGACGCGGGTCGGAGCCCCGGGCCGCGTGATACGGAGACTGATGAGCGAGTCGTCTGTCATGAGCCGACTCAGCGGCAACTGGCGCGGGCGATCAGTTGGGGAGTCATGTAGACGGGGCGGGGATGAGTACCGGTCTTGATGAAATCAAGGAGCATCTGGGCGGCGCGATAACACATCTCTTCCGTGGGATAGCGGAGTCCGGAGAGCTGCGGCGCCGACTGGCTAAAGGTCAGGTTTTCTTCGAAGCCAACGATGCGGACCTTGTCCGGCACACCAATGCCTGCCGCCTGCAGGTGCTGGAGCACAGCGAGCGGAAGCTGCTCGCCCATGGTCAGGATCCCTTCCGGGATGCCGCCCTTTTCGAACTGACGGGCCAGAGCCGTGGGCAGCTTCTTGGCATCGGTCGGGACGTAGGCGACTTCGTAGGCAAGTCGCGGATCGGTAAAGTCGGTGACCGCCTTCTTGACCCCTTCGAGGCGCTCCAGAACCGCCTGGTCGCGCTTGCGCGTTTCGGGGATGACCACCAGAATCCGGCGGGCACCACAAACGATCAGCTGGCCCATTGCCATGCGGCCCGCGGCGGTCTCCTCGGTGCGGACGCTGACGAAGTCACCCGATATGGGGGATGCGCCAACGATGGCGAGCTTGATGCCGGACTCGACTGCTTTCTCAAGGCCTTCGCTGTCATCCTCGGGGTTGATCCAGATCAGGCCGTCGACGGTTTCCTGGGCCTGATTGATGAGTTCAGGGATCGAGCGGCTGGCGTGGCGAGGCATGACGACCAGATCCATGTTCTCATTCTTCAGGCAGCGGGCGATGCCGTGCTGGACCAGCATCAGGTCAAAGTGCCGGAAGACCTGGCTGAGGGAACTGGTGTCGATGGGGGCCTCGAGCGTATCGTAGACCGGGTAGCAGAGGCCGATGGCGTGATGGCGTCCGGTGGCCAGACGCACCGCGGCGCGGCTCGGGCGATAGCCGAGTTTCTTGACCGCAGCGAACACTCGCTGCTTGGTCTCCTCGCGGGCGCTGAAGCCATCGTAGGAATTGTTCAGGATGCGCGACACGGCCGCGATGCTGACAGATGCCTCTCGGGCCACGTCCGAAATGGTTACACGCTTGGGTTTTCCAGACGACATCGGCGTCATTCGTTCTTGATCAGGAGGTTTCTTGCTCACCGTCGCTCTATAAACGCTTTTATCCCGAGATGTTTGGACCGAACTCAAGCCAGATTTGCAGTGGCGCCGCGGATTTCCCACTGCGCCCCTTCGTTTTCGATCTAATCACCGCTCCAACAGGTGTGCAATCGATCTCTTCAGCATTTCCGCCCGCGTTGGGGGCGGAAGCACTGATTCCAAGGGAAAACCCAGCAGGATCCCCTGCCTGGTGACGGAAGCGGCTGCACCGCCGCCCGCGTAAGTCAGCGAGATTTCGCCTTTTCCTTCGAACTGGTCCACCGCGGGGACGGGGTATACGGCTGGCTCCAGATTGACGGGGCTACCGAG
Organism: bacterium; assembly: GCA_016125005.1. Classification (GTDB taxonomy): domain Bacteria; phylum Sumerlaeota; class Sumerlaeia; order SLMS01; family SLMS01; genus WGMQ01. The sequence continues at coordinate 54,861 of WGMQ01000023.1, read as the reverse complement.
GTCCACGCCATAGCGGAAGGTGGGCACTGCGGAGAAAACGCCCCCCTCCTTCGTCGATTCCACCGCGGCCAATCCCTTAACCCGAGCCGTGCTGCTCTCCACGCCAAAGACCTCGCGAGCCAACTGCGCCTTGGGGCCCATCCCACCGCCGAGCAGTTCCTCACCGACATGAGCGCCGCTCATCAGGATCCGTCCTCCATCGGCGACATATTCCAGCAGGCGGCCTGCCTGCGCATCGCTCATCAGGGAGAAGGCGGGCTTCATGCGGTCGGGGTCACCGTGGCCGGGGGCGATGCCCTGCGGCGGAAGCACCGTTCGCTGACGTCCTCCGATCCAAACCAGAGCGGAATGTTTCGCCAGATCCTTTCGACCAATGGCGGAAAACCCGCCCAAGGTAGTCGAATCGAACGCAAAGTCCAACTGGCCCAACGTCGCTCCATAGCCGACGCTGTGGTCGAAGGTGTTACCCTTCTCCAGATGTCCCTCCATCATGTTGCTGCTGGCACCCCAACCGGTTTCCTCAAGGTCGTTCTTCCACTCGGAGTCCGGGTTGAAGTCGTACACATCACCCACGATGCCGTAGTTGTATTGGTACGGCACACCGGGATCGACGGAGCGATCAAGACCGCGAACGCCGCCACCCTCCACGGGAACGGGGCCGCTGAGTCGATCAAAGCCGTCGACTATCAGGAGCGGCTGCTTCCCGCTCTTCCACCGCATGGCGAGGGTTGGCGAGGGGAAAGACTCGCCCCCTTCATTCACCGCGGTGACGCGGAAGGCCAGTAGCTCGCCTTCGGGGAGCTGACCAAGTGCCACGGAGGAATTGGCGACGAAGGAGCCGTTGTCGAAGGAGCGACCGTCGCGGCTGGAGTAGAGCACATACCCTGTGGGCGTGGCGCTCGGTTCCAGCGGATCGTCCTGCGGCTCCCAAGTGAGCACCGCACCGCCCTGGCCGTCCTGCTCGATACGGAAATTGAGTGGCGCCAGGGGTTGGATGACCGGCTCGGCTCCGTCCTGCCAGGCGACGAAGCGCGCCAGGGACTTGTAGATGGCTCGGCTGATGTCGAACTTGAAACGGGGATCGAGGCCATACTTCATGTCGTTCAGGTTCTGATGCGCGAGGAGTTCGAGGATGACCGACGGCACGTTGGGACGGCGTGCCTCACCGAAATTGCTGTTCTCGTGGGCGCGGCGTTCCCAGCTGGAGGTGTACAGCGCCCGGGCAGAGCGCACCAACTCATCCTGCATCAGGTTACCCAAGTCGCGGTTCAGGAGTCGGGAGCGCCCATCGGGGAAGGTCGCGGATCCGTCTGCATCCCAAATGGAGGACAGCATCAGCGTACCGTAGACGCCCTCCTTGTCGACCCCCGCGTCTGTGTGGAAGGAAAGGTAGGCCTCGATGGGCACTCCGAGGCCAGCGGCGCTGCGATTCGCGTTCGGTCCCGAGGGGGCACCGGTCAGGTAGTTGGACCACTCGCCCTTTGCGACAATGTCGCGGTTGTAATCGGCACCGAAGTGCCCGTCACTGACGTCCGGCAAGTAGACAAGGTCGCGGGGAGCACCGGAGTATTGCAGGTAATAGCGGGCCGCTTCGTAGGCGCGGGGAAGTCCGCTTGTTACCCCCTCCGGGGCGCCGTTCGCCATGCCACCGCCGAATCGGACCGCATCGATGCTGACGCGAGTGGCGATTGCCGGTGCGCTGGGATCGTCCTTTCGCGCGGCTGCTGTGCGCTGCTCCGCCGCTTGCGAAGGCTTGGCTCCCGCCGTCGTCACCACAACGCTTCCCTTCTCGCGTGAGTTCGCCGGATCGAACTCGAAGAACCCGAGGAACACCCAGGTGCCTCCCGCCACCTGCTGGTTGACGAGGAACTTGGTCGAGCCACCGAGATGGTTGACGGTCACTGGGACCGCCGGGCTGTTGAGTCGGTCCTGCGCCCAGCTCAGGCAAACCGCGTAGCGACCTGCACGCGGAATGGAAGGAACATAGGTGACCGTTGCTGGCGCCGCAGGATCGACCTCAGCATAGGCGGTGCTCCCCTCGCGGAAAGGTTCCTGCTCGGGGGGAAGACTGGCGATGAGTCCTCCCTGCCATCCGCCGCCGGGTAGGCTTTTCCACGTCCCTTCGGAAATCGTATAGGAACCGGAGACCGCCGCCGGATAGTCGACGATGACCTCGGCCGGTTGCCAGTCGCGCTCGCGCACGGTGAACACATTCGCTCCCGCATTCTCCAGCATCGGCGTGATGAAGGGATTCACGTAGGAAATCGGATAGAGGTCCTCAACGATGGTCCACAGGCGGGCGCGCTGGTATTGCCAGCGATGCTCCTGATGCCAGGTCATGCCGTGGCTCGGCCCCATGACGAAGTTGCGACCAGCGAGACCCCGGGTAATCTCGGGACCGCGATAATCGACCCGCTGGACAACCGGGTTGGAGAGCGGTGCTTTGGCCTGTGCTCCCGTGGCGGTCGCCCGGGCACGCACGGTGTCCGGCTCGGAGAGAAGATCGGACAGCGGAATCGTGTTCTTCCCGCTGGGCCCGTTGCCGTAGCGGATCTGGATCTTCAGACTGCGGAGGGTGAGGCCTGCCTCGGTGAGGGTTTTCCCCAGCAGCGCCTGCAACTCGGCAGCAGAGTCGGGAAGCCACCGTCGCGCCACGAGCCGGTCGTTAAAGGTCAGCGTGAATTCGCCGTCCTTGTTGTCGGCCGAGAGAAGCTTGGTGCCGGGAGGAAAAAGGGAATCGAAAGGGTTCTCAGGGTTGGCGGCGGACTGGGTCGTCGTGATGAGACCCGTGAGGGTGTCCTTGGGGCTGGGCGTTGTCTGGGCGGTGGCCAACGCAGGGGGAAGGCAGATCGCGAGAGCCAAGGCGGCTCCGATGCGGCGAAAACGGGGGGTGTTGTACACTTCGTTCTCCGGTGAGTGGTCGCGCCATTTCCCCACGACGCGGCCTTTGGGGGATTATCCGCGGGGTTCCTCCTGCGACCCCCACGCCTCTGCGTGGGAGGTGACTCGCTTCGCGAGCGAACGAATCATCCGGATGGCAACCGCGGGATTGCACATCACGAATCGCTCCAACTCTGCCGCGTTGAAGACACAGGTCCAGACCTGTCCCTTGGCGCGGACCGAGGCGGTGCGCGTGCCGCCGGTGAGGGTGGCAATCTCCCCGATGAAGGTACCTTCACGGGTTTCCTCGGCGAGAACACGATCCTCTCGTTCCACGACGACGCTACCAGAAAGCAGCAGGAACGCCGTGTAAGACTTTTCCCCGTGGACGCAAAGATACTCTCCGTCCTCAAAACGAGCAAACTTCAACTCGTCAAGGCGCTCGCGCAGCAGCACCTGCCACAGCGGGTCGATCATGGTGTTGAGCACCTTCTCCACCGCTTCCTGACTGTGAATGCGATAGCGACGAATGGCGCTGGTCGAGGTGGACTTGCTCCCCTGGTTGCGGCGCTCGGCGATCATCTCCAACACCTCGGCCGCGCCGCCGGGCCTGCCTGCGGGATCGCGGGCCAGCAGGGCGTCGAGAATGACGCACAGGTCTTCCGAGGCGTGTTCCCTGTATAGACGCGCCGCAGGGAGAGTCGTGGGGCTTGTTGCGGGTAACATCAGGTTGGGGCACCGCTTGCTGGATAAATCGAAACCGCAGAATGCAGCCCAGACCGTGGAACCGATGCCGTATAGATCGGTGCGGCTCCCGATCTTTTCCTCGTCCGCCACTTCCTGCTCCGGCGCGCGGTAGTTGGGCGTCCCGAGGCCCGGGTACTGAATCGTTGAATTGACGAAGTTACCCTGCGAGATGCCGAAATCGGTCAGCATGAAGCCACCCTTGCCATCAAGGAGCACATTGGCGGGCTTCACATCGAGGTGGAGGATGTCGGCCGCGTGAGCGTGCTTGATGGCGGTCAGGAGATCAGTCAGGAGCCGCCACGCCGTCGGCTCGTCGATCATGTTCATGCGATAGCGCAATTCGTGCAGACTGCCGCTGTCGCCGTACTGCATCACGACGAACTCGTAATCGCCACCAATGGCCCAGTCGTAGACCTGGGGAACGCGATCCGTCTTCAGGTCGTGGACGGCCAGCATGGCGGAAAGTTCCCGGTTCTTCAGCTCGCTCTTGGCGAGGCCATAGGGGGAGGAGAAAATCTTGATGGCCACTTCGTAGGGAAGCTGGCTGTCCATGCGATCATCGGGCAACACCTGCGCCTTCCAGACCTGTCCGAATCCGCCCTGTCCCAGCGGCATGATGAGTTGGTAGCGAGTCGCCTCGCGACCCGGTTCGGAGCGACCGACCAGAATGTCGCCACGCTCGAGTTCCCGCTGCGGGTCGGGTTGCTTGGCCCGACTGACCTTCCGCGTCTTGGGGATGTCATCGATGCCGTAGAGGTTGGTCGGCTCCGAGGACGGATCCACTGGCTGCTGCTTCCGAAGCGGCTCGGTTGGGCCGGGGCTATCGTTCCGATCAGGCGCGGGGGGCATGATTCGAACTCCTCCAGATTGTCGTGGGGGAATCTTGAACAATGGAAGAACATCGGTGCAAGGGAACAGAATTCGTGATTCTGCGTCCCGACCAACGAAACGACGGCAGGTTGCTAGACCCGATTCAACTCCGCCACCTTCTCCAACTCGGCCAACCGGGCCTCAAGGGCCCGGAACCGGTCGAGGATCGGGTCGGGGAGGTTGTGGTCGAGCGCGTGCTCGCAGGGGTTCACGCGCTTGCCATCGCGGGCGACGACTCGACCGGGAATCCCCACCACCGTCGAGTTGTCCGGCACGTCCTTGAGCACGACGCTGTTCGCGCCGACGTAGCAGTTGTTCCCGACGGTGATATTGCCGAGCACCTTGGCGCCCGCGCCAACAACGACTCCGTTGAGCAGCGTGGGGTGGCGCTTGCCGGTGGCTTTGCCGGTCCCGCCAAGCGTCACGCCGTGGAACAACATGCAGTCCTCGCCCACGATGGCAGTCTCGCCAACGACTACGCCCATGCCGTGGTCGATGAAGAAGCCGGGTCCGATCTGCGCCGCCTGGTGAATCTCGATCCCGGTCAGGAAGCGATTCAACATGCTCATGGCCTTGGGGAGAAAAGGAATGCCGAGCTTGTAAACCTCATGGGTGAAGCGATGGAGCACGGTGGCGTGGAAGCCGGGATAGGTGAGGGCGACCTCCAGCGCGGCAAACGGCCCGCGAGCCGCCGGATCGTTGGATAGCGCCGACGCGAAGTCGCGTCGAATGCACTCGAACAATCCGTATCGTCTGCGTCTCATCGAAAAGTGGCTCCTATGGATCATGGTCGCTGAATCAAAGCAACAACACCGCTGTAACTATAACAGGAAGCTGGAGCCGTGCCAGTCCGGCGGGGCAACGGCGACTTCAACGCCCGCCGACCACGACCCGGTAGAGCGCACTCCCGGCGGCGTCGCCGGACAACGCGATCGGTTCCACAAGACCTCTGGTTGCCAGTTCATCGCACAGAGCCGAATTACCCGTTCGCGAATCCCGACTCGTGATCAGAATCCACTGGATCTTTGTCTGGCCGATATACGCGGCGGCCTCGTCGGCGGAGAAACCCGCCCACCGCTGCGCGATGCCCCCCTCGTGCACAGCGTAGTCGTTCCAGATGGCGGGGCGGTGGAGGTAGTACGGGGCCGGACAATCCGGCATCAGCACCAGTTCCGCCTCCGGTATCAGGGAACGAATGACGCGAAAGCTGACGAAGGCACCACCGGTTTCTGAACGCCGCGCGTAGGCCATTTGGTCGCTCTCTGTCAGAAGCGGACGCCAAGGCCAGTGGATCGTGCGGAAACTTGCCACTCTGCGCTGATGGCCGAGGTAGTGTCCCATCGCCGCGCAGAGCAGCAGCCACGGCAGCATCCGGCGAACAGAGATTCCAATCCTCGCCTCGGTGGCGGCTAGGAACTGAGCCAGCGCCACCGCCGCCAAAGGGTAGCAGAGCGCCATGTAACGCAGCACCTCGTTGGCACCCTGAAGCAGCAGCGTTGGCGCCCACATGGCCAGAAAGGTCAGCGGCACCAAACGATGGCGCCCGCGGGTTGATGCGAAGCCCGCAAGGGCGGAAAGCGGCGCCATCAGGAACAGCGCATCGCCCACGTGCAGTGCCATATAGATCTTGCGGTAGGCGCCCTTTGTCGCGGCCTCCCAGATTCCCGCCCCATTGAGCGGGTACAGGCTGTTGAGCGACTTGGATGCGCCAATGGTCGGAAGGAACGCTTCGCGGACAGGGAGCACTCCCGCGCCAAGAGGGAACACCGGGAGTCCCGTGGTCAGGAACCCGCGGATCGCCCACGGCAGGTACGACGCCAGGATGGCCACGGACGCGGCAGCAAAGGCCACCAGCGCGGCGCTCCCGCGTCGCCACTGCGAAACGGAGGCGACCAACAGGGCCATCCCCGCGAACGGGATGCAGAGCGGCTTGGCGGCGATTGCCTGGCCGAGCACGAACCCGCCAACCAGCCACGGGGGGAGCGACGGCTCGCCCTCATCCAGCAGTGGGAGCAGGATCATTGTGATTCCTGCCAGCAGGAACAGCGCCGCCGTCAGGTCGTTTCCGGCAGGCACCGGCGCCAGCGTGAAGGTCGCCTGCAGTGGAATCCAGAGGCACATGGCGACTCCCGCGGCCCAACGCCCCGCAACCCGCTCGGCCAACAGCCCCACCAGCAACCAGACTAAAATGGCGCTGATGCCGTAGACAGTGCTGCAAAGCATCGCTCCACCCACGGGAATCAGCGCCGCGTACAGGGACTCGACCGCCAGCGGATAGCAGGACGGAAACACCGACGGCATGGCGTCGAGTCGTCCCGTGAAGGACCATTGCTGGGGAACGGAAAGGTGATACCACATGCTGTCCTGGCTCATGTCGGGGACGAGCGCCCCCGCCAGCACCATGTAAGCAGGAACCGCGACGGCAAGCACCGCAGGTACCGGAACGGCACTCCGTGACGGCATGGCGGCACGGAAGGGAGATCGCCAAAGCCCTGCTCCCCCGATCAGCACGAGAAGCGGCAGCGCCACCCACCAATAGAGCACGCCAATCAGCCCCAGAACCGAGGTGACGAAGCAAAGGATTGCGAGGCCGACGGCGGCTCGAAGCACCTCCTCCAACCAATCGCCGCGATGGGAGCGACAGAGGAGTCCGCCGCTCCCCCAGGCGACGAGGAGCACCAAGGCTCCCCCGACGAGGTAGGCCAGTGACAGGGCGACCGTTTCAAGCATGTGCCGTCAAAGCCACTCGCGGTTGATCTGGGCGATCTGCACGTCGCCGTTGGTTTCGATGCGGTCAGTGACCTCGCGCTCGCTGCGCTCGACGGCATCGCGAAGATTGCTGACGGCCACGGTGGCGATGACGGCGGACTGCCAAAGGTCGTGGTCGTCGATCTCGGCGGCGGAAATATTGAAATCGCGCCTCAATTCGTTGAGAAGAGGCTTCATGACCTGCCGCTTGTCCTTGAGGGAGTGGCAGTCAGGCAGGTGGAGGTGATATTGGACGAGAAGAATGTGCATGATGGGCTTGCCGTGGGCGGGGCGATTCCGGTTGTGTGGTGGCCACTACAACGGAGGCAACGAGCGCCCTGATGGATATTCTGGCCAAGGTTCGAAACGTACCCGACTTCCCCAAGCCCGGGATTCAATTCAAGGACATTACGACGCTGCTGGCTGATGGCGAGGCTTTTCGCGAGGTCATGGACGGACTGGAGCGTCGCTATGAGTTTGCAGGTCTGACCCATGTGGTCGGCATCGAATCGCGCGGGTTCATCTTCGGCGCTGCCCTGGCGGATCGCCTCGGCATCGGCTTCGTTCCCGTGCGCAAGAAGGGCAAGCTCCCGGCCGACACGATCGAGTGCTCCTATGCCCTAGAGTACGGCGAGGCGACGGTGGAACTGCATCGCGACGCTCTCGACGCCCAGAGCCGCGTCGTGGTGATCGACGACCTCCTGGCGACCGGCGGCACGCTCAAGGCAGCCTGCGAACTGGTGACCCAGCTCGGCGCCCAGATCGAGGAGATCTGGGTCCTGATCGAGCTTTCCTTCATCCCCGGCCGAGCCAAGCTTGAGGGCTTCAAGGTCCACGCCGAGGCGGTTGTCGATTCGGAGTGAAACGGAAGCGTTCAGCCCTTTCGCCCCGCATCAAGCGCGTTCGCGACCGCAGCATCCTGCTGCTGGTCGATGCGTTGATGTGGATCGTGCCGCGGTTACCGCTGGAGGCCACGGTATGGCTCGCGTGGATCCTCGGCTGGCTGGCGAGCAAGATTCCGGGGCGACGGCGACGGCGTGTCATGCAGCACATCGAATGCGCGTTCCCTTCCCCCGAGTATGATGAGGCTTACCGCCACCGCGTACACGTCGCGTCGTGGCAAAGCCTTGCGGCCTGGGGGATCGAGAGCCTTTGGCTGCCCGCGTGGAAGCACGAACGGGATGACCGGCGAATCCGAATAGCCGATCCCGAAGGCTTCCAGAGGTTGCTCGCCACTGCCCGGGAACGAGGGACCGGGCTGGTGGTTTTCGCCAGCCACCTCGGCACGATCGAGATGCTCGCCCATTGGTTCCCCAAGTTTGTCGGGGTACCGGTGATGTGCACCGCGGCGCGTCCCAAGAATCCCGAACTGGAGAAAAGAACCCGAAAGCTGCGCGAATCGGGTGGGCTGAAGCTGGTCTATCGCGGCGAGGCCGGGGTGGCCACCATGCGCCATCTGAGGGCGGGCGGCGTGCTCTTGATGCTTGTGGACCACAATCTGGAAGGACCGGGCGTCGCCGTTCCCTTCTTCGGCAAACCGGCCCACACCTTGCTCGCCCCGGCCCGGTTGGCCTTGCAGTGCGGCGCCACCGCCGTGACGATGTTCTGCCTGCGCGAGGCTCCCGGCAAGTACAGGATTGACGCTGATGAGCCCATGCTGCTCGAACCGCCTCCCCGGGACGAGCAGGCACGCTTCAAGGCGGAAGCAGCCCTCGTCGCCGAGTACACCCGCCGCATCGAAGCGGCCATTCGACGGAATCCGGAACAATACCTGTGGATGCACAAACGCTGGGAAAAGCGCTCCGATACCTTGCCGCTGCCGCCTTCGGATTGATGGGGGCACAGGGCGTTGCCCAGGCACCCAGTGAAGCGCCCCGCGACATGCGCCTCACCGGTATCGACCTGCGCGTCACTTCCGGCACGCTTGAGCTGAACCGCGTCACTTCCGGCGCTGCGTGGCTCCGGGCCGACGCACGCGCGGTCGTCACCGAGGACATCAAGCTCGAGGCGAATACGACGGATAACCGCAAGGTCCTGGCAACTTCCCAAGAGGGGATCGTGACCATCGCCGGTGATCGCGTTGAAGGTACCGGCGAGATTCCCGACCTGGCAACCATCCAGAGTTACACAGAAAATTTCGCAACGGAGTCGGCCTACGGCGACGTGCTCCTTCAGGGGGGCGCCAAGCCCGCGGAGGCCTCCATCGGGACCGAGAGCTTCCTCCGCTCACAGGTCATCATCTGGTCCCAGCGCTTCGGCTGCGTGGTGGTTCCCGAGCGATTCCAGCAACAAGCGGCCCTGCCCAAGGGCGGCGATCTGGCCATGACGGGCGAGGCGCTTTCCGTAGATCGCGGATTCCGCGAATGGAGATTCTACGGGAACGACGAGGCGCCAATTCGCCTTGAGTTCAAGCCCGCAAGCCGCGCCACCAGCGAGGAGAAGAAATGAAACGGTATCACAGAATCTCCCAGTGGGTTGCCGCCACGGCACTGGCACTCCTGCCCGTACTGGCCGGAGCGCAGACCGGTCTTGCCGAAGCCCTCGGTGGCGACGGCGAAGGCTTCGAGTTCCGTGTGGGCTCGCAGCGTGATGGCTCCTACGGCGTCGCGGACATGAAGATGGACGAGAAGGGCGACCTGGTCAGCTACACGACGAAGGGACGCACGACCCTCATTAGCAGCAAACTGAACCTCGTGGCCGACGAGTTGAACTATGATGGCGTTGGCGGAATCGTCGTGTGTACCGGCGCTGTTGAGATCGATCAAGACGGCGTGAAGGCCAACTGCGAGAAGATGGTCTATACGCTTTCCAGCGGCGAGATCGTGATGACCGGCACGCCACGTGTGGAGCAAAGCACCGCCACCAGCCGAAGCCGTTTTTCGGGCATGGAGGAGTTCTACCTCAAGCGCGGCGAGGCCGGTGACGTGCAGGTGCGCATGGCCGGCGGGCAGGAAATCCTCTGCGAGATGATTCCCGTGGCCGCTGTGGCCGCCACACCCAAGCCAACGCCTGCGCCGGGTGCCGCGAAGCCTCGCGGCGACGCACTCTCTGGCAGCGGCTTCGCAGGACTCGGCAACAACGTCCTCATCAAGACCCGTCCGCGCGCCGATGCGCCCGCGACGGTGCTCGCCGCCATCGACGCCACCGGTGCCTTCTCCCGCTTCAACGCACTGGGCTCCGTTCTGGTCGAGAGCGACGACCTGCGCCTGCGCTCCGACGAGCTGGAATATGACGCGCCGACGGACCATGTCGAGGCGCGCCGCAACGTCTATATCAAGCAGGCCACCGTCGAGGCCGACTGCCAGTTCATGACCTATGACATCAAGGAAGGTCGCATCGAACTGAGCGGCAAGCCGGACATCCGCGAGTCGCGTCCCAACGGTGTCTATCGCATCTTCGACGCCGCCGCCTACATCATCACGCGGAGCACCGACGGCTCCATCGCCACCCAGAGCATCGCCGGTCCGGACGGACCCTTCACCAGCAAGTTTATCCCGAATCCTGGCACCGAGCAGGAGAAGACCACGACCCCTGCCGTTGACGAGGGCGAAATCCGCCTGGATAACGTCGATGACCTGAAGCAGTTGGGCACGACGTCCCCGAAGTGAGCGCCGTCAGGAAAGACCGCATCCGATGAGTTCCGCCACCGCCGAGCGCATCCTGGTCGCCATGAGCGGCGGGGTCGATTCGTCGCTTGCCGGGTACCTGCTCGCCCAGCAGGGACGCGACATCGTGGGCGTGAACATGCGCACCCATCGCCTCTCGCCCGAGGAACTGGCACGCGGTCCCCAGATCAAGACCTGCTGCTCCCCCACCGACGCCAAGGACGCGCGCGCCTGCGCAGAACGCAGCGACTTCCCTTTCTATGTCCTCGATGTGGAGCCGGATTTCCGCCGCGACGTGATCGACCCGTTCGTTGCCTCCTACCGGAACGGCCGGACACCGAACCCGTGCGTGCTCTGCAACAACCATGTGAAGCTTGGGCTGCTGCTGGAGAAGGCCGACATGTGGGGTTGCGGGCAGGTCGCCACGGGGCATTACGCGCGAAAGGTCCGCAACCCAGAGACCGGTCGCTGGACCCTCGCCATCGCCCGCGACGAGAACAAGGACCAGACCTACTACCTGTTTGGGCTTCAGCAGGAACAGCTCGCCATGCTGTTGCTTCCGCTCGGCGAGCTCACCAAGCCCGAGGTTCGTGAACTGGCGCGCGAGGTGGGCCTCCCGACCGCGGAAAAACCCGAGTCTCAGGAAATCTGCTTCATCCCCGACAACGATTATCGTGCGTTCCTCCGCAAGCGGTTCGCCGTCGAAGGAATCGCGCCACCGCGCGGTCGCTTCGTCCATGTGGACGGGCGCGTGCTTGGCGAACACGAGGGCATTCCCTTCTACACGGTCGGTCAGCGGCGAGGCCTGGGTCTCGCCGGACCGGTGCCGCTCTATGTGGTGGCGCTTGATGTGGAGACCAACACGGTCATCGTCGGCCCGCGTGAGGCCGTGCTTTCCGACGGACTCCTCGCCGAGGAAATCAACTGGATGGGGCTTGCCGGACTCGACGCGCCTCGTCGTGCCCGCGTCCGCATCCGCCATCGCCACGCCCCCGCCGCTGCGATGCTTCATCCTTTCGAGGGCGAACCCGGCAAGGTGCGCGTCCTGTTCGACGAGCCCCAATCCGCCGTCAGCCCGGGGCAGGCCGCCGTATTCTATGACGAGGAAAACCGCGTGCTGGGCGGGGGCTGGATTGTCCACGGCCTTCATGGCGACGGCATCGTGGCAACCCATTGAATTCGGCCCTTTCCGCTTGTGACGCGACGCCCCTGCGGCGCGCAATGGCCGAAGACTTCAACAGGAAACTCCCCACATGACACACGAGCCCGAGCAGGAAAACGATGGCCCGGCCTACCAGGCCGTTGTCTATTTCAACGAATTCCCCGAGTTTGACGGCGAAGAGATCGCCGCCCTCATCGACAACTTGGATGAGGAGGAAGAGGAGCTCGCCGAAGTCATCAAGGGCGAGGACTCGAACGAGAACGGGCTGCGCCTTGCCTCCTGGAGCATCCAGCTCGGCGAGCTTTCCGTGATCCTGCTCGTCCACGGTGTCCCCTCCCCGACGCCCTACCTCATCGAGCAGTCGCGCCTTCAGCAGGAGCTGAAGGAGGACCTGCTGGCCCACAAATCCTTCGTGCTCGTGAACGTCTTCGGCGGCGAGGATCTGGTCGGGGTGGAGAAGGTGATCCTGCTCCACAAGGTCGCGCTGGCCCTGACCCAGCTCGGCGCAACCGGTATGACGCTCCTGACCAACGAGATGACCTATCCCGCCGGGCTCCTGCACGACATCATCAATTCCGAGGAAGAAGGCTACGCCGACGATGACGAGGAGGGTGAGGGTTCCTTCGAGGACCAGATCGCCCGTCTGGCCGCCGAGGGAAATCCGGTCGCGTCCATGATGCAACAGGTGCTCGACGCCACACGCAACGATCCCTCCATCCCGATCCAGCGCGAAGATCCCGCGGAAACCGAGGCCGATCCGGATCGTGAGGAGGAAGGGGATGAGGACGATGAGGAGTACGAGGAAGTCTCCGAGTCCGTCTTTTCCGCCCTGCGCCACGCAGGCGAGCCGTTCGAGCTGCTGGCCTCCATCGAGTTGATCAGCGCGGAGGATGCGGGTCTCGGCGATGCAGACGCCCGAGTGCTGATTAGTCGCGGCTTTGCCCAGTGTGGCGTGCCTGACATGATCTATGTGAGCCGCGATCCGGACGAGGACCTCAACGAGGTGGCGGCGCTCTTCCGCAGCGGCTTCCACTACATGATGGAAAACGGTCCAGTGATCGAGCCGGGGCACTCGATGGGCTCAGACGAGCGGGTACAATTCCGGTTCGAGGAAGTCCCCGCGGAAATCAGCCTCCCGTTTGAGACTTGGGAGATGCTCCACGTGGTCCGCGGCTGAGTAAGTCGGGCCTCGCACATCACGCGGCATAGAATTTGGCGGCAGGGTTACGAGCGGGGCGGATGTCCCCGCGAGTGATCCTGCCGTTTGGTTTTCTCACTGTCCCGGCGGCTTGTTGCGGATCGGGAGCGGCGTCGTGAGAGGCATCTTGCCGGCTGTCGGCGGGAACATGACGTTGCTACTACCCGACATGTTGAACTTGGCGTTCGGATTTCCGTAACCCGTGCCACTCGGATCCTGAGCGGAGGCGGACTCGACGACGTGCTTTGATCCGGAGGCGATGCCCTCCACCATGAGCTTCAGTTCCTCGGGGCTCGTGGCGTAGGAAAGCGCCGCTTCGTAGCTCACCAAGTCCTGCACGATGAGCTTGTGGAGTGCCTGGTTGAAGCTCTGCATCCCCCAGTGAGCGCCCTCCATGATGTTCGGGAGCAGTTCCATGGTCTTCCCCTCGTTCAGGAGCTTCTTGATGAGAGGGGTGGAAATGAGGATTTCGCAGGCGGGGACGCGGCCCTGACCGCGCTTGCGCGGAAGGAGGCGCTGGCTGATGACGCCCTGAAGACCGAGTGCCATCTCCATGCGGATTTGCGAATGGAGGTACGCGGGGAAGAAGTTGATGATGCGCTCGACCGTCTGCACGGCGTCGATGGTGTGGAGGGTCGAGAGCACCAAGTGGCCCGTCTCGGCAGCGGCGATGGCGGTCTGGACCGTCTCCAAGTCACGCATTTCGCCGATCAGGATCACGTCCGGGGCCTGACGCAGGACGTGGCGGAGGGCGTCGCCGAAGCTCTTCGTGTCGAAGCCCACCTCGCGCTGGCTGACAATGGCTTCCTTGTCGTTGTGGAGGAACTCGATCGGGTCCTCGATAGTGACCACGTGGCAGCGGCGGTGGGTGTTGATGTGGTTGATCATCGCCGCAAGGGTGGTCGACTTGCCGGAGCCGGTGGTGCCGGTGACGAGGATCAGGCCGCGGTGCTTTTCCGCCAGCGTCTGCACGGCGGGAGGAAGCAACAGGTCCGCAAAGTTGAAGTTCGGGGTGCTGATGTGGCGAAAGACCATCGCGATGGAGCCGCGCTGGCGGAAGAGGTTCACACGGAAGCGGCCAACGCCGCGGACGCCCAGCGCTAGATCCATTTCAGGGATTTTTTCGAAACGCTCGATCTGCTCCTCGCTCATCATGCCATAGGCAATGTCCTGAACGTCCTCGGGGGTGAGTTCCGAGTAATCGAGCGGGGTGATCTTTCCATCGATGCGGGCATGGGGAGCCACCCCGGCCTTGATGAATAGGTCTGATGAGCCGCGCTCAACCATGTCGGCGAGCATGTCATCGAGTCTGACGGAAAGCATGGGGTCTTTGTCCTCTTCGCTGTTTCTCAGTTTATCGGTTAACACAATGTCTGGACCAGCGCAAGCGTTGACCTCCCATTGGAGGAACATTTCAGGGTTTGGACCACACACCCAAGTTGACGCCCCAAGGATAACGCTGCACTCTCTAACTGGATCGTTGATGAATCGAGGTTCGTTTACCCCCAATGCCGGATCAACTGCGTCAGGCCCTGGAACGGTATTTTGCCGAGTTCCCCCCCCCTGTCGCCGACGCCATCCATCAGGAGCTCCTGAAGCCCAACGGGCTGCCGGGACTGTTGCAGCGCCTTGGATTGCAGGCCACGGGCACTCCGAGTGACCAGTACGCGACGCTGATCCGACACCTGCGTCGGGATGGCCTGCGCTCGATGGAGAACCTCGTGGGGCACTCCCTGACAGAGCCAGACTCGCGGGAAACCTACGAGAAGTCGCTGGATGCAACCCGTCGTCTGGATGTGGAGCGCACCAAGCTCCAATCGCCCGGTCCGGACGTGAAAAAGTATCAGGTGCCGTCCCTGCCGGATCAGGGGGGAGCGAAACCTGCGGGAGGTGCGAACGCTCGCATTGCTTTGGTTACACCTCCGACGAAGTCAGCAACAACTCCTTCGGCGCCCGCCGTAGCCCAGACACCGCAGCCGGATGCACCCGCGTTCCCTTCGGGGCCGCTCAAGCCCGGCATTCCTCCCGAGCCGGGAACCTTCGACGCGAAAACGCCGTCGTGGGACCCGTCAAAGCCTCATGACCCCGCAGGCAAATGGCCCGAGGTGGAGCGTCGTAGTGGTCGGGAACGGCGGAAAGGTCCGCGCCGCAATGAGGTCGAGATCACCTACCGCAATCGCCGATTCGGCAAGGATCGTCGCGCAGAAACCGAGCGGCGCAGGAACTGGCCCCGGGGAGGCCATCAGAGTTGAGCCTCGCGCCCTGCGAGACACGGCCCGCCAATCAGGCTTCACTCCCGGGCGTGACCATCATGATTTGCGCCCGCAATGCGGAGAAGCACCTGGCGCGGGCAATTGAAGCCGCCAAAGCTCAGGACTACCCCGGCGCCGTTTCCCTCCTTGTGGTGGACAATGGATCGACCGACGCAACCGGCGAGATCGCCCGTTCCTTCGGAGCGACCGTGATCGACCATGCCATTCCCGGGGTGGCGGGTGCGCGCCAACGGGCCTGGCAGGAAGCCGGGACGGAGGTCGTTGCGTTCCTCGATTCGGACTGCGAGCCGCCCGGAGACTGGCTTGCGCGGGCGGTCCCCCGCCTGCTGGAGGACGAGAAGCTGGCGGCGGTCGGGGCAAAGTTGGCCGACGGCCCTCCTTCGACCCTTGCCGAGGAGCACATCGCCGCCCAGGGCGTGCTGAACACCGACTACCTTTGGATGGGCTCGAAGCGCCATTTCCCCTTTGTGGTGACGGCGGCGCTGGTGCTGCGCCGCGCGGCGCTGGAGCGGGTCGGCGGCTTCGACGAGAGCTTTGGCCGCATGGGTGGAGAGGATTGTGACCTCTGCTTTCGATTCCGCGAGGCCGGTTACAAGCTGGACTATATGCCGGAAATACGGGTGATTCACCACCATCGCGCCTCGGTGCGAGGCATGATGCGCCAAGTGTTCTGGTACGGCCAGGGCTCAGTGGCGGTGCTGGCGCGCTGGCACCATCGGCTCGGCTGGTGGGCGCGGTTCGAGGTGAAGCCTCCGCTGCGGCTCGTGAAGGCCCTGCTCGAGACCCCCATCGCCCTGCTGGTCGAGCGTGATCGCTATCGCCGCGTGAGCCCCGCGCTCCGCGTGCTCGACTCGCTGGCATATATGGCGGGACGTTGGTCGAGCGCGATTCGGCACCGGGTGCTCTGCCTATGAAAGATTCATGGGAGTCGGCCTTGACAGGGGGGGGGCTTGCCCTAGAGTTCCGCCGCCCTGCTCGGAGGTTTCAGGCTTGAACGATTCGGTCGAAAATGCGCCCTGGTGGGCCTCCTATTTTTCTGCCAACTACGGCGCCCTCTACAAGGGGCCGCTGGCGGAGGAACTCGCCACAGATGACGAGGTCGAGACGCTGGCCCGTGTGTTCCGCGGCGCCAAGGCGCCGGTCCTCGACATCGGCTGCGGCTATGGCCGCCACCTGGCCGGGATGCGTAGCGCCGGAATCAACGCCATTGGGCTCGATTTCTCGGCCGCGCTGCTGCCGCTGATTCCCGCGCGCCACCGCAAGTTTGCCGTCCGCGGAGACATGCGCCACCTGCCGTTTGCCACGGGCTCGCTCGGCGGCGCCACGCTGCTGTTCAACACTTTTGGCTACTTCGACGATGATGCGAATGCGGCCATTCTCGCGGAGGTTGCCCGTGTGCTCCAGCCGGGCGCGCCGCTGGTCATGGACCTTCCTTGCCGCAGCGGCATGAAGGCCGTGGTGGAGGACGTGCCCGCTGCCATCAGCCACCGCGGTCGCGTGAGCATCTACGAGTCCTGGTTCATCAGCGACGACGGCCAGCGCCTCCTCGGCAAGGGGAGCTGGGACATCAAGGGCGAGCACCAGGAATGGGAGCTGGCCCTGCGCCTCTACTCCCCCACCGAACTGACGCGCCTGCTGCGTCGCGCCGGGTTCTCCACCGCCATCGAGATTCGGCCCCTCGAAGACTTCTCCCTCCTCGGCACCGACGAGGAACCGGCACCAACCGGTACCGATTCGATCTGGCGCCGCACCTCCAACATGTGCGCCCTCGCGATCAGGTAAACGACGCCGAGTGACTTTTTCCGGTCGTTCCTGAACTTACCTTGAAACCAGCGTGACCTACCGCCAACCTCCCCCCCGATTCAACCGAGACGGAGACTGAACCAACGATGGGACGAGACCCCTCACTGCGCTCGATCGAAAAATGGAAGATCCAGGATTCCGTGGATCTGTACAACATCCACAATTGGGGGAAAGGCTACCTTTCCATCAACGACAAGGGCAACGTGACGGTCCATCCGGAAAAGAATCCGGCGCGGGCGGTCGACCTCAAGTCCCTCATGGATGACTTGCAGGAGCGTGGCATTTCCGCGCCCGTCCTGCTCCGCTTCCCCGGCGTGCTCAAGCATCGCCTCGAGGACATCCGCAGTTCCTTCGACAACGCGATCCGGGAGTTCGACTACGAGGGGAAGTACGTCTGCATCTACCCCATCAAGGTGAACCAGCAGAGCCACGTCGTGAGCGAGTACCTCTCCTATGGCATTCCGCTCGGCTTTGGCATCGAGGCGGGTTCCAAGCCCGAACTGCTCGCGGTCATGGGCCTAGTCGACAACAACGAGACGCCCATCGTTTGCAACGGCTTCAAGGATGACGAGTTCATCGAGGCGGTGATCCTCACCTCCAAGATCGGCAAGACGATCATCCCGATCGTCGAGAAGTGGACGGAGCTGGAGCTGATCGTCAAGTACGCGCAGAAGCACAACGTGCGGCCGCGCATTGGCGTGCGCGTGAAGCTGGCCAGCCGCGGCGTGGGCCGCTGGGAGTCCTCCGCGGGCATCCGCTCGAAGTTCGGCCTCACGATCCCCGAACTGCTCCGCGCCGTCGAGTTCCTCAAGGCCCGCAACATGGAGGACTGCCTCCAGTTGCTCCACTTCCACATGGGCAGCCAGGTCTCCAACATCCGCAATATCAAGGCGGCGATCACGGAGGCAGCGCGCATCTACTCCGAGCTGCGCCTCTTGGGCGCCGGGCTCAAGTACCTCGACGTGGGCGGCGGTCTCGGTGTTGACTACGACGGCTCGCAGACCAACTTCGAGTCCTCCATCAACTACACGCTCCAGGAATACGCCAACGACGTGGTGTTCCGCATCAAGACCGTGTGCGAGGAGGCCGGCGTCCCCCACCCGACCATCATGTCGGAGTCGGGCCGCGCGATCATCTCCTATCACAGCCTCCTGATCATGAATGTGCTGGGTCGCAGCGGCTACGAGGAAGCGAAGGCCGAGCACTACGAGAAGCCGGACGAGGAGGACCCGCAGCCCCTCCACGATCTATACGAGATCCACACCCAATTCTCGCCCAAGAACTACCTTGAGAACTACCACGACGCCTCACAGGCGCGCGAGGAAGCCATCAACCTGTTCAACCTCGGTTACATGTCCCTCGCGGGTCGCGCCGAGGCCGAGTCGCTCTTCTGGGCCATCTGCGAGAAGGTCAAGAAGGTGGCCGCGGAAGACCCGCACATGCCGGAGGAACTGGAAGGTCTGGACGAAATCCTGGCCGACACCTACTTCTGCAACTTCTCGCTCTTCCAGTCGATGCCCGATAGCTGGGCCATCGGCCAGCTCTTCCCCGTGATGCCGATTCACCGCCTCGCCGAGGAACCGACGCGCCGCGCCACGATCGCGGACATCACATGCGACTCGGACGGCAAGATCGACGAGTTCATCGACACGCGCGAGGTAAAGAAGACGCTCGAGCTGCATCCCTTCGATGGCAGCGCCTACTACCTGGGCGTGTTCCTGATCGGCGCCTATCAGGAGATTCTCGGCGACCTCCATAACCTCCTGGGCGACACGAATACCGTCCACGTCTCGCTGGACGAGCACGGTGAAGTGGTCCTCGACCACATCATCGAAGGGGACACGGTGAGCGAGGTGCTTTCCTACGTCCAGTATGAGCCGAAGGACATGATCCAGAAATTCCGCCGCGAGACCGAGAAGGCCGCGCGCGACAAGCGCATCACCCTTCAGGAAAGCACGCTCCTGCTGCGATTCTACATCGACGGCATGAACGGCTACACCTATCTGGAGGAGCCGCAGCAGCCAAGCATCCTGGCACAGGCCACCATGCCGTCCTTCACCAACGGACACGGCAACAGTACTTCCACCAACTGATCGTCCCCGGCGCCCCTTCTTCGGAAGGGGCGCCTTTCGCATCGCGGCTTTCCGCTCCAACTACTTACTTCAACTCTTTATAAAGTCCTTGCATTTGTCGCCGAACTCCATCAACCTTTCTCTTGCAGGGGGGACGAATGACCAATTGCGCGTCCACCTGATCCCAACGTGCAAGGACGACAACATGCGAAGCAAGCGATGTGGAAAACTCTTGGTAGCGGCCCTGCTGGCGAGCGTTGCGCCCCTTGGCGCCGCGGTGATCGACGACATGGAGTTCGCGACCGATGACACGGCGGCGGCGGCCGGGGTGAGCACCTTCACCAACGGCACCGTGACCGTCACTCCGCGATCGACGACGCCGGGGAATGAGGGGAGCACGGCGCTCGGTCTCGATCTGGTCATGGCAGGTTCGGCCTTCGAGTACATCCAGATCATTCGCACCCTTCCGGCCCCTGTGACGCTGACCGGCAGCTACAGCGCCAGCGGCTCGCCCGGCAGCACGCTCAGCGACCTGACCGTGACCATCGACGTGAAGGGCGATCCGGTCTTCGACAGCACCTTCGACACGAACACCTGGATCCTCCTGCACGAGGCGGATGGCGACACCTTCCGCTTCATCAACTTCAGCGTGGCGGCACTGAATTCGACCAGCTGGACGAATGACATGGTCCTTTCCGGCCTCGTCGATCGGGCATCGACATCCACCGGCGATGGCAACCTGACGGCAATTACCAGCTACACGATCATGTTCGAAAACCCCGACGCCGTCAGCAAGACCGGCACGATCGTGGTCGATGACCTCAAGATTGCCGAGCCGGGCTCGGGGCCGAGCACCGGCCTGACCTATGTGGTTCCCCTCATCGATGCCTCCGAGGCGCCGAATGTCACCGACTCGGTCTTCGACGCGATCTATGCGGACGGGGGCGCGCACCCGGCCATCGCAGGGGACGACTGGAAGGACTGGGCCTCGCGCACGACGAATCCCGCGACGCCCATCAGCGCCAACACAACCGACCCGACGGCGGCAGCAGGTATTGCGGCCAACTCGAAGGCCTATCTCATCAGCGATGGCTCGCGCCTCTACTTTGGAATGCGCGTCTACGATCCCAACACGTCCCTCATGACGGCGGACACGGGGAACGACTCCTTCACGAAGTGGAACGTCGAGAGCATCGAAGTGGCCCTTTCGGCCCTCTCCGGCGCCGCGGGCGTTTCCGATGCGTTCAAGGTGGCCGTGGACGGCTTCTCCAACATCGACGACATGATGCCGGACGGGACGCTTGCGACGGATACTTCGGCGAAGACCCAGAGCAACAGCTACATCATCGACGCCAACACATGGGCCACGGAGTGGAGTGTCGGAATCGACGAACTGCGCGGGATGTCGCTGACCAATCTGGCGAACCCGCTCCCCGCGGCCCCGGGACCATGGTACGGGCACATCGGCTATCAGTCCCCCTTCCCCGGCGCCAACCCGCGCGTGCCGCTCTATGCGGCGGGACACGGCAACGGTTTCGCCACACTCACGATCACCTTCGATCTATCGGAACTGGTCGCTCCAGGCCCCTTGGCCGTGGACGATCACTGGTCGTCGTACCGCTGAGCTTCGCCTCAGACTGCCTCACCGATCGGCCCCCGGATCATCCGGGGGCCGACTCATTTTCACAGTGTCTATTCAATGGCCCAACCGCTGACTGCTGTCACGGTGCCACCGGGCCCGGGGATGTCGGTGGCGAAGGTGTTCCGCCCCGTTGTCGCGTTCCATAGCCCCACATTCGCGAGGCGGATCGAGTAGCGCGAGTCGCTCCGCAGGTCCTCGTCCTGGTCGGGGAAGAAGAGCGCCAGCCGATACGGCCCCGCGGGGAGCGTCGAGGGCGCGACGAATGATTCTGCGTAGGTGGTGGCGCTCCCGGATGGGAGCAACGTCTGTAGGTCGATCAGGGAGGTGTACTCCTCGATCAGGGCGCCGCTGTCGTCGAGCAGCAGCAGCAGCGAAGGGCGCGGGTTATACACGGGCGCGAAGCCCACGTTGCGCAGGTCGACCCCGACCGTGAAGTTCTGCCCGGGACGAATCTCGTCGGGCACGCGCGCGGCGGAAAGCTCGATGCGATAGCCAAGCCTCATGCTGATCTCGGTCAGGCATCCGGCGGGGTATTCGGTGGAGGCCTCCCCCGCCAACTGGTCGAGGGTCGGCTGGTGGTAGTAGTAGTTCAGGTAGGTCCCATGCAGCGTTGCGAGTTCCGAGATGGCCGTGGTGCAGGTGGCGCGAGCGCCCGGGAGCGGGTTGTCGTTCGTGTCGAACGAGGGACAAGTCTCGCCTCCCCACGGGACGAAGCGCGTGTCGTTCTCCAGGATCCCCAGCCATGTATTCCGATCCGAAGCGGACTGATACGTGCCCATGTCGGTGGTGGTCGAAAGCCAGCAATCGTTATGGTGCGCGATGCGCGCCGCGCCGCTGCTACCGAAGCGATCGACCTCTGCCAAGGGGAGATTCGCTCCCTCCAACTCGTACACATAGGTCGGCGTTCGGACGCCGATGCTCCGGCAGCCCGGCAGGTACTGCACCAGCAACGACCACACCGCGGCGCGACCTGCAGGATTGTCCAACCCGTTGGACGAGGAATGCCACTCGCCCCACGCACCGATGACGCCAGCTTGATAGAAGGCGATCATGTCGATATTTTCCGCAAGGATCGGCTGCAACTGCTGGAGGTGCGCCTCGATCCACACCAGCGACGTGTCTATACCGGAGCTGTCCTGATTGTACACGATCCGGATGATTCCCTTCACACCTGCCGCACGCATATTGGCGAAGGCCGCCGTGATGTCGTTGAGCTTCGACTGGGGAATGGCGACGGTGCGGTAAGCGGAGAGGTCCAGAGGCGCGTAGCAAAGCGTGAGGCCCGCACTCCGCACGGAGTTGAAATTTGTCCCTGCCGTCAGCTCGCCGAACCCGTAGAAGCCGCGCTCCGGATTGCGAAAGGTTGCGGTGCTCGGAGTAAAGACCAGGTCCCGCGCGGGCATATCGTTGGGGATGATGCCAAGTGCGGCCACTGCGAGCGCTGCCGGTGCGAGGAGCCCGTGGAATCGCTTCATGACGGATGCTGGTCCTTGGTGGAGGAGTGACTTCGACACCGCGTGGATCGCCTGCGGTGACCAAGACTTTGATCTTGCCCCTATTTATTTCAATGCTAAAGTAATTATGTCTTTCAGATAATAAAAGGAGCCATCCAAGACCATGAAGGTTCTCATCACCGGCGGAGCAGGATTCATCGGAAGCCACCTTGCGGCGGCTTGGGCCAGGCGCGGTGCATCCGTCACGATCCTCGACAACATGCGCACGGGAAATCCGGCGAACCTTGATGGCATCCCCTGCGAGCTGGTCACCGGATCGGTACAGGATGCGTCGCTCGTCGAGCGCCTCTGCAAGGGGGTCGACTACGTTCACCACATGGCTGCTTTGGTGAGCGTCCCCGAATCGATGAGCAAGCCCGAGGAAACCGAGTCGATCAACGTGCTCGGAACCCTGAATGTGCTGAACGGCTGCCGCGCGGGCGGAGTGAAGAAGCTGGTCTACTCGTCCACGTCCGCCGTCTATGGCCTGATCGACCGCCCCATTCACCACGAGTCCGATCTGCCCGATCCGCTCAGCCCCTACGCGATCACCAAGCTGGCGGGCGAATACTACCTCGGTCTATACACCCGCGCCTATGGCGTGCCCACGGTGGCGCTTCGCTACTTCAACGTCTATGGCCCGCGCCAGGATCCCAAATCCCCCTACGCCGCGGCGGTGGCGATCTTCTCCGACAAGGCCCGGGCAGGCCAGCCGCTGACCATCTATGGCGACGGTGAACAGACCCGCGACTTCGTGTTCGTCGAGGATGTGGTCGCCGCCAACATGCTCGCCGCGGAGAAGGGCGAGGGTCTATACAACGTGGCCTGTGGCGGACGCATCACGGTGAACGATCTGGCGCGTGAAATCGTGGGCATCGCAGGCTCCACTTCGCAGATCGTCCACGCCACCGAGCGCCCCGGAGACGTGAAGCATTCGCGCGGTTCCTGTGATCGATTGAAGGCGCTCGGGTGGGTTCCCTCCGTGTCGCTTGCGGAAGGTCTTCGCCGCACCATCGGCACCTGAGATGGACGCGCCTCAGCTCTGTCTATACAGCGGTGGCGACCTGCAACTCGACGCGGCGATCCGCGCGCTGCTGGGACACAAGGGATCGCCGTACATCGCACACGTAGAGGACTTCCTGGCAAACGGTCGGGATGGCTCCATCGAGGGACTGGAATGGCGCTTCCACCTGGCGCTTCACGCTGGCCGTCCCGTCGCCAACATTTGTCTCTGGGAGGCCGGTGGAATCGGCCTCCTGGGGCATGTCTATACAGTCCCGGAGCATCGCGGTCAGGGCATCGCCTCCCGCCTGCTGTCAATGACCATCGACGGCGCCCGCTCCCGTGGACTGCTCGCCATCGACTTGAACACGGAACCTGGCTCCCCCGCGGCTATGCTCTACGAGCGTCAGGGCTTCATCCCCCGCCCCTGGCTTCCCGGAAGCATGATACTTGCGTTGGCGGCTCCATCCGACTCGGGCACCGAATCGCAGTGGGAACGATTCCGCTGGGCACACTGGCCGCGCCTCAACGAGTATTGCCTTCAGGAAACCTCGTCGGGCCTCCCGGTCGGACCATTGGATTTGAAGCTGCCGGCCTCCGCGGAAGGCGCAGTCCTGAGATGGCGCTTCCCTGAACGGGAACCATCGCCATCCCCGCTCTGGGTGCGGGTCCGGGCCGACGGCAGCATCGACAAAGTGTCATCCCGCCACCCATTGAATCCGATTTAATAAAATACTGAATTATATGCTTGCGTGCCGTCACCGGTTCGCCTAGGCTCCTCTCATCAGTCGACAAGAAGGAGCCTCCCATGCCCGCCCTTTTTCATCGGATTAGCCAAAGCGCCCTTCTGATAGGATCGCTCGCGTTGTTTGGCTGCGGATCGGACGCGGACGCAGGCAAGACGGTGATTCGCTATGCGCGCTGGGGAACGCCGGAGGAGATCACCGCGGAGAAGGAATTGATCCGCCTCTTCGAGTCGCGCAACCCCGGCGTGAAGGTCGAGATCGAATTCGCCTCGTGGAGCGAATACTGGAACAAGCTCCAGGCGCAGATGGCGGCCGGCAGCGCACCCGACGTGATCCTCATGGGCGGCACCCACATTCACGACTACGCCAAGCGTGGCCAGCTAGTGAACCTGAACGACTACGCGGGTGGCACCGACGGTATTCAGCTCTCAGACTACTACGATGCATCCGTCGAGGTCTTCAAGTTCGACGACGCGCTCTGGGCCGTGCCGCGCGACTGCAACACCATCGGCATCTACTACAACAAGGCACTCTTCGACAAGTACGGCGTCCCGTACCCGAAGCCCGACTGGACCTGGGAGGATTTCCACGCGAAGGCGAAGGCCCTCACCCACGACGATGACGGGGACGGACGCATCGATTCCTATGGCTATCTTGCCAGCTTCGAATCGATGGAGGTCCACTGGGTTTCCTGGGTCTGGCAGAACGGCGGCGGCGTCCTCAACAAAACACGCGACAAGTGCATCATCAACGAACCGGCGGCGGTCGAGGCGCTGGAGTTCTTCAGCGGCCTCGTGCTGCGCGACAAGGTCTCGCCGGACACGGCGCAGGCATCGACTTTCGGCAGCAACATGTTCCTCACGGGGCGGTTGGCCATGTCGTCGGAGGGCTCGTGGATGGTGAAGACCTTCAACGAGATCGAGTCCTTCCAGTGGGATGCGGTGCCGCTCCCCCGCCACAAGGAAAGCGTCTCGCCGGTGAATGGGCTTGGCAATTCCATCTATTCGAAGAGCAAGCACAAGGAGCTGGCCTGGAAGCTGGCGAAGTTCCTCGGCTCGCGCGAGTATCAGGAGAATCTGGCAAAGACCGGCACTTCCGTTCCCGCCATGAAGGCGGTCGCGAACAGCCCCATCTACCTCGACGGCAAGATGGAGGGGAAGAAGTACTTCCTCGAATCCATCGAGCGCGGCCGCGTGCAGGACTTCACGCTCGGGTTCCATCGCTGGGAGGCGGCGATTCGCGGCCAGTTGGAGCTTGTCTGGCTGGGTCGCAAGGACATGCAGACGGCGATGAATGACGCGGCGAAGGAAGTGGATGGAATCCTGGCGGCGGGCGGCGAGAAATGATCGACCGCGAAGGACCTCTCGCCCGAACGGACAGGCTCTGGGGCCTGTTGCTGTCGGCCCCGTATATCTTCGGGCTGGTGGTCTTCGCCTTGGGACCCATCGTCTTCTCGTGGTCCATGTGCTTCTTCGCGTGGGACAATATCACGCCCCCGCGTTTCGTGGGACTCGACAACTGGACGCGCCTCTTCGGCGACGCGCTCTTCCGCAAGGCCTGCTGGAACACCCTCTACTTCGTGCTCGGTTCCGTTCCGCTGGGCGTCGCCCTGTCGCTGCTGCTGGCGGTGCTGGTGAATCGCCAGGTGAAGGGAATCGGCGTGTTTCGGATGCTCTACTTCACGCCGGTTGTGACGTCGACCGTGGCCGTGGCGCTCGTCTGGACCTGGTTCTACGACAGCAACTACGGCGTGCTGAATTATCTGCTCGACCAGGGGGCGCGTCTCCTCGGGCTGGACCCGCCCAAGCCAATGGCCTGGCTCAACAACCCGACGACCGCCATGCCGGCGATCATTGCCATGAGTGTCTGGAAGGGCCTTGGCTATAACATGGTGATCTTCTTGGCAGCGTTGCAAGGCGTCCCGAAGCATCTATACGAGGCGGCCGAGCTGGACGGCGCCAGTTCCGTGGGTCGGTTCCTGCACGTCACGCTCCCCTCGATCTCTCCCGTTACGTTCTTCGTGGTGATCGTCTCGCTGGCTTCCGGGTTCCAGGTCTTCGATCAGGTCTATATCATGGCCCGCGAGGGGCGTCCCGCAGACTCGACCCTGACGATCGTCTACTACCTGTATAGACACGCCTTCCAGTACCTTGAGATGGGCTATGCCAGCACCATCGGCACCGCGCTCTTTGCGATCATCCTGGCGGTGACACTCGTTCAGTTGTACGGACAGAAGCGGTGGGTCCACTACTGATGGAGACCCGTTCCGCGCGCTCGGTCGCAGCGACTGTTTGTCTATACACTGCACTGGTGGCGGTGGCACTCATCATGGTGTTTCCCTTCCTGTGGATGGCAAGCACCTCCTTGAAGAGCCTTGGCGAGGCCTTCGAATACCCTCCTGCGTTCTTCCCGAAGAACCCGCGCTGGGGGAACTACGAGCGGCTATTCTCAACCGTCCCGATGACGACGTTCCTGCTGAATAGTATCAAGATCACGGGACTGACCGTGGTGGGGCTCGTGATCTCCAGTGCCATGGCGGCCTTCGCACTGGCACAGCTCCAGTTCCCCGGTCGCCGCGTCGTCTTCATGGGAACGCTCGGGACGCTCATGGTGCCGTATCAGGTCACGCTCATCCCGGTCTTCATCATGTTCCAGTACCTTGGCTGGAAGAACACCCACTACCCGCTCTGGGTCCCCGCGTTCTTCGGCAGCGCCTTTGGCGTGTTCCTGCTCAGGCAGTTTTTCCTCGGCGTGCCGCGGGAGCTGTACGAGGCGGCGCTGGTGGACGGCTGCTCGCCGGGCGGGATCCTGTTCCGAATCTATTTACCGCTGGCAAAGCCTGCCATTGCCACGCTGGCCGTCTTTACCTTCATGAATAGCTGGAACGACTTGCTGAACCCGCTCATCTACATCGACACGATGGAGAAGATGCCGCTGACGGCCGGGCTCAGCTTCCTTCAGGCACAGCACGGCAGCAACTGGCCCCTGATGATGGCCGGCGCCATGGTTTCAATCATCCCGATCCTTGTCATCTTTATCGTCGCCCAACGATCCTTCATCGAAGGCATCGCCACCAGCGGTCTCAAGTGAGGAGCCTCCCAACATGAACGTCCCCACACGTCCTGAACTCGTCGTCATCCCCAACAGCGCCACTCCCGCGGATCGTTCCGTGGAGAAGCGCCGCCTGCGCAAGCACGCGGTCCTCAACGTGATCCGGCTGCACGGTCCTCTCTCGCGCGCCGATATCTCGAAGGCGTCCGGCTTCAACCTGCCGAGCGTTTCGAGCCTGGTTGATGAGTTGGTGGAGGACAAGCTGGTGATCGAGGAGGAAGCGCGCCACATCCCGCGCGGTCGCCGACCCATTCCCCTCTATCTGAATGCGGACGCGGCCTCGATCCTTGGCATCGACATCGGCAAGGAAACGACGATCGCCATCGCCATGAACCTGGCGGGTGAAACGATCGGGCGATTCGAAACCAAGACGCCAGCCTGCAAGACTGACCGCGATCACTCCGACTGGGCGCTCAAGGCGCTGGCGAAGACCATCGATGCGGTGGATCGCCCCCTTCCTCCCATCTGCGGCGTCGGTGTGGCTCTACCCGGCCTGGTAGCCCGCGGAGGCGCCTCCATCGGCGACGAGGACGACCACTCGGTCGCGATCCAGAAGGCCATCCAGGACGAGTTCGGCGTCCCCACCATCGTGGAGAACGACGCACGTATGATGGCGATGGGTGCCCTCTGGTTTGGCGCCGGGAAGTCGCTCAGTTCCTTCGCCGTCATCAACATAGGCCACGGCATTGGCATGGGTCTGGTCCTGGAAGGAAAGGTCTTCACCGGCAAGCAGGGCTTCGCGGGCGAGCTTGGCTTCGTACCGCTTGGCGACCCCGGCGTGAAGGGCTTCCTCGGACACCCGGAGTGCCTGCAGAACGTCGTCTCCGGCACTGGCCTGATTCGCCTCGCAAAGGAAGCAGGGCTCAAGGTTCGTTCCGCCGGTGACCTGGCGGAGTTGGCCCGCGCCCGCGACCCGAAGGCGCTCGCGATCTTTGACCGCTTCACGCGCGGACTGACCCGCGCCGTGGCCACCGTCATCAACCTCTTCGACGTGGAGGCCGTGATCCTGAGCGGTCGCGTCTGCCGCTCCGCCGATCTCTTCTTCGAGCCCATGAAGCAGGAACTGCCGAAGCACGCGCTGGCGCCAACGCTGCGAACGACCAAGCTACTCCTCAGCGACCTCGACGTGAACCTTGGCCCCATGGGCGCAGCCGCGTCGATCCTCCACCAGATATTTTCCTCCGCGCACGTGCAGGTCGACGAAGTAATCTAACACTCCTCCGTCATTTTTCCATCGTCTCGGTCCGAATCGCCATTGACAATTACTTCAATCTTTAATTAAATCACCAACCAGAAGCTTCAAATCACCACAAAGGACACGCCAGTGAAACACGCATTCGCAAACAATCGCAGCACCGGCTTCACCCTGATCGAACTTCTGATCGTCGTCGCCATCATCGCCATCCTGGCGGCCATCGCGGTCCCCAACTTCCTGGAAGCCCAGACCCGGTCGAAGGTCTCCCGCGTTCAGGCGGATCTGCGTTCCATCGCCACCGCCGTCGAATCGTACTACATCGAATACAATCGCTACATGCCATACAGCGTCCCTGTCGCTGGCAAGGTGGGCGAGCAGCAGATCTTCCTGCTCACGAGCCCCGTCGCTTACATGACCTCGATTCCCGAGGACGTCTTCCAAGCCAACCGCCCCGCCAAGACCACGG
This sequence comes from bacterium, assembly GCA_016125005.1. Classification (GTDB taxonomy): domain Bacteria; phylum Sumerlaeota; class Sumerlaeia; order SLMS01; family SLMS01; genus WGMQ01. The sequence goes on along the minus strand of WGMQ01000023.1, from coordinate 25,848 downwards.
TCGCGTCCAAGAACTTCATCGCCTTCTTCGGTCCGGTGCCGCGCTACTTCGTCTACTCCGGCAACACGTTCCTGCTGAACGGGAACACCGGCTGGTCGCTGCGCTGCATGGGGCCGGACACGGACTGGGACCTGGTCGGCTATGCGCCGGACAACGACACCACGGTTCCGCAGAACGGCAACTACGACCCGACGAACGGCACGATCTCGAACGGCGATGTGCTCCGTTCCGGCGGCGGCATTTCCTTCTTCAACCGCTGATGAAATCCCATAATACTTCTCCTAAGAAAGTGCACCAATCGTGAGCTCATCAGGCATGGTTCATCGGCTTGCAGTCATCGGCCTCGGCGACATGGGGAGTGCCCATGCGCGCGGCTTCGACCAACTGGAAAACTGCCACGTCGTGGCGACGGTCGATCTCAATCCCAGCGGAGTCCCCCAGCACGCCACCGAGTGGCGCCACGGGCTCCCCCGCCACTACACCAACTACCGCGAGATGCTCGAACGCGAGAAACCAGAGGCGGTGGTGGTGGCGGTTCCCGACCTGCTCCACCGAGAGGTCTCGGAGGCGGTGCTCCATGCCGGGTGCGATCTACTGCTGGAGAAGCCGGTGGCAACGACGCTGGCCGACACGGATGCAATCATCGCGCTGGCAGCCGAGAAGAACAAGCTGCTCCAGATCGGGCTGGTTTATCGCTATTCGAACTTCTACCGGCGCATGGCGGAGCTGGGTGCACAGCCCGGCCACGAGGTGACGCTCATGTGGTGCAAGGAACTGCGCCAGCCGTTTCCGCAGCGCCCCTGGTTCTACTCGCAACACGCCACGGGCGGCACCATCGTGGAGAAGGACTGTCATCACTTCGACATCTTCAATTGGGTGATCGGCAGCCGCGCGGTCCGTGTGTTCGCCACGGGCGGCCAGCACCGTTGGAAGTCCGGTTCGGAGATCGCCTGCAACTACTGCCCCGATCCGCCGCGCGTCATTGAGCAGATCGACACGGTGGATCACGCGCTGGTGACGGTCGACTACGAGAACGGCGCGCGTGCCTGCCTGATCCTGTGCATGTATCTGACGCCGCAAAACGTCATGCCGGAGGGCCTTGAAATCGGGGCCATCGCGCGCAGCGGGCGCCAGATCTGCGCCTATGGCGACAGCCGCATGGGCGTCGGCGGGATCGGCGAGCCCTTCACCTGGGAAACCATCGACATGAAGGGCGACAACGACGGGCTCGGTCACATCGGATGCCAGGAACAGCGGCGCGATTTCCTTCGTTGTCTGGATGAGCGGCGGACCCCGCTTGCCGATGGCAAGGTCGGGCGTGACTCGCTCGCCATCGCCCTGGCCGCGGAGCAGTCCATCCGCGAGATGCGCCCCATCGACCTGTAAGGAGACTCCCATGTCACACACCGGATCCGAACAACAGACCCGGCTGCGCATCCAGACGTCCGCCCCGGGACGCATTTGCCTCTTCGGGGAGCACCAGGATTATCTGGGTCTCCCGGTAATCGCCGCCGCGATCGACCTCCGCGTGACGATCGAGGCCGTGACGACCGACGATCTGATCTTCAAGGTGAGCCTTCCGGACATCGGCGAGCAGCACGAGTACGACCCACAGGCTCAGCTTGTCTATACACACGGACGCGACTATCTCCCGGCGGCCATCAACGTGCTTCGCCGCGCGGGCGTTCGCTGGGAATCAGGCTTTCATGCGGTGGTGCGCGGTGACATACCGATCAACAGCGGCACGTCCAGTTCCTCGGCGCTGCTGGTGTCCTGGTGCGCGCTGCTGCTGGCCGCTGGCGGCGATGCCCGGGCCCAGGATCCCATGGCCGTCGCCACCTTCGCCCATGCGGCCGAGGTGACGGAGTTCCAATCCCCCGGCGGCATGATGGATCACTTCTCGACCGCGGTCGGAGGGGCCATTTGGCTCGATTGCCGGCCGCCTTATCGCGTCGAGCAACTGTCGACCAACCTCGGCGATTTTGTGCTGGTGGACTCGGGCATCCCGAAGGACACCAACGGCCTGCTCGACGCCACGCGGCAGAAGATCGAGTCCCTTCCCGCACGACTCGGATTGGCTGAGGATGCGGCCCCGGAGCCACCACCCGAATTGTTCGCCACGATGAACGAGGAGCAGCGTCCGCTCCTCATCGCGACATGGCGTAACCGCGCCCTGACCGAGGAGGCACGCGAGGCCTTCCGTCGCAATGCCTCCGACGAGGAAATCGGGACTCTGCTGCTGCGCCATCATGAGGAACTCGCCCAGCGCCTCGGCACCTCCCACCCAACGATTGACCAACTAATCGTCGAAGGAATCGACGCCGGCGCGCTTGGCGCCAAAATCAATGGCTCTGGCGGCGGAGGTTCGTTCTTCTTCTATGCACCGAGGAACGCCGCCGCGATCCGCTCGCACTTCCGCGCCAAAGGCTACCGCGCCTGGATCGTCCGGATCGGCAAGGGCCTCGAGTCCAAGATCGAACCCATGCAGGAGACTGCCCCATGAAACGCACGCTGATGATCCTCGCCATGCTGATCTCTCCCGCGGTCAGCATGGCTGCGCCGCACCGCATCGACTGGCAGACCCCGAGCGCCACGGTGGAGTCGGCGAGCACGCCTGTGGTGTACTACTTCCGGACGGCCAATTCCGTCATGTGCAAGGAAGTGGAGGAGGACGTTTGGCGCGACGACCGAGTGGCCGACGTGGCACGCAATTTCAAGTGCTTCGTCGTCCATGCCGACAGCGAAGCCCATCGCCAGCTGGTGAGCCAGATGGGCGTCTACTGGGTCCCCTGCGTGATCGTCATGGAAGGCGGCAAAGAAGCCCGGCGTCTGGAGCGCAATGTATCGCGCGAGGACTACCTCCGGTTCCTCAACGGCGAGAAGATCGTGGCCCCGTCGCCATCGCCAGTTGCGGCTTCGGCGGCATCCGCCACGCGCGCCGACGATGCGAAGGGGGACGGCAAGTCTCCCGAACTCGATTTCACGGCCTTGTCAGGGAGTCTCGCGGGACAACAGTTCAAGATCGAAGTCACGCTCGCCGCAAAGCCGAGCGATGTCCTGACCGCCTACAATATCTTCCTGGACACCGATGGGAACGCAAAGACCGGCTATGCCGCGGGTGACTACTCGGGCGCCGACTTCATGCTCCAGGACAAGTTCCTCCATCGTTTCACAGGCACCGCGCCGACCGAATGGGCCTGGGAACGGATCGGTCCCGCCGAGTTCGCTCCGACCGCATCTGGCTTCGTCTATACAGTGCCGACCTCGCAACTTGGCAATCCCGGGGCCGTCTCCGTCTTCGCCAACAGCCAGGCGCAGGACTGGTCTGTGGCGGATTGGGCCCCGACAGGTGCGCCACTTCGCATTGGCGGTTCGGCGGAAGCACCCACCGCTCCTCCGAGCACCTCTGGCGGCGGCTCCCTCTCCAGCTACAACGACCCCAAGGGGGATACAACGGATCCAGCGCTGGATCTGGTCGCCGCGACCGCCACGGCAAGCGGACCGGATCTGATCTTCGTCCTGCAACTGGGCGGTGGTTCGCCAACGCTCAACGGGATGCACGTCATGATCGATGCGGACGCCAGCAACGCCACCGGGTTCAGCGATGGGGGACGGCAGGGCGCCGACTTCATGATCGAGGGCATGACTCTATACCGCCACGACGCGGCCCCGGGACCTAACTGGAACTGGAAGAACGTAGGCACGGTGACCGCCTCCAGCGCGGGTACCAACGTGACCCTCACGGTGCCCCGTTCGCGCATCGGAGTTAGCGAAGGAAGCCGCATCAACATCTGGTTCTCCACCACCGACTCTTCATGGAACCCCGCAGACTTCTTGCCCGACAACGGAATGGAGCGCTTTCCCCAATGAAGTTGATTCGAACGGAGTCCGTAGCGATTCTGGCCATGCTGGCGACGCTTCGCGCAACAAGCGAGGCAGGCGTGGAGGTCCAGCAGCAGGGCTCCACTTTGCAGCTCATTCAGGACGGCGAGAAGGTATCGAGCCGGCCCGTGGAATGGCGCATCACCGAGTGGCAGCGCCGCGCCGGGCAGCAGGCCGCAGCGACCCAGGAGGTCAACACGGTCGGGTCAATCATCGAAGGCGAGACACTGGCCGAGCAGGTGCTCGTCCCGGCCTTCTCCCCCGCCGACTCGGTGAAGACGGCAAGAGTGTCGCCGATCAGCAGCGGGTTGGAACAGAGCATTGGCTTCACCAACGGCGTTCAACTGACGGCGCATTGGCAGGCATCGGGAAGCGGCCTGGTGGTCACGGGCACTGTCTGGGACAGCGCCACCCTGGAACCGCGGGAAGTCCCCATCACGCTCAGCCTGGTGCTCCCACTGGACGACGAGAACCTCGCTTGGTTCCCGGACCTGCACACGAGCCTTCCCGCCGGATCGGAGGAGCGCATTGTCTCCGTCGCGACCACGGCGGGCGCGCGTGGCGCCATGTCGCGCTATCCGTTCGCCGCCGTCGGCTCCGGTCCGCGTGGGCTCGCGGTGGGGCTGCCACTCTACCAGCCGCGCATTCATCGGCTGCGATGGGATGGCCGCCTCAAGGCTCTCATCGCGGAGGTGGATGTGACTCTCTCGCCCGAGCCACGTGACCACCAGCGGTCTGCCTACTTCGAGTTCCGTCTCTTCCCCTTTGCCTCGGAGTTCGGCTTCCGCGGGGCCACGCGCGCCTACTACGACCTGTTCCCCGAGTCCTTCCGTGTTCGCGCCCGCAAGCATGGTCTCTGGATGCCCTTCACGCCGGTCGATTCGGTGCAACGGCCCGAGGACTTTCACTTCGCCTATCACGAGTACCACCCGGACGTCTCGGTCGCCTACAACGGCCCGAACAACATCGAGTCGCTCGTCTACTGCGAGCCTCCCGTGCAGTACGTCCACCTGGCGCCAAACCAGCCGCGGACGCTCGAATCGCTCAACGAGTTGGTCGAGGGCATGACATCGCGCCAGGGCTCGCAGATTCGTGGCTCGATCACGCATCGCGCCGACGGCACGCCGCAGGTGGCCTGGGTCGAGACTCCGTGGGCGGTCGGCGGTCGCGTGCCAACCAACGGCGATCCGGACATCCCACGCACTGAGCGCAATCCCTTCAACAGCTTCGATGCCAACTGGCTCGCCTATCAGGATCTATATCGCCGCAACGCCAGCGGCAAGCCCGTGAAATGGAGTGGTGGCACCATCGTCGATGGAGTCGTCGGCTCGCAGGATCGTGCGCTGTATATACGTGACGGAGAATCGACAGAGCAATCGGTGACCATCGTGGAGCAGCCCAGCTTTCAGGTCCGCGTGATGGCATCCGGCGCGGTGGGGAGCACGCTGCGCGTGACGCTCGGCGACAAGACGGCGGAAGCATCCGTGGCCGGTGACATGAAGAACCGCGTGATCGTGGTCGAAAGCCCCGGTGGTGAAACGGCGCGCATCCGCCTGGAAGCGGTGGGTGGCGACGTCTGGATCGATCGAATCCTCGCGCAGGGCATCCGCTTCGAGGATGAATCCTTCCGTTCCAGCGAGTTCGACGAGCAGGCGGTGACAGGCCTCTATCTGGACAGCTTCGAGGGATGGGACTCAAAGGATCTCAACTTCCGCCGCGAGCACTTCGCCTACTCCGAGATCCCGCTGACCTTCGATGCGATGACCGGTCAAACGGGCCAGGTCATCATGATGCACAATTTCGAACTGGCAGCAGAGGCGTCCAAGCGTCTTCACGAGCGCGGACACATCCTCATGGCGAACACGGCGCTCTATCAATGGTGCTGGAGCGCCCACTACCTTGACGTGCTCGGAATCGAAACCAGCTGGGGTGAAGGACCGACCATCTCACCACCGCGAACGGAGGAGATGGACTACGTTCGGACCATGCTCTACCAGAAGCCCTACGCCTACCTGCAGAACCTTCGCTACGACAAGTTCCGCGGCGCCAAGGTCGACCAATACATGGCCCGCTGCCTGCACTATGGCTTCTGGCCGGGCTTCTTCAGCCACAACGCCGCCGAGGCCCCCTACTGGCAGGATCCGTCGCTTTACAACGCCGACCGCCAGTATTTCCTCCGCTACATGAAGGTGCAGGAACATCTCGCCGAGGCCGGGTGGGAACCGATCACCCTGGCCACTGTGCCTGACACGGCCCTCATGGTCGAGCGCTGGGGCGGCAAGCCCTATCGGGGCAAGGATCTGAATGCCGCCGATTGCAACATCACTGTCTACAACCCAACGGATCGGACGCGCGTGGCGGCGCTGTCGCTCGACAAGCGCCTCGCCGATCCCGCCGCGCCAATGCTGGCGCTCGATCTCCTGGAGGGCCGCCTCCTGGCGCTGCACTCCGACGAGACCGGGCACCATCTGGAAATGGAGGTCACGCCGCTCGGAGTCGGAGCGGTGCGCTTCATCCGCCGCGACGCAGCGACGCTGACCGCCGCACTGAAGGAGCAAGCGGCGTCTCTGCTGGAACTCGTGGACAAGTATCGCCGCCACGGGATGGTCGACGACGCCACGGTGCGATCGGCCAAGGCCTCGCTGACCCCGTCTTCGCTGGCAACTCTTGTGAGCACCGTCGAGGGCCAGCTGGAACCTGTCTATACACACGAGTTCCACCGCGCCGTCTCCACCTACCGAATCCTGGCCGCGGCCCTTGAGGAAGAAACGACCGGAAAGCGCTTCGCGCCGGTGCTGCCTGCGGGCATCGTGCCTGGCGAGCCCCTGGTGATTTCCGCGGGACCCGGCTACGAGAGTGCCGCGCTTGTGGCGACGCTCCACGGCGAGGGCCTCAACATGGATCTCAATTTCAAGGAGGGGCGAGTCGCTCTCAAGGCCGACGAGCGATTCTCGCTCGGTGCCTCCGTCGACATTCGCCTCGCAAGCAACGACGCATCGCACTGGTCGCCCTACTACGAGACCCGGCTGATGGTGCAGGAGGCGGCCAGCTTCATGCAGCTCCCCACGCGCCTCGTCTTCTCGCGCGAGGTGCCCCTCACCATTGCCCTCCGTAACAACCTGTCGGAAACCCAGTCCGGCGAGCTGCGCTTCCGTGGCCCGTCGTCCCTCCAGGCCATCGAGCCGATCCGCCTCACCATCCCGACGGGAGGCACCATCACGGAAGCGCGACCGCTGACCGTCACGCTTCAGGAAATGGAGCGCGACGTGCGCGAGCCCCTGGTGCTCGAATGGTGGCGCGACGGCGCAAAGACGGCGACCGCTGTGGGTCGCGTTCCGCTGGTCCTGCTGCCGCGCAACGCCAGCGTGCTGCGCGACAGCGATGTGACCGCCGCGGCGGACTCCTTCTATTTCGGCTACGACGTACACCCGCTGACAGACGGCATCCTCGACACATCGGCCCTCGATTGGAAGGACGCCGCCTGGGCCAGCGACGAGGGAATGGTCCCCCACTGGGTTGACTTCACGTTCGAGACTCCGCGTTCCATCAAGGAGGTGAAAGTGCACTGGGCGTTTGACTCAGGCAAGTATTGGGCTTCATCCGATCTGACGCTGGAAGGAATGCCCGTCGACGGCGAGAAATGGATTCCGCTGGCGTCGCTCGGCGACGCCGCAAGCACCGACTCGGAAGCGACGTTCTCCATTCCCGCGCAGTCGCTGCGGCGTATCCGTCTATACCAGCCCCCCGGCAAGGGACCGGCGGACCGCCCGGGCATCATGTGGTTGAGAGAGGTCGAGGCACGATGAACGCCGAAGCCATGCTATCCCCCTGCCGCGTCCTTCCCACTGGCGTCCTCGTCCCACAGGAGGAGGTCCAGGCCACCCTCGCCGAGTTCCGCGAATCCGGAGGCTCCCTCGATGGCACCATGCTCGAACTGGCCGCATGGGAACAGTCGGTCGGCTACTTCAACCACATCACCGACCAGAACGAGTACCTGACCTTCCCCGACAGCGAGTACGGTCTCACATTCCGGCTCCAGATCAACTACTCGCGCCTCGCCTACAAGGCGCCGGACGGCCCCCGCCTTGCCTGCCCCCTCTGCTTCGAGAATATCGGCATCCCCGGCAAGACCGCGCTGCGCGTCTTCGAGCTGAACCTCGGCGAGTCACGCTACTTCACGCACCTGACTCCGTTCCCGCTCCATCCGAATCACTTCGTGCTCAACCTGCGCGAACACGAACCGATGGAGATGAGCATCCGACGCCTGCGCGAGATTGCCCTGTTCCTACGCACGATGCCGCGCTGGCTCGCCGCCTCGAACAGCGACGTCGCCTGGGCCGGAGCTTCGGTCCTCGGCCACCACCATGTGCAGCTCTTCCGCGATCTTCGCCTCCCGCTGGAGGAGGCACGCATCGCCACACCAGTCGCCGCACCGGAGGGGCTCACGGCGGCCATGCTCCACTGGCCCTGCCCCGTGCTCCGACTCGAAGGCCCATCACACCAGCTCCTCGAGGCCGCAGCGCGCATCATCCCCGCCTGGAAGGATCACCAGCCGGGCGCCTGCACCTTCAACTACCTTCTCCGGGCGCCGCGCGCCGACCGACTGGAGCTTCACCTGATTTTCCGCCACCCGGATTTCCGCACCCCCACCGAACTGCAACCGATCAAGTCCGAGGGGGTCGGCGTCGTGGAAATGGCCGGGGAGATCATCGTCCCCCCCCTGGCCGAGCTGGACAGAACCCGCAACCGCAACTGCTTCCAAAAGGCAGGGCCACGAGTCATCCGGGGAATCATCGGGGGCAATGCTCCCAAGGCGCCGCGCTTTGCGGCGGCGAGCCTCGTCGAGCTGTCCGCACACGCACTTTCAGAAAAGTGAGCTGCCTGTGTATTTCCCAGTTGACTGTAACAGCGAATCGATTTACTACGACGCTTAATTAAATCAAAAACTAAACCGCCCGCGCAACCCTTTCCCAAACTCCAGCGACCGGCCAGCGCCTCGCCATTCCACCAAAGGACTCCCCGATCATGAAAAAGATTCTTCTCGCAGCCATCGCCACCCTCCTTCCGCTCTCTGCCGCCCACGCGCAGAACTGGGCCACGATCACCACCGATGGCGACGTGAACGACTGGACCGGCATCACCGCCCTCCTGACCGACGTGAGCGGCGACGGCGGCGCGGGCCGCGACATCGAGGCCATCTATGTAGCCAACGACGCGAGCAACCTCTACGTCCGCATCCAGAGCTACAACTCCATCGGCTTCGACGGAAACGAGTTCATCGGCATCGACGGCGACAACAGTACGAGCACCGGCTTCTCCCTCTTCGGTCAGGCCATCGGCTCCGACACGCTGCTCGCCGGCGCCGCCGTCTTCGGCGAAACGACCGCTTCCTTCAATAGCGGCGCTGCAACCCCCGCCAACGTGGTCAACTGGGGGCCTTTTGTTGCCACGACGGACGTCGAGCTGGCCTTCTCCCTGGCGACGACCATTCCCGGCGACATCAGCTCGTCGATCCCCGGCGGCCTCGGCTCCACCATCGGCATCCTCTACGGCGACGGCGATGGCAGCGACGTGATCCTAGGCACTTACACGCTGGCCTCCAGCTCTTCCGTCTCCGACTGGATGACGCTCGAGTAAGCCTTCCTCTCAACTGCAGCACCTGACCGCAGCGGCGGCCCACCCGGGTCGCCGCTTTTCGTTTCGGCGTCGCTCGGGGTGGCGCCATGACATGCACCTTGGGTTTGACCCCGCCGGTCCGCCCGCGTTCCATTCCCGGCCAACGCGGGTGCGGTTTCCTTGCCGCCTCGCCCAGATTCAAGGAACCCAACCATGCTCAAGCTTTCGCGCAGTGTGTCCGTGCTCCAGCCCTCGCTGACCCTTGCCCTGACGGCAAAGGCCAAGGCCATGAAGGCCGAGGGAATCGACGTCGTGTCCTTCGGGGCCGGCGAGCCGGACTTCGATACTCCCGACTTCATCAAGGCCGTGGCGATCGAGGACATCCAGAAGGGCGTCACCAAGTACACCGCCGAGCGCGGCGGACCCGATGTGCTCAAGGCCGTCTGCGCCACCCTCAAGCGCGACTACAAGCTCGAATACAAGCCCGACCAGATCGTCGTCTCCAACGGCGGCAAGCACTCCCTGTGGAACATCATGTTCGCCCTCATCAACCCCGGCGACGAGGTCATCATCCCGGCTCCCTACTGGCTCACCTACCCCGAGCAGGTGAACGCCTGCGGCGGCGTTTCCGTGATTGTGAACTGCCCCCCCGAGGCTGGCTTCAAGATCACCCCCGCTCAGCTTCGCGCCGCGATCACGCCGAAGACCAAGGCCTTCATCCTCAACTCCCCCAGCAACCCCACCGGTGCCGTCTATTCGAAGGAAGAGCTGCTCGCCCTCGGCGCGGTGCTGAAGGAGAACCCCCATGTGGCGCTCGTCAGCGACGACCTCTACCAGAAGCTCGTCTACGCGCCCGCGGAGTTCCACTCGCTCCCGGCCATGATGCCCGAACTGCTCGACCGCTCGATCATCGTCAACGGCCTTTCCAAGGCCTACTCCATGACCGGCTGGCGTCTCGGTTGGGCCGCCGGACCGAAGGACTTCATGGACGCCTGCTCGAACCTCCAGGGACACAGCACGTCGAATGTCGTCAGCTTCACGCAGCGCGCCGCCGCCGTGGCCCTCATGGACAATGAGGAGTTCATGAAGCCCTGGATCGCCACCTTCGACAAGCGCCGCAAGATGCTGGTCGACGGACTCAACAGCATCCCGGGTGTGAAGTGCGACCCGCCCCCCATGGGCGCCTTCTACGTCTTCCCGGACGTCTCCGCCACCTACGGCACGAAGATCAACGGCAAGGAACTCACCAACTCGCTGAAGTTCGCGGAGATCTTCCTGGAGGAGGCCCGCGTGGCACTCGTTCCCGGCAAGGCCTTCGGCGAGGACCGCTGCATCCGCATGAGCTACGCGACCTCGGAGAAGGTGATCGAGGAAGGCCTCAAGCGCATGGCCCAGTACCTCAAGTAACCGAAGGGTCGAACTGACATGAAGCAGCCGGAGCCCAACGCCACTGCCGCCACCACGCCCCGCAAGGGCGCCGCGTGGCTGGCGGTGGTCGGGCTCCGGCTTGCTGCTGCACTCGGTCTTTGCTGGGTCGTCCTCGGCGCTTGGCAGTACAGCTATCGCTCCGTGCGGGCCGAGGTCATTGGCACCAACGCGGAGCGACTTTCCGAAAAGCCGGGATTCGAGACCATCGCTCAGGAGCAACTCCGCGCCGCGATCCGCCTCGCTCCCGAGAACCCCGAGAACATCACCCGTCGTGCCGTCCTCGCCATCAAGCAGGAGAACCAGAAGGCGCGCGCGGGCAGTGTTCGCTCGATGAGCTACGGCACCTTGGACGACGCCCTGAAGGACTTGGAGTCCACGCGTGAATCCTCGGTGATGCCCTCCAATGTGGCGCGGAAGCTGGCCGAAGTATCGGGGATGCTGAGCGGCGTGGCCGCGGCCTCAGGCGATGAGGCAAAATCCAAGACCTTGGCGGAGGACACTGCACTCTACAGCGTCCGGTTCCTGACCCTCCAGGGAAAGCCCTACACCGATGCACCGTTGTTCTATCACTCGGCCATTCGGCGCTCCTATCAGGCTGATCGCCATGACTTGGTGCTTTTCTTCTTCGACCACTGTCGCCACTATGCCCCGGGCATCGCTGCGGATCTTGGCACCGACCAACAACTGGTCAACCGCTCCCGCCTTGTGATGGGCGAGTCCCCCATGATGATCGCCGACGTCACGGAGCAACTCATGGATCGGCCTCAGGACCCGCGCCTGCTGGGCGACCTGATCCTGGCAGGAACGCGCTACGGCGCCGCCCCACAGGCAGTACGTGCACTGGAACTGATCGGCTCCATCGCGCCGCTTTCGCCCGAGGCACAAGGTTACTTGGATCAGCTTCGCGCCGCCGCCAATTGACGCAACGCTTTCAAGTTGCCCGCCACGGCCCTCATGCACTACCATGGTGTTGAGGGTCGGGGGGCTAATATTGGGACGACGTCACTTCGCTTGGGGCGCATTCTGCCTGCTGGTGTTCGCATCGATGCCGGGGTTTGCTGCCGCAAATCCCATCGGCACCGGCTATTTATGGAAACAGGGGTTGGCGGCTTTTCTGACCATTTCGGCTTTCATCGTCCTGAGCGAAGCCTTTGTCCTCGCGAGGCTGACCGGGATCGCGTTCCGCCGCGCACTCGCGCCGGTCATCGCCATGAACGCGCTTTCAGCACTCGTCGGCCTGCCCGTCAACTTCCACTTCTGGGCGCTTGAGGCCGATCTCGCAAAGGACATGATTGCAGAGCTGAATGGCTACGCCGGGCTCAAGGTGATGGGTTACGTCGCCATGCTGGCGGTGTCCTTGTCCGTGGAGGCCGTCGCCGTCTATACATGGAAGCGATGGCGTGCCCAAGAGCTTCCAACCCGCCGGGTGGTTCTGGCGATTATCGCGGGTAATCTGCTGACCTATGCGATCCTGTGTCCCGTCGCCTATGCGCTCGGAGCACCTCCCGATGACGGCGGGATGAAATGGTCGACTACGGCCCACGAAAGCGACGCACAGGGAATAGAGGCGCTCGTCGTGGACTCCAACGGTTCTCTGTTCGGCCTGCGCCTGGACGGCTCACGGGAACCGATCATCGACGAACGCTGGAGTGTCTACTGCGCGACATCCGACCTGCGCCATGTGACCTATCGCAGCGAACGCGACTACAGGCCCGGGCCGCTCGTGTGGATGGATCGTGGCACCGGCGCCCGTCGTGAGTGGGACGAGCCGGACGACAATACCACGACGCTCGCCATTTCGCCGGACGGACGACGCATCGCCTTCTGCACTACCTATCCTTCAGACGACTTGAGCACGGATTTCCCCGGTGATTCCGAGGTCAGACTCACCGTCCTCGATTCGCAGGGCGACGAACGAACCGAGCGGGACCTCGGCAACGGTGCTTTCCCACTGATCGACTGGTCAGCGGACGGGGAGTTCCTCCATGTCGTCGTCCACCCGGATGCAGGTTCGAGTGCTCGCGAGTACCTCAAGGTGCCCGTCAACCCCGACAAAGAGGCCGAGCGCCTCGATCCGACCACGGGACCATTCGACCTGGCGGCGACCATCGGGCCCCGCAGACGTTCATCCCAGTTGTTCCTCGGACACGAGGGGTCTGCTTCCACTGAGGTCGACAAAGCGGGGGATCTGGTCGTTTCCTTCTCCTTGGCTCCCGCATCGTTCTGGGACCTACAACGCTACTCCTCCTACGACCTCCGCGAAAACCGTCCCCGGATCGTCCGCGACATGACGCAAGTCACGCTGACCCGGCAGGGAGAACCGATCATCGAGTGGAATACGCGGCGGCCTCTTCGGGGTGCCCTGCTCCTCCCCCAACACCAATCGTGTCTGGTCCTCACCGAGGGCCCGCTATGCCTGATCGACTACGAAGAACGCACCATCCGGATCGTCGCGAACGACATCCTGATGCTTGAGCCAACGGACCCGAAAACGATGGGGGACGCGCTCTTCCGAATGAACCGAACACTTGATTACGACCGGGAGAATGCCCGGAAGGCAGCAACGGACGAAACACCACGTGACACACATCTTCCTTGACGGGACGGGTGCCGGTCGGCCTACCTTCCCGTCCCTCGAACGGACGTGCCGTTCGAGCCAGCGATTTTCTCCCAGAGAGGGGGTGTTAGTTCTTGGCGATTATTCAGGTTGAAGAAGGCGAACCCATTGATCGCGCCCTCAAGCGCTTCAAGAAGGAATGCCAAAAGGCCGGTATCCCCGCCGAGGTCCGTCGCCGCGAGTTTCACGAGAAGCCCAGCGTCGCCCGCAAGCGCAAGGAAGAGGCCGCCCGCCGCAAGATGCGCCGCCGCATGATGAAGCAGCGCCGCCGCATGGAAGGCGTCTAAGCCAAGGACACCCTCTCCAAGAGGATCCAACTGCCCGCCCCCGGTTCGCCGAGGGCGGGCTTTTTTTCTACTCCACGCCCCAGTGGGAACCGACGACGCCCACGACTTTCGCCTCGTTCGACGGCGCCGAGTATCCGTTGCCGTTCCATCCACGCAACCGATAGCGACGCGCTCCTGTCGGCAGGCGCATGAAGGCCCCCGTCACGTCAGGCGTGAAGCGTCCAATCATCGTGAAAGCACCACCGCCCGCTGCCTCCTCGATTTCCACGCCATCAAGCTCGTCGGGAGTGACGGACCAGGTGAACTGCACCAGCCCGGGCTCCACCAGAGTCACCTGAAGGTCCGTGGGAGCCACCGGCGCCGCGTCCGTCTCCTTGCCGCCGGTCCAGCGCACCGCGGCATCGAACAGCGCCAGCCCATCCGCATTCAGCAGCGTCATTTCCTTCGTGAAGTCCTGCAGGAAGAAACCGGTCCGACGGGCCGGTGCATCGATGCCGCCCGCCATCGCCGCTCCCCCGCGATAGCCAAAAATCGTCGCCTTGCTCGGATCTCCATCGAGCGTGGCACCGATGGTGGCGTTGCCATTGGGGATGCCCCATTGCGTGCGCCCGATGGCGGTGAAGATCGTCGTGCGGCCTGGCGCGAGTCCCGCCGCCAGCGGCGACCCACCCGGCTCGATCACCAGAGCCGTTTGGTCCGCGACAAAGCCGTAGTCCACATTCACCGTAAGGCCCGTCATGGCCATCTCGTCGTAGTTGTAGTCCTCGCTGCAAATCACCGGGGCGGTCGTGTTCCGATACTTCGACGCCACATGGGAGGAGGAGACGGACTCGGAGATGAAGACAAGCTGCTTGCCGGTGGCCTCGGCGCCGGTGGAGGGCTGGGCCAGAATCGCCGTCACACGATAACCCCATGTCGCGAGCCGGTCCGCGATGGCCTGGTCACCGATCCCAAGGGGCAGGAGGCCGACAACGAGGAGGGCCTCGCCGCGCACCAATCCCACGGTCGCGCCGATGGGACCTGCGGAAATGGGACCGCCCTCCGAAAGGGTCGCCGTCGCCGTCAGGTCAAAGTCGGCCTGAGCGCTTGCCACCCAATCGTGACGGTAGGGCGCCGCATCGTCGACGCCGATGGAGATGCCGTTCGCGAAGAACTCCACCTGCTGAACCGTCGCAGCGCCGAGGTCCGAGGCGGACACTTCGATAGGGGCGGCCGACCCGGGAACCCAGGCGCTTCCGTCGGATGGCGTGAGGAAGGCGAGACTCGGCTGGGCCGCCGCCGATCCGGCGACAAACACCCCCAGCGCGCAGAGCGCGGAGAAGCGAAGCATGGGCATCCTGAATTCCTCCAGAGAGGCTTCAGGATGCCCGCTTCATTTCATCGTTTCAAGGGGGAAAGGGGACCGCGCGCACCGGTTATTCCTGTTCCTCGTGCACGATCCGGGAGTCGCGCACCACCTTCTCCTGAATGGCAGGCGGACACGGTTCGTAGTGCGAGAAGGACGAGGTGAAGATCGAGCGGCCCTGAGTCAGGCTGCGAAGGTCGCGGCTGAAGGTTGCCATCTCGCCCTGCGGCACGAGCGCCGTAACATGGACGCGGTGCCCCTCTTCCTGTTCACTCCCAGCGATGCGACCCCGGTGCTGCGTCAGGTAGCCCAGGATGTCGCCCATGTACTGCTCCGGCGCTGTCACGGAGACGGTCATGATGGGCTCAAGGATCACCGGCCCCGCGTTCGGCGCGACCTGCTTGAAGGCCATCGACGCGGCGACGCTGAAGGCCATGTCGCTCGAATCCACCGCGTGGTAGGTGCCGTCGTAGCAGGAAACCTTAATGTCCACGACCGGATAGCCCGCCAGGATGCCGCGCCGCAGCGACTCTTCGATGCCCTTCAGCACGGAGCTCTGATAGTTCGTGGGAATCACGCCGCCGACCACGTCCCAGGAGAAGCTGAATCCCGCGCCGCGTTCCGCCGGTTCCATCTTGATCCAGCAATCCCCGTACTGGCCGCGACCGCCGGACTGCTTCTTGAATTTGCCCTGGCCACGGGCCGGACGGGTGATCGTCTCGCGGTACTGGACACGCGGCGGGAGGACGTCGATCGCGATCTTGGCCTGGGCGCGAAGCCGCTCGACGGCCACATCGATGTGCGTTTCGCCCATGCCCGACAGGATCGTTTGCTGGAGCAGGGAATCGCGCTCGAGCTTCAAGGTCGGGTCCGTGTCGAGCAGGCGGTGGATTGCGAGCGAGATCTTGTCCTCCTCGCTCTTGTTGTGCGCCTGCAGGGAAACCGCCACGGTCGGCGGGGGGATCTGCGTCGGGACGTAGCGCACCGGCGTCTCCCGCGGGTCGATGAGCGTGTCGCCCGTGTGAACACCATTCAGCTTGGCGAACACGCCGATGTCACCGGTCATGAGCCGCTCCACCGGGATGTTCTGCTTGCCGCGAATGGCGAAGACGTGACCCGCCTTCATGGTTTCTCCGCCGCGCATATTCACGATGGGGCAATCGCCCGTCACGTTGCCGGTGACGACCTTGAAGAACGACAAGCGGCCGGCAAAGTCGTCGTTCACGGTCTTGAAGACGAAGGCACTGAAGGGCTCGTCGGGGTTCATGGCGCGCTTCTGGACGGCGCCCGACGGATCGTCGGCCTTGGCGTAGGCGCGGAAGCCGCCCCGCTGATCGGGAGTCGGGCATTCCTCGATGAGGAAGTGAACCAGCGCCGCGAGGCCGATTTCCTTTTCCGCCGACGCGCAGACCACCGGGATGAAGCGACCTGCCTGCATGTCCTCGCGGAGGCCCAGACGCAACTCCTCGTCCGTCAGCGAGTCGTGATCGAGGAAGTGCTCGGTCAGCTCATCGTCACCCTCCGCCGCCGCTTCAACGAGCGCGCGGCGCGCTGCCTTCGCCTCCTCCAGCATGTCCGCGGGAATCTCCTCCACGCGCTTCTTGCCGTCCTGGTCGTACACGGCCTTCATGTCCAGCAAATCAATGACGCCGCGGAAGTCCGCGCCCTGGCCGATGGGAATAGTGACGGGGATCGTGTGGGCCTCGAAGGCCCGGTCGACGCTCTCCAGCACCTTGGCAAAATCCGCCCGCGGCATGTCCATCCGGTTGACGACAACGGCGATGGGGATATCGTATTCGTGAGCGAAGGCCCATGCGAACTCGGTGCCGACCTCCACGCCGGTTTCCGCATCCACAACCAGGAGGCACATCTCCGAAATGCGGATGGCGTTCTTGATCTCACCGAGGAAGTCCCGGTATCCGGGGCAGTCCATGAGGTTGATCTTGTGCTCGGGCAATTCGATGGGAATGAGCGTCGCATTGACGGAGGAGCGGCGGGACTTCTCGATCGGATCGTAGTCGGACGCGGTGGTGCCTGCCGAGACGGAGCCCTTGCGCTCGATCAAGCCGTTGGCGTGCAGCAACGCCTCGGCGAGACTCGTCTTCCCTGCGCCGGAATGCCCGGCGAGCGCGACGTTGCGAATCTGGCTGGTCTGGTAGACTTTCATGGTTCGACTCCGGATGAATTTTTGCCCCTGTGGTGCGGCCTCGTCGGGGTCAACTGACACCTTGGACGATACAAATTGCTTGAGCGAGCGCAAGGGTAGATGAACCTCAGAAAGCGCTTAATCTAAGATATTTCGGAGTCAGATTGTACGCCTTGCGTTTCAAGGACGATTCCGTTTCAATCCCGAGCCGTCCCGATGGCGCGTAGCGACAGAATGAAAGCCTCACCAGGATGCCCAGCGGTGCGGAGAAAAGCATGTGGCGACGTGATTTCGAGAGATCAGCTTTCGATCCCTTGGAATCGACAGATGAGAATGTGTTCAGTGTTTTTCCTTGCGGTCTCAGGTCCCCCTGCTCTCCGCAGATGACATATTAAATTTACTATTTTCAGCAATCTGTATTCTTTTCCTCCGTGTCTCCGTGCCTCCGTGGTCAATTTGCCTTGGGCGCAATTTCGCGTAGTGCTGAGACGCGCTCCCCTCGTGTTGATCCCTCCAACCTAAGCATTGCGCCGAGTCACCCGCGGGCGAATCATCGCCGCCAATTCCGCCGGGAGGCCCGCCCTTGCTCCAGTCTCGCGATTTTCTCCACCGACTCCTCGACGCTCCCAGCCCCTCCGGTTTTGAGGAACAGGCCCGCGCCATCTGGCGCGGCGAGACTGCCGCCTTCTCCCATCGCCAGCTCAGCGACGTCCACGGGACGGAAATCGCGACCATCGACGGTGCCTCCAAGACCACCAGCTTCCTGCTCATGGGTCACATCGACGAAATCGGCGTG
This sequence comes from bacterium, assembly GCA_016125005.1. Taxonomy (GTDB): domain Bacteria; phylum Sumerlaeota; class Sumerlaeia; order SLMS01; family SLMS01; genus WGMQ01. The sequence goes on along the minus strand of WGMQ01000023.1, from coordinate 7,731 downwards.
ATCGTTCGCTACATCGACGAGAGCGGGATGCTCTTCTTCGAGCCAGTGGGCGGACAGGACCCGGACGTCCTGATCAGCCAGCCGGTGACGCTCCTTGGTATCGAAGGTCCCGTACCCGGGATCATCGGCAAGATGGCGCCCCACCTTCAGGACGAGGACGCCCGCGCCAAGAAGCTGAAGATTTACGATCTATACATCGACATCGGCGCTACGACCAAGGACGAGGCCGCCGCTGCGGCCCCCATCGGGACTGCCGGCGTGGTGGGCGGACCGCGCGTGATGTTGCGCAATGGGCGCTTTGCAGCCCGCGACGTGGACAACAAGTTCGGGGCCTTCGTCGCCGCCGAGGTCCTCCGCAACCTCTGGCAGCAGCGCGATCGCCTCTACCCCACCGTCCACGCGGCGGCCACGGTGCAGGAGGAAACCAGCCGACTGTTCACCGGTGCCACCACGGCGGCCTATCGCCTGGAGCCGACCGCTGCCATCGCCATCGACGTCAACCATTCCATCGATGTGCCGGGGCTGGACAAGCGTCGCTTTGGCGATGCGGCGATGGGGAAGGGCGCGATCCTGACCGTGGGTGTGAAGTCGAGCAACAAGCTGGCGGGTGCGGTTCGTTCCGCCGCCGAGCGCCACGCGCTTCGCTTCCAGCTCGAATCAGAGAATGGCAACATGGGGACCGATGCGGACGCCATGCCGACAATCCGCGCGGGCATCCCGACCATCTCCATCGGGATCCCGCTGCGTTACATGCACAATACCGTGGAAATGGCCGACGAGTCGGACATTCAGGGCGTGATCGACATCCTGACGGCGTTCCTCTTGGACATCACTGGGGAACAGAACTTCAGCGCCTGAGGAGCGACTCACTCATCGCCGTAGCTGCGCGGTTCCTCGGCGGCCATTGGCACCTCGCTCGATCGGGCTGCGTAGGAGCCCGAGCGTCCGCTTTCGGATTCGTCGCCAGCAACCCTCGCGGCATCACGCGGGTTGGACTGCCCCTGTTCGCGCCGCCAGAGATAGATATAGCCGCGGATCTTGTAGCCCTTTGAGTCCGAGATGGCCGACTGGTAGGTATTAGGCTTCACGAAGCCCTGATAGTGGCTGTTGATGAGCGCGTCGTAGCCGACCAGCGATTCCTTGGCGAAGAGCTTCGGGTAGGCGTGCTCGTGATAGCGTCGCGTGACAGTGGCGACGAAGTCGGCGATCTGGAGACCGACGGCCTCCTGCTCCGACTGGATGAGCGGCGAGCCGACGAGTGGGCTGGATTTGCTGCCGGCCGAGAAGACGTTCGACATCTGGAGGTCGAGGATCGTCTGGCGTTCCTCGTCGCGCCCCGGGGGGATCACCAGCGTCCCGAGGCTGTTGGACTCCTTTAGGAACTGGCAGATGGGCTTCATCAGGTAGTGATATGTGAGCGGCAGGAGCCACTTCGGGTGCGCGGGCTTGTCGGTCGTGCGTTTGTCGACGACCACTAGGAAGACCTTGATGTCCAGGCTGGCGGCAATCTTCTCCATGCCCTTGCAATAGGCGAGGGCCCAGGGCCTTCCCGCATTGCGCTGATGGAGCAAATCGTTGGCGTTCATCCGCGTCCGCCCGGGCGCGTAGTTCTCCTTCTGGAAACTCTTCTGGAGTCCGTTCACGCGTAGCTGAAGCGTTCGCCATTTATCCGCGCTGATGGCCACCCCGCCTAATGTCCAGAACGTCCCCGAGGAACCTTCCACGGGTTTGCCGGACTGTTGCAGATAGATGAAATGCATGGGAGCCATTTGTCTAGTAATCGTACCTTTGCGGTGGCGGAAAGCCGTGAATCACATTCACGTCGACGACGGAATACGCTTGCTGTGGTACCGAACGCAAGCTTTTCCTCCCCCGGTGTGCTGTTGTCACCAATAGGGTGCTACCCGACCACGCAAAAAAGCCGCGTTTCATTAGGGTTTCCGGTAACCGTTCGGATTTTTCCCTTTTTTTGGGGACACAGGTGGACTCGGCAATACCTGAATGAACGCTCTGATTTTCCAAACGTTTTCCAATACAATTTCCACTCAATCATAACTCGGGTGCAAAATTGAACTTCCGGTCGCAGGCTCTGTCACAGTTCTCCCATTATTCGTTCGCCCGGCGAATGCTGGTGGCCGCTGCGCTGACGCCGCTTGTGATCATCGGCGCCCAACTGGTGCGCCTCGGCACCGTCGAGCAGTCGCGCTACGAGTCGATGGCCACCGACAATCTGGAGACAGACGTGCGGCTGGCCGCGCCGCGAGGCAACATCCTCGACCGGGCCGGTCGGATCGTGGCGACGAACCAGCGCACCTGGACCGTTACCTACTCCCCATATCGCCAAAGCAATGAAGCCGCGGCGGATGTGCTGGCGCGCCTCCAGTCCCTGCTGGGTGAGTCGATGCGCCTCACACCCGACGCGATCCTCGCTCAGACACCGCGATCCCAGCGCGTCACCATCGCTCGTCGCATGAGCCAGGACGCCGTTCTCCCTCTCATTGAACGTCCCACCGAGTTCCCCGGGGTGCGACTTCAGGAAGACTTTCGCCGCGAGTACGCCTACCCAACGACCATGGCGTTGGTCGTCGGCCACATGGGCAAGATCCCCGAGGGTCGCACATCCGACTTTCCCGCGCCCCGCTACCGCCCCGACGACGAAGTTGGTCGCGCTGGGCTGGAGTCCGCGCTCGAACCGGATCTCGCGGGCGAGCCCGGCCTCGAACGCCTCACGCGCGACGCCCGCGGTCGCCTCCTCGATGAGCCCACGCTGATGCGCCCGTCCCACGCGGGGAAGGACATCGTCCTCACCCTCGACGGAGAAATCCAGACGCTCGCCTACACCCAACTCGGTAGCGAGGTGGGTAGTATCGTTGTCATGGATGTGCAGAACGGTGACTTGCTCGTTATGGCGTCGACACCGACCTTCGATTCGGCAAACCCGGGTCTTCAGATGATCGACGGACGTCCCGTTGGCTATGTGAACAAGGTCGCTCGCGGCCAGTTCCCGCCAGCCTCGACGTTCAAACTTATCGGTGCCTCCGCAGCGATCCGCGCCGGGATTTCCCCCGACGAAACCGTGGACTGCACCGGCTCCTTTATGCTGGAGGGCTGGCGCCGTCCCTTCTGGTGCAACGTGCGGACCGGACATGGTCACATGACCCTCGCGGGTGCCTTGAAGGTCAGCTGCAACGACTACTTCTACGAGCTGGGGCAGCGACTGGGTCCCGAGCTTCTGCGCGCGGAGGCGGAACGCTTCGGCTACGGACGCAGCACCGGCTTCCTGCTATCGGAGGCCTCGGGGAACCTGCCGGACGTGCAGGTACTGACCCCGGGTGAACTCACGAATTTCTCGATTGGCCAGGGCCGATTCCTTGCCACGCCGCTACAGGTCGTTCGGGCAGTGGCGGCGATTGCCAACGGTTCGTACCTTCCGACGCCCCGCGTGGTCCTGTCGAAGGACGGGGTGCCGACGGAGGTCGCCCCGGGCGTCGCCGTCGACCTGCCGCTCGGGGCTCGTCCAGCGATCCTGAACGGCATGCGGCGCGCCGTGAATGAAACGGGCGGCACCGTCTACAAGGCCCACATACCCCGCGCCTGGGGCGTGGTCGGAAAGAGCGGCACCGCCGAGAACTCAAGCGGTGGGGTCGATGCCTGGTTCGCGGGGTTCTTCCCCGAGGAGGCGCCGCGCTGGGCCTTTGTGGTTCAGATCGAAGGCGCCGACGGACACGGCGGTGAGATTGCCGGTCCCATCGGACGCGAGATCATCCGCGCCATCCTTCGCAGCGAGGGGCGCATCACCGACGGCGTCGAGCAGCCCGTTGCCTCGGCGCGTGTTCTTCCCGCGTCGGACGAAGAGTAAGCCGGTGGCCTCGGCTCGTCGTGAATCCACCCAGTGCGCGGTGACACCGCGGCGCCTCCCCGCTGTTCCGAGCAAGGCCCTGGCGGACCTTCGCGCCGCCGATCCACGCCTGGGCCGCGTGATCGACCGCGTGGGTCCCTTCGAAGTGCCGGGCAAGCCTGCGACACTCTATCAGTTCTGCCGCGCGGTCCTCGGCCAGCAGCTCTCCACGACCGTTGCCGCGCGCATCGCGGATCGCTTTCGCGGTCTGGCCGGTGACGACGGCACGCTGACTCCCGCCTCGCTGCTGATGGTGAGCGACGAATCACTTCGTACCGCGGGTCTTTCGGGGGCCAAGACGCGCACCGTGCGCGCCCTCGCGGAGTTTTGGGCCGCCGAGAATCTCAGCACCGAGCGCATCACGGCGCTCCCCGACGAGGAACTGATCCGGCTCTTCACACAGGTGAAGGGGATCGGCCCGTGGACGGTCAAGATGGTGCTGATCTTCTGCCTTCGCCGTCCCGACGTGCTGCCGGTGGAGGACTTGGGCGTGCGGATGGGGCTTCAGCGGCTTGACGGGCTGGCGGAGCAGCCGAAGCCCGCAGACGTCGAGCGCCGCGCCGAAATCTGGCGCCCCTGGCGCACGGTTGCGTCGTGGTACTGCTGGCAGCTTCTGAAGCTGCCAGCGGAAGACACTCAACGGTAGCCGGTCACACGTCCTTGCGCAGCTTGGCAGGAAGGATCTTGAGCTGCTCGCGATACTTGGCCACGGTGCGGCGCGCGATTTGGAAGCCCTTCTTGCGCAGCATGTCCGCGATCTTTTGATCGCTGAGGGGACGGCGTCGATCCTCGGCCTCGATCATCTGCGTGAGCAGTTCCTTGATGGACCGCGACGATGCCGCGTCGCCGTCGTCCGTCTCCAAGCCGCTCGAGAAGAAGTACTTCAGCTCGAAGATGCCACGCGGTGTCTCGACGTATTTCTTGGTAGTGACGCGGGCGATCGTGGACTCGTGCATGCCGACACGTTCGGCGATGTCCCGGAGGGTCAGGGGGCGAAGGTGCTCGATGCCCTTCTCGAGGAACTCCTTCTGGTACTCCATGATCGCTTCGGTCACGCGCAGGATCGTGGACTTGCGCTTCTCGATGTTGCGGATGAGCCAGATGGCGCTCTTGTACTTCTCGGAGGCGTAGTCGATCTGTTCCTTCTCGTCGGCTGTGGGCGCGGCGATGGACCCGTTGCGCACCCCTGCGGCGTGAAGGCGGGCCGCCTCGGTGCCGCGCTTGGCCTTCTGGGCCATGAGGCGGCGGTAGTTGGCTGCAACCTTCAGGCGCCCCGCGTCACCCTCGTTCAGGAAGTAGAGGTACTTGCCGTCGATCTTCTTCACATAAACGTCGGGGGTGATGTACTGGACTTCTTCCTTGGACTTCGATCGACCGGGCCGGGGATCAAGGTGTGAGAGCGTGTTGAAGACCTCCACGATCGTATCCTCGGGAACGCCGATGGCGCGGGAGATCTCGCGGAATCGCTTCTGCTGCAAGTCGGACAGATGATCGTCGAGGATCTGGTAAAGGATGCGGTTGCGGATGCCCTGCTCCTCGCACTGGAGACGAAGGCACTCGCCCAGGTCGCGGGCACCGATGCCGGTCGGTTCGAAATCGTGGATGACTTCGAGCACGTCGAAGACCTGGTCGGCGGTCGCATTTGTGCGGAAGGCGATGGTCTCGAGAAGCAGGTCGGGAGCAGACAGATCGGCAATGTCTTCGTAGTCCCGCTTGAGGCGCCGGGCGATAAAGCGGCGGAGCAACTCGTCTTCCTTCATGGCGTTCACCCGGTCAAAGGAGAGACCGAGGATTTCCGCACCGATGCGGGCGACGACTTCGCGACGCTTCATCCCGGCGAAGGCCTCAGGGCGCTCGCCGCGACGGAGCTTCGCCAACAGGTGCCGCAGTGCGTTGTCGACGCGCTCGACCGATCCGGCGTGTTCCGGCTCCACCAGTTCCGCCGGATAGCCCAGCATCAGGCACTGGGTGGACAGGTTGCTGTCCAGATAGCCGTCGTTGTTGATGTTGCCGACGATGAACTTGCCGATCTCGAAGTTGTGGTCGGCCAGAATGCTGAGGTGGAGCTGACGCAGGAGCGAGTCGTAGAGACTCTCACTGGCGCCGGTGTAGGTGGTAAAGTCGTGTTCCTCGTGCTCCTCGCGGGTACCGCTGCCGGTGGAGACCGTGTCGCTGTCGGCGAATTCCTCGCCCCAGTCGACGTCGTTCTCGGCGAAATTGGAGAACTCCTCGCTACCCTCGGACTGGTTACCAGGGTCGGATGGTTCGGTGGTCTCCCAGTTCGTGGTATCGACCACGGATTCGCGGTCGAAGTCTTGATCATCCGCGGTGGTGAGCGTATCTTGCGCCGCCTCATCGGAGAGCCCGCTCAGTTCGGCGACCTCCGGTTCCGCATCGGGAGCGTCGACCGCGTCCTCGGCGCCGGAGGCGGTCGCCTCTTCATCGTCGGACATCTCAAGAAAGGGGTTCTCGAGCATTTCGTCGCGGATGAGCATCTCCAAATCCATCGAGTTCATCTGAAGGAGTTGGATGGACTGCTGCATCTGCGGCGTCATGATCAGCCGCTGTGTCTGTTTCTGAACCTGCTGGAGCGAGAGCGCCACGGATCTCTCCCATGGGGTTGTTAAATCTTGGGTTATGCGACAAACGGCCAGACTTGTTTTTGCGGATAAGCAAAAATCAGGCACAACCCAATGTAGGCCAGTGGCGTGCCAAAGGTCAAGGCGAAGTGATGTTTTTTGGACACGCATTTGTGGGGGATTCATTCACGGAATCCCACTTCATTTTCCGACTGGCCGCGGCGAGCGACTATTGACCCCCTTTCCTCGCGGACGGTCCACTCGCACCGCGAAATGCACGGACACGCGCGAAGGAGCACGAATGAAAGTCGTTCACCTGACCAGCCCAGAGACGGTTGCAGTGCGAGACGTTCCCGCGCGGCGCGAGGCGGGGGCCAAAGAGCTGCTCTTGGAACCGCTGATCGTGGGCCTCACCGGCAGTGATGCGACGCTGTTTCGCCGGGGGGCCCCGGCGGTGGATGGGTTCCGCCAGCCCCACATCCCCGGTTCGGAGTTCGTCGCTCGCGTGGTGGGCATTGGTCGTGGTGTCGATGCGCGCCTGCTGGGCGCACGGGTGGTCGCCAATCCGGTGTCGCCCTGCCTCCAATGCGAATGGTGCAGCGAGGGGAGCCAGAACCTTTGCCCGAACGTGCGCATCCTTGGGCTCCCACCGGTTCACGGGGCCATGCAGCAGCGCTTCAGCTGGCCCGCCAGCCTCTGCGTTCCTGTTCCCGAGGAGATCCCCGACGAGTTGGCGATCCTGTTGCTCCCTCTGAGTGTCGCCATCCACGCGGCAGATCGCTCGCAGTTGCAGGTCATGGGAACGGCGGCGGTGGTGGGCTGCGGCCATCTGGGACTGACGTTGATCCGCACGCTCCTGTCCATGGGGGTGCGGGACATCCTGGCGGTCGACCTGATTGAGTATCGGCGCCGTGCCGCGCTCGAGCAAGGGGCCCGCTATGCACTGACGGCTCATGATGCGGAGGAGCTCGTCCGCTGCTGGCGCCGCGGTGGTGTGGACGCGGCGTTCGACACGAGCAACGCCTCGGAGGGATGCCGCACGGCCGTCACCCTGACGCAGATCGGCGGACGCGTGCTGATCGTCGGGGCTCCCGCGGACAACCGAATCATCTTCAACGCCTATGACGCACGGCGCAAGGAACTCGCCATTCAGTTTGTTCGTCGCCCCCACGACACGCTTTGGCGCGCTGTGAAGCTGATGCAGACCGGAAGCCTGGCGGGAATCGAGCGACTCATTACCCACCAGTTCGAATT
>WGMQ01000094.1 GCA_016125005.1 bacterium | reverse complement strand
CGGGTGGCGCATCACAGCGGGGGGAGCGTGATGAGGGGAACGGGGGACATCGCGGTGGTCATCGGGGGCTGCGCGGAACAGCGATCAGCCCAGTTCATTCTTCGCTCGCCGGAGACCAACGAAGTCATTGAGTTCATGGTACCTCTCAATCAGGAGGAGCTCCCATGACTCATCTTCGGCACATGATTTACCTCGCTTCCTTGCTGGCCGTGTCGCTCTTGTGGACTTCCCCTGCCTCTGCCCAAGAACCTGTCTCCGTCGACGACAAGATTGAGAAGGCCATCTCAGTTTCAGCGATTACACAACAGTTTATAGCGGTCGACATGGTAGGGAATGGTGGAAGCCAATGGCCTGCCTTTAGCAATACTCTCGAACCACTCACTCGTTTCGAGTATCGGGCTTCTTCGGGGGCAATTGCTTGGTGGGACACGCAAAACGGAATCTCGTATCCGCTATCCTATACCAACGGATTCTCGTTCTATTTCCCTGGAACGGAGATTGGCGAGGCGGTGTTGATCGAGGTGACGTCGGACCGGTTTCCCGCGGGGGTGACGTCGGTGATCACTTATAACGTGACAGGCCTGGGAACTCTCTCGGGCGATAAGCTCATCGCCTCCACGGATCCGCCCTACTGGAACACCATCCCTGTCGAGGGGAGTTGGATCTCTGTCGGTGAAGCCAGTGGTGGATATAGTTCCTTGGGAGTGAATCCGGTTCTGTGTGACTCCGCCACCACCCCAAGCATCGCAGTTCCCCCCTATCCAATACGGCCCTGATGGCCATGAAGCAGGGGGAAGGAGTCTTTCGTGGAAACAATCGTTCAGGCGACGAGAATTGGATCGCCGAGTACCCAGCGGACAGCTCCATCAGGTACGCCAGTTATAGCGTGTTCTGGGGACCTAGCGGGACGACGACCCCAAACAGCATTTATCTTGGAAGTTCTCCTCCGAATGGTTGGGTCGATTTCACCGTGGAGCTTTCGTGGCTTTCCGGTCCGCCCTTTTTGTCACGCCCCTGCGCCTTGGAGATCCCTTTGAACTATGGCAAATATTTTTCTCTGCCCATGGCAGGCGGTCCTAATTCAGTGAAGGTGCTCCGAGGGATTGAAACAGGGCGATACGACGATCTGTTGGCGGTTCCCGCTCCCAATCTACTTCTCTACGCCGCGACAAGGGCATTGGAAGATCGAGCTATCCTAGCATCGCATCTCTTCCCTCTGTGCGACGCTAACGGCAATGGCTGCATCGATAAGGGAGACATCGCACTTTTGGCGGCACGGATTCCCACGGGGATGGTGGCATACTGAGGCCCGGGCACGACTTCCCGCCACCGCGGAGGGTGGCGCGCCCGGAAGGAGCCGGGCGGCTCGTACTGCTTCAAGACTCGTGCGCAGGATGCACGCGGTACCTTCTTCTGGCGGAGTGCTTGACACTCGCCGTGGGGCGTGGATTCCTCGCTGTGGACCGTCGGTTGGCTCTGTGCCATCGATTGCCGCCAAGTCTTGGGAGGCCCCTCATGTTCCCGATTTCGCATACCTCTGTTGCGCGTCTCCTGACCACTTTCCTGATGCTCGGAGCCACCGCTGCCATGAACCAACTGCCCGCCCAGTCCGACCGTCTTGCCGACGGCTATTTTGCCAACCAGTATGACCAGGCCCGGAGCGAGACGCTCCGCAACCGGGAGGCCGACTGGCGCAATGGGGCGCTGGTTTATCAGGTGATCGTGGATCGTTTTGCGCCGCCCGCGGACCTGGGCGCCAAGCGCCACCTCTATCCGGCGCCGAAGAAGCTGCGCACTTGGGACGAGGTTCCCCGCCAGGGAACCTACAACGAGGAGGTCAAGGTCTGGTCCCACGAGATCGACTTCTGGGGAGGCGATCTGCAGACGCTCCGCGCCAAGCTGGATTATGTGCAGGACCTCGGCATCGATGTGCTGTACCTGAACCCGATCCAGATGGCCTACACGAACCACAAGTACGACGCGCAGGACTACTTCAAGGTCTCGCCCGAGTACGGCACGCGCGAGGACGTGACGGCGCTGGCCGATGACCTGCACGCCCGCGGCATGAAGCTGATGCTCGACGGTGTGCTCAACCACATGGGCCGTTCCTCGCCCTGGTTCGAGGAGGCGATGAAGGATCCCAAGAGTCCCTGGCGCGAGTGGTACTACATCGGCCCAGAATACAAGATGGGCTATCGCGGCTGGTACGATGTCGCGAACCTGCCGGAGCTGAATCTGGAGAGCGCCACGGTCCGCGCCCGTCTTTGGGGGGACCCGGATTCGGTCATTCAAGGGTATCTGCGTGAAGGAGTGGATGGCTGGCGCCTGGACGTGGCTTTTGACATCGGTTTCCGCCACCTGACGGAACTGACCAAGGCGGCCCACACGGCCAAGCCGGGTTCGCTGGTGATTGGCGAAATCTGGAACTACCCGGAGGAATGGTCACCGGCGCTCGACGCGGTGATGAACATGACGGCGCGCGAGCTGATCCTCCAGACCGTCCGCGGCAATATGTCCGGCGGTCAGGCGGGACGGGCGCTGGACCAGATCGTGACCGACACGGGCATCGAGCCGATGCTCAAGTCCTGGATCATTCTCGACAACCACGATACTCCCCGCATCGCGACGGAGATGAAGGAACCGTGGCAGCGCGAACTGGCTCAGGTTCTCCAGTTCACCTTCCCCGGTTCGCCCTGCATTTACTATGGCGTCGAGGTCGGCATGGAGGGCGGTGGCGATCCGGAGATGCGTGCCCCCATGCGGTGGGATCTGGTCGGTGACGACAACCAGCAATACGTCTTCATGCGCAAGCTCATCGCGGCCCGCAAGGCGTCGCGGGCGCTGAAGATCGGCGACTATCGTCCTGTTCCCACGGAGAAGCTGTTCGCGTTCCTGCGCCGCACGGAACGGGTGGAGGAGCTGGCGCTCGTGGTGGCCAACCCGACGGATGGCGAGGTCTCGGAAACGCTGCTGCTGCCGGACTCGAAGGTCATGAACTATGCGGAGATGCAGGACGCACTGGGTGGAGCGAAGTTCCGCGCCGCCTGTGGCTTCGTGCAGGTCACCGTCCCGGCGCGCAAGGCCATGATCCTCCGGCCGGTCATCAACCGCGGACTCGAGTACACGCCCTACAAGCGCGTGCAGTGAGACCGCCGAGGTCAGAAAAGCCTGACCGCAGATTACACAGACTTCACAGATTCTCGGGCCTGGACCGGTAGCACGGTCCGGACGCGGGCGATCGGGTGTACCTTTGAATCCTTGGGAAACGAATGTCTTGATCGCAGGTCGGCAGGCCCATCCCGGAGGGATGATAGCGCATAGCCGGTGGTTGAGGCCGCCAAGGCCGACACCACCGGACCGCCGACAACAGTAACCGACCCTGAAAGGTGTCGCATCGGCGAGACCAGAAAAGCCTGACCGCAGATGACACAGATTTCGCAGATTCTCGGGACAAGCCTAGTAGCACGGGCCGGAGGCGGGCGATCCGCGTTCCGTGGTGTCCGTTCTCAATCCTTGCGGTCGCGCTCGTTGAAGAGTTCGGCGTTTTTGATGGCGAACTCGGTAAGGACGTCGTGGTAGGTGGATTCCCAGAATGGTTCCGCCAGGCTGTTGAGCAGCTCCTTATCCTTGTCGGAGAGTTTCTCCAGTTGGGCTTCGCGTTCCTCGGCAGTGGCGGCCGGCTTTGCACTGCCGAAGAGTGACACCGCGCGTTCGAGCGCGTTGGCTTCCTTCGTGAAGCCGAACTGGTGAAGCCTTGCGAGATCCTCCTCCCAGTCATCACTCTCCTCGGTCGCGAAGTAGTAGCTGAACCCGTCGTCTTCAAAGGCGTAGAAGATATCCTCCACTGCCACGAGGTCGCGGTAGGGCGCGGGGACGGCGCTCTTGTCCTCGGCTTTCTCGATGATGGCGCTGGCGAAGGCGTAGGCATCCTTGATGCCCGCGTAGGCGGCTCGGATATTCACGGCCTGGCTGGCGATGTACTTGTTGGAGTCCGCAGCGAGCGCTTCGGTAAGGCGGGGGGTCTCGGGGGCCTTCTGCCAGGCGAGCATCCAGACGACATCTGGAATCGAGTAGCGGTTGTCGGCGTCGGCGGGGAGTTTCCAAAGCTCCCGCCCCAGAGCGCGCAGGCGCTCGGGATCGGGTGGGGTTTCGGAGTCCCTCAGCGCCATGGTGATCGTGCGCAGTTCGGCAAAGTCAGCGGCCCAGAACGGGGGGAGGGTCAGGCGGTTGGTCGCGGCCGCGGGATCAACGGCGAGCCACAGGCGCGATGCGCCGGTGTTGACCACAGCCTCCGCGTCCTCCTTGGCGGTGACGAGATGCAGGGCTGCCATGCGCTCTGCCACGAGAGTGATCGTTTCGGGCTGTGCGCGGCCATCCTTCTGTGCCTTCTGCAGGCCGGACTGGATGGTCCAGAAGGAGGCATCCTTGCGCTTCCCCATCCGATCCAGGATGAATTCGACCGCATCGCGCCGACCGGTCGTCATCAGCGCGTAGTCGAAGATATTGTTGTCTGCCTGAAGCCGAATCGCCTTGGCGTATTCGAGCAGCACGGAAGCGGCCTCGTCTGAAGCGTCCATCGCCACCAGGCGGCTCAGGGTCCGCAGTAGGTCGGTATTTCGGGAATTGGCGGCCAATTGCTTCTTCAGTTCGCCAAGCGCCATGGGGGCCACGATCTTCGGATCGGCGCCGGCAAGGCGCATGGAAGCCATCCAACCCTTTGGGTCCTCGGCCACGATCAGGTCCATGCCCTCGCGGATCTTCTCTGGGCTTAATTCGCCCTCGTCGCCCCACGATTCGAACGCGGTAGCGTTCAGTCCCAGCGGACCGGTCGACGACCATTCGCTGGCGATGTGCCCAACGAGGGCCCAAGGTCCGCAGCAGGCCACGACGCCAAGGAGGGCGACGAACGCCGCGATCAGATAGGGAGCGATTCCGCGCTGTCTCATGGACCACCTTGCTCGCCGGTCAGCAACGCTTGGCGCAAGGGGATGTTTGCGTGAGGACAACCGTGGCCAATTTCGGTCCCCGTTCCCCCTTGACGGTCCGAGGCGGTCCTCCGCTAGCCTTTCCGGCCCCGACGAGTGGAGAAATCGCCCATCTCGCGGCAGTCCGGTAGCCTACGGAAACAGGTTCCTTTCCTCTGGAGGAGTCTCACCATGTCCGGCCATAGTAAATGGCATTCCATCAAGCACAAGAAAGCGCTCATCGACGCGAAGCGCAACAAGGTCTTCACGAAGGTCATCAAGGAATTGATGATCGCGGCTCGTGTGGGCGGCGGGAGCGATCCGGCCAGCAACCCGCGACTGCGCACCGCCATCCAGGCGGCCAAGGACGTGAACATGCCCAAGGACACGCTGGAGCGCGCCATCAAGAAGGGCGCCGGCGAGTTGGAGGGGCAGGCCATCGAGGAAATGGTGTACGAGGGCTACGGCCCCGGCGGTGTCGCGGTGATGCTCAAGGTTTCCTCCGACAACCGTAATCGCTCCGCGGGCGAGATTCGTCACGCCTTCGGCAAGTTCGGCGGCAATCTTGGCGCCTCGGGAAGCGTCGGTTTCATCTTCTCCCGCAAGGGCCATGTCGACGTCGAAGGTGCCCAGGAAGACGAGCTGATGGAGATCGCGCTCGAAGCGGGCGCCGAGGACATCCAAAATCAGGGCGACGGCTACTTCCTCATCGTGACGGACCAGTATCAGGTTCAGGAAGTCCGCGATGCGCTTGAGGCCAAGGGCGTCAAGGTGACCGGCAGCCGCACCGAGCTGATCCCCAGCACGACGGTGAAGCTGGAGGGCGTCGAACTCGAGAAGTGCCAGAAGATGCTGGACTTCCTCGAGGATATGGACGACGTCGACGAGGTCGCCAGCAATCTCGAGTATCCGGAAGAGTGACGTGGCGCTCCTGACGCAGTATCTGGAGCAGTTCGCCAGCCAGCGCATCCTCGTTGTTGGCGATGTCATCCTCGATCACTACCTGCGCGGCTCGGTTTCGCGGACCTCTCCCGAGGCCCCCGTGCCGATCCTTGCGGTGGAGGACGAGGAGTGGTTGCCGGGCGGCGCTGCCAATGTCGCGAACAACATCGTGACGCTGGGCGCCCGCGTGGAGCTGTTCGGTCTTGTCGGCAAGGACGATGGGGCGGAGCGGCTGCGCCAGATATTCGGTGCGATTCCGCGCATCAAGGCAACGCTCTTCGAGGAGAAAGATCGTCCCACGATCCTCAAGTCGCGCGCTGTGGCCCAGGGGCAGCAGATGCTGCGCCTCGACCGCGAGCGGGTGGCTCCCGCCAGCGAGTCGACCTATCGGAAGGCGCTCGCGGCCATCGACAAGGGACTGGCCCGCAAGGCCTGGTCCGGTGCCATCCTGTCGGACTACGGCAAGGGGTTCCTCCAGCCTGCCTTCATCCAGGAAATTGTCTCGCGGATGCGCGCAGCGGGCGTTCCCGTTTTCGTCGATCCCAAGGGGCGCGATTATAGTCGCTATCGCGGCGTGACGGTTTTGACGCCCAACCAGAAGGAAGCCTCGGAGGCGACGGGCGTGGCGATCCACGACGACGCCACGGTGGCGGAGGCGGCGCGCGCGTTGCAGAAGACGGTGCAGGGCGAGGCCGTGGTGATCACGCGCGGCGCAGCAGGGGTTTCCGTCTTCCCGAAGCGCGGACCGGTCGCGCATCTTCCGGCACAGGCCCGCGAGGTCTATGACGTGACCGGCGCCGGGGACACGTTCCTTTCCGTGCTGGCGCTCTCGAGTTTCTCCGGCGCTCCGTGGAGCGACGCTGCCCAGTTGGCGAATCTCGCGGCCGGTATCGTCGTGGCACAGATCGGCGTCGCGTGCGTCTCGATGGAGTCGCTGCGCGCTGCCTGCGAGCAGCCCGGCGCTGGCTACCGGCGCAAGATCATGACCGCGGTTGAGCTGGAGCAAAGCTGCCGGTCGCTGCGGGCGCACGGCTCGCGCGTGGTCTTCACGAACGGATTTTTCGATCTGCTGCATCAGGGGCACATCAGGCTTCTGGAGCAGGCGCGGGGCTTTGGCGACGCGCTCGTGGTGGCGCTGAACAGCGATTCTTCGACGCGACGTCTCAAGGGCGCGCCCCGTCCGATCCTCGAGTTCAAGGAACGGGCCGAGATGCTCTCGGCGTTTCCCTTCGTCGACTTCGTGGTGGGCTTTGACGAGGACACGCCGGAGCACCTGCTGCGGCTCCTCAAGCCAGAGATTCTGGTGAAGGGCGCCTACGCCCACGGGGCGCCGACGGAGGTGGTCGGGCGCGAAATCGTGGAGGGCTACGGCGGGACGGTGCGATTGGTTGACCTCGGGTCCGCGACCAGCATTTCCTCAATCCTGAGCCGGGCAGTGCAGCCCGAGTCAGCCCCGCGAAAGAAGAAGCGCCCATGAGCCACCACGCAGCCGTCGATGCCCTCTTTGCCGATCACGCGGCATTGGCCGAGGCCATGCGCTCGCCCGAACAGCAGCAGCCCATCGTGGCTGCCGTCGAGGCGATGATCGCAGCGCTGGAGGCGGGCGGCACGATCTTCATTTGTGGCAATGGCGGGAGCGCCGCCGATGCCCAGCACTTCGCCGCGGAGCTGACGGGACGGTTCTTCATCAAGGACCGCCGTGCCCTTCCCGGCATCGCGCTGACGACCGACACGAGTGCCCTCACGGCCATCGCCAACGACTACGGCTATCATCAGGTTTTCTCACGCCAGATCGAGGCCCTCGGTCGCCCCGGCGACGTGCTTGTCGGCATCAGCACCAGCGGGCGCTCCGCCAATGTGCTTGAGGCGATGGACAAGGCCTATGCGCTTGGAATGCAGTGCATTGGTTTGGTCGGCAACGACGGCAGCGCCATGGCGCCCTACTCGCGCGCCGTGGTGACCGTTCCGCATCGCCTGACCGCGCGCGTCCAAGAAATGCACATCACGGTGATCCACACCTGGTGCCAGCTCATCGACCAGCACTTCGGTTCCTGAGATGGACGTCCGCTTCTGCCGCGCCCTGTGGGGAATGACGGAAGGGATCACGCTCGAGGACAAGTTTCGGATCTCCGCCGAGACCGGTTTTCACGGCGTGGAGGCTGATCTCGGTGCGCCCGATGCGGACGAAATTCGTGAGCTATCCGCAAAGTACGGCATCTTCTTTGTCGCCCAGATTTTCCCCGAATCGCCGGAAGGTTTTCGCACCTGGATGGACAAGGCGGTGCGCGCGGGTGCCACGCTGGCGGTCGCCCACTCGGGCCGCGACCGATGGACCTTCGAGCAGGGTTCGGCTTTCTGGCGCGAGGTTCTCGCCATGGAGCGCGACTATCCGATTCCCGTGGCTCATGAGACGCACCGCCAGCGGATGCTTTTCTCCCCGTGGGATACGGCGCGTTATCTGGAGGCCTTCCCGGACCTGAAGCTAAACCTCGACCTGAGCCACTGGTGCGTCGTCTGCGAGTCCCTGCTCGGCGATATCCCGGAGTGGGTGGAGCTGGCAATCTCGCGCTCGATTCACCTGCACGCCCGCGTCGGGTACGAGGAAGGCCCCCAGGTCCCCGACCCGTCAGCGCCGGAGTATCGCCGCCACCTGGACGCGCATCTGGGCTGGTGGGATCGGCTCCTCGCCACGCGGCGGGCTGACGGTGCCTCCTGCCTGACGGTCACGCCCGAGTTCGGGCCGCCCAATTACCAGCACACGCTTCCCCACACGAACCTTCCTGTCTCCGACCGCGGACGGATCAACCTCTGGATGCGCGACCTGCTGCGGGATCGCTGGGGAAGCTGAGGCCAGGAGGTCCTAAAGGTCCGGATCCTTCGTTGGCCTCTGTCATGTATCTTGAATACACTCGGTCGCCCACCGCCTCGGCTGCGAACCTTTATGCCTCTCCTGAATGATCTGTAGGAGTTCATGAAGCTGAGGCGCTCAGAAGAAGCTCCAATTCGTCCCCGTCTGACCTGTTCCCACAATGGTCACGTTGCCGTTGGCGTCGAAGGGATTGGACCACTTCGCATCTGTATAGACAGCGCTTCCGGTGGTCGTGGCGAGGAACGCCAGGATGTCGGTGTTCTCCTGCGCGGTTAGCTGGAGTCGCTGCGGGTTTCCGCCCGGGAGGAGCCGGGCGTCGATTGCCTGTCGCACGGCCTGACTAGTGGGTGTCGGGATGGCGTTGTAGTGATTCAGCACCGCTTGCAGGCTGGCGAGGGAGCCGTCGTGCATGAATGCGCCATTCGTTGCACCTTGCGGGTTCAGCATGTTGCGGAGCGACGGGGAGCGCGTGTTCGTCAGGTCCTGTCCGCCACCGATCTTGCCGATGACGCCGTTGCTGCGTGAATTGGGGTCAATGTCGAACTCGGGCGGCGCATGACATCCGGCGCAACCGGCGCCTCCACCGGTACGGAGGCCCTGCGCGTTGAAGACCGGTGGCGCCAGGAATAGTTGCTTTCCACGATTCTCCGAAGCGGTGAAGTTGGGAAATGGTGCGCCGTCGTTGGGAGCTTGAGAGCGTCCGGCGTCGTACTTGGAATCGAAGGACTGGATGCTGCGGACGAACTGGGCGATGGCGCGCTGCATCCGGTCCTCGGTGATGGTAGGATCGCCAAACGCCGCGATGAACAGCGGGGGATAGTAGGAGAGGGCCTCCATCCGGTCGATCAGGTCGGCGAGCGACGGATCCCCGTTCTGACCGCTGAAGCCCATCTCGGCGTGGTCCTGGATGGGCTGGGTGGCCTGCTGCTCGACGGTCGCGGCGCGCTCGTCCCAAAACATCTTGGGTTCGTTGCCAAAGCGCACGTTGCTCAGGCGCATGGCGTGGCGGCCCGTGGTGCCGTTGACTCCCTGGCTGGCGGTGGCGAGGTCGCTGAAGCCGTGGGCCTGCTGGTGGCAGGAGGCACAGGAGACCGTGTTATTCACCGACAGTCGCTTGTCGTAGAAGAGGACGCGCCCCAGCGTCGCTCCCGCGTTGCTGATCTGGTTATCCGGCGGTGTGTTGTTCCGCGTGATGTAGTTGGGGATCGTCTGGTTGGCGTAGTTGGGCAGGTTGGTGAGGTCAATGGTCCCGGGAAGGGCGGAGGCGGCGACGGCAAGGGCGGCTGCAAGGCACAGTGGACTGAGCGATCTCTTCACGGGAGATCTCCTTGAGTGGTGGATGGACCTGCTGATCGTAGTCAGGTAACCGCTGACTAGCAAGGCCCGGCGTCCATGTTCCGCGCTGGCGACGCGGGAAACGGCGGGCTTCACGGCTGGGGAGCGCCCCGCGAGGGGTAAATAGGCAGGGAGCACCAACCGTGCCCCCGAAAAATCGGCGATTTACTGCGAAAAACCTGCGCACTCCCACCGGGACTGTACATTATGGTACGGTTGGCGGACAGGGATTGTACCGTTGCGTGCCAGCAATCCAGCAGCCTCTTTTCCGGGAATCTCGGAGAGTCGCGCCGCTTGACGATCACCGGGCGGGGATGCTCTCATGCGTTGACTTCATGAGCACGCGACTCGAACGAGTCGACTTCCCCGGAGGCATTTTCCAATGGCCGGACCCAACATTAGTGGACGCAGCTACGGGCTGTTGATTCTTGCCGTTGTTGTTGCAATGGTTGCCAGCAACCTCATCGCCCAGTCGGGCGTCATGAGCCAGGGGAGCGACGTCTCGGCGGCGACGCGTGACGTGGCCTCCGCCACACGCGACGTGGCGGCCAGCAATCGCGAGATTGCCGCCAGCAATGCCCGCATTGCCGACGCGATCCTGAAGCTGGCTGACGCCGTTAAGGAAGCCTCCAAGAACGACGACGGAGGGAGCGCCGGCGCCGCCGCTACAGACCGTCCCGCCGCCGAGAACATCCCCGCCACGAATCAGGGGATTGAGTTCTCCAACTGACCCGGCGCGACGTGTCCTCACCGGCCATTGAAGCACCGGCAAAGATCAACCTCTTCCTCGACCTGCTTCGCAAGCGGGCCGACGGCTACCACGACCTGTCCACCCTCTTTGCTGAGGTGAGTTTGGCTGATCGGCTGGAGCTTCACGACGCCGCGCAACTGGCCCTCGAGGTCGACGGTCCGTTCGCGGCCGGCGTCCCCACCGACGAACGCAATCTCGTCTGGCGGGCCGTGGAGCGTCTCTATCAGGAAACCCGTACGGCTTCCCGGCATCGCATTCGCCTGACCAAGAACATCCCCCACGGAGCAGGCCTTGGTGGCGGGAGTGCCGACGCCGCGGCGGCTTTGGTACTGGTTAACCAGTCACTGCCCGAACCGCGGCTTTCGCCCGGGAGGCTGGAGGGTCTGGCGGCGGAACTCGGCAGCGATTGCGCCTTCTTCGTCCGCACGGGACCGGCGCTCGGCACGGACCGCGGGACGATGCTTGAGCCCGTCAAGCTATCACGAACGATTCCCTGCCTGCTCGTCCTGCCCGACTTTCCCATCAGCACCCGCGAGGCCTACGCCCGCATCGCGCCCGGGATGCTCGGCACCCGCAGCGACGTCGCCGCGTGGAAGTCGTGGCTCGCCGCTCCGAGTGCCAACCCACCCGCGGGGGCCAATACGTTCGAGGACGCGCTGCTTCCTGTCTATCCAGAGTTGGCGTTGATTCTGTCGGAGCTGACCGCCGCCGGTGCCACTTACGCGAGGCTCAGCGGAAGCGGCTCCGCGTGCTTCGGGCTCTTCGCCTCGAACGCCGCGCGGGATCGGGCCGCAACGAAAGTGGGGGAGCACCGGCAGGTGGTCGCCTGCCAAGTGCTCCCCCGGCATGTGCCGCGCCCGGGAGAAGTCGGGCGGGTGTCGCGAAGCGGATGGCCGCTTGGCGGTACGACTGTTTAGCCCAACTTCACCTCTTCATAGTCCCAACGGCAGCAGACGTTCAGTTCCTTTGCCGCGGAGACCTCGTCGAGGCGCCCGGTTGGCTTGGTGCTCGGCGCGGACTTGAGCAGCTCCGGTGCGGAGCGGACCTCGGCGGCGATTTGCTCCATCGCGGCCACGAACTGGTCGAGCGTCTCCTTGCTTTCGGTTTCCGTCGGCTCGATGAGGAAGCACTCGGGAACCAGCAGCGGGAAGTAGATCGTCGGGGCGTGAAAGCCCAGATCGAGCAGTCGCTTCGCCACGTCGAAGGCCTTGATGCCGGTCTCCTTCTCCGTGCGGCGGATGGTCACCAGGGCCTCGTGCATGCAACGGTCGCCGAAGGGGCGTTCGAACAGCGCGGGGAGGCGATTGAGGACGTAGTTGGCGTTGAGCACCGCGTGCCCAGCCACGTCCCAGAGCCCCTGACCGCCCTGTGCCAGCGCATAGGCCAGCGCGCGGACCAGCACTCCCGCATTGCCGTGGAAGCCCATCATGCGGCCGATGGACTGGTCGGGCGTGTGAAAATCGAAGCGACCCTCCGCCGTCTTGCGGACGTGCGGCGCCGGGAGGAATGGGACGAGTTTCTCGCAGACACCGACGGGGCCGGCGCCTGGTCCACCGCCGCCGTGCGGCGTCGAGAAGGTCTTGTGCAGGTTCATGTGTACCACGTCGAAGCCCATGTCGCCGGGTCGCGCGCGACCCACGATCGCGTTGAGGTTCGCGCCGTCGTAGTAGACCAGGCCGCCGGCCTCATGCACCGCGTCGGCGATCTCGCGTATAGAGGTCTCGAACAGGCCGCAGGTGTTCGGGTTGGTGAGCATGATCCCGGCGGTCTTGGGGCCGAGCGCCGCCCGCAGGGCGTCGACCGACACGCGACCATCGGCGCCTGACTTGATCTCGCGGACCTTAAAGCCTGCGAGCGCCGCGCTGGCGGGGTTCGTGCCGTGGGCCGAGTCGGGAATGAGGACCTCGTCGCGCCCCGTGTTGTTGGCCAGATGCCAGGCGCGGATGATCGCCATGCCGGCGAACTCGCCGTGTGCTCCCGCGGCGGGCGCAAGCGTGACACCGCCCATGCCGAGCACCTGGCAGAGGATCTCCTGCAGGTCGTGGAAGATGCGGAGGCTACCCTGCGTGTCGGCGTCATCCTGCAGTGGGTGACAACGAAGGAAGCCCGGCATGGCGGCGACCTTCTCGTTGATGCGCGGGTTGTACTTCATCGTGCAGGAACCGAGCGGATAGAACTGTCCGTCGATGGAGAAGTTCTTCTGGCTCAGGCGCGTGAAATGGCGGATTGCGTCGAGCTCCGAGACCTCCGGCAGCGCCGCGGGATTGGCGCGACGAAGCTCGGGAGGGAGGCCATCCAGCGCGGCGCGGCGTGACTCGGATGATGCCACCGGCGGGCGGACACCGCGGCGCCCGAGCGACGAAACGTCGCCGATCAGCGTCACGGTTGCGCTTTCGTTCTGCGGTTCGACGGGAGTGGCGGTTGTCATTGTCTATACAGCTCCGTTCTCGCGGCGGGCAAGGATCGCACGCGCGGCAGCGACGTAGGCGTCGATGTCGCGCTCGGTGACCAGTTCGGTGCAGTTCACAAGAAGCAGGTTCGCGTCATAGCCCCATCGACTCAGGTCGAAGCCGGCCAAGATTCCCGCTGTGTCTCGCATCTCAGCGAGGAACTTCGCCGAGGAAATCGGGAGGCGAAGGGCCACCTCGTGGAAATGCGGAGCATTCGATTCGTAGCGTGAAATGGGCGTTTCCGCCACTAGGCGTGCGGCGAGCCGCGAGGTGCGCAGCAGGCTGGTCTCGGCGACCTCGACGAGGCCTTCGCGGCCGACAAACGTCAGGTACATGGTGGCCAGCGCGGCGAAGAGCCCTTGGTTGGTGCAGATGTTGGAGGTCGCCTTGTCGCGGCGAATGTGCTGCTCGCGGGCCTGGAGCGTGAGGACGAAACCATCGCGTCCCTGCGCGTCCTTTGTCCGCCCGACGATGCGGCCGGGCATCTTGCGGATCAGCTCGCGCTTGCAGGTGAAGAAGCCCGCGTAGGGACCACCGAAGCTCAGCGGGAGCCCCAGCGGCTGTGCCTCGCCAACGGCGATGTCGGCACCGTACTCGCTTGGCGCCGCAAGGATCGCCAGCGACGTGGGATTGACGCAGGCGATCAGGAGCGCGCCGAAGCGGTTCGCCAGCGCGCGGGCCGCGCGCCCGTCCTCGATGCCGCCGAGTCGGTTCGGCGTCGCGATCACCACGGCAGCGGCCTTGCCGATGTCCTGGATCGCGGCCCAATCGGTGAGGGCACCGCGCGCCGGGATCGTGCGCAGCTCCACGTCGAGGCCGACCAGTTGGGCCTCGCAGACCTCGCGGTAGGCGGGGAGGAGCAGTTCCGGGATATAGACAACGCGCTCGCGCGTGTGGCGGACCGCCATCGCGACGGCTTCGCAAAGTGCCGTGGCGCCGTCGTAGAGGGAGGCGTTCGCCACGTCGAGTCCCGTCAGCGCGCACATGTGCGACTGGAACTCGAAGATCATCTGGAGGGTGCCCTGGCTGACCTCCGCCTGGTAGGGCGTATAGCAGGTCATGAACTCGCCGCGCTGGACAAGGTGCAGCACCGCCGCGGGCGTGAAATGGGCGTAGGCCCCGGCGCCGAGGAAGCTGCGTCCCGGTGTATAGACACGATTCTCCGCGGCGCGCTCCTCGAAGTAGCGGTCGACCTCGAACTCGCTGCGGGCGGGGAAATCCAGCGGCCTGGCCAAGCGCACGCTGGCGGGAATGCCCTCGAAAAGCTCGTCGATGCTGCGGGCGCCGATTGTCGCCAACATGGCGGAGCGATCAGCGTCGGTGTGTGGTATATACGCCATGGATCAGCCTTCCGCGATTTCTTCGTACTTGTCAGGGGAAAGAAGCGCCTCGGCCTCCGACGGGTCGGAGGGGCGGAGCTTCACGATCCAGCCGTCGCCGTAGGGGGACTGGTTGATCGTCTCCGGTGCGCCGTTGAGGACGGTGTTCACCTCGACGACCTCGCCGGAAATGGGGGCGTATAGATCGGACGCGGCCTTGGGCGATTCGATGGTGCCGAGCGAGTCACCCTTCTTCACCACGCGGCCCACCTCGGGAAGTTCCGTGAAGACGATGTCGCCGAAGAGATGCTGCGCGTGGTCCGTGATGCCGATGCGGCGAACGTCCCCGCTGGCCTCGATCCACTCGTGGGATTCCGTGTATAGATAGTCCTGATGCACTGACATGATGAAGCGCTCCTTGACTGGATTGGGATCAGGCCTTGGCCCGAGTGATGGAGGTCTCAACGAAGGGAGGCCGCTGGATGGTGACCGGCGTCTCGCGTCCCTTGGCGCGTACCACAAGATTCGTTTCCGGCGCGTCTGCCGCGATCAGCGCCAGCGCGATGCCGCACTGGAGCCCCGGCGAGAAACCGCCGCTGGTGATGCGCCCAACGACGTCGCCCTCGGCAATGGCCACTTCCTCGCCATCGCGGAGCGGGCGGCGACCTTCGCCGCGCAGGCCCACCGAACGGCGCGGTGCACCGGACTTCTTCTGCTGCTCAAGCACCGTGCGCCCGATGTACACTTCCGGCTTCCGCGTGCTCACCGACCAGCCGATGCCCGCCTCGATGGGGGTGATGGATTCGGAAAGCTCGTGGCCGTATAGACAATAGCCCGCCTCCAGCCGCAGCGAGTCCCGCGCCGCCAGCCCGCAGGGAACGACACCAGCGTCGTATAGACGCTTCCACCACAGGTCGCCGAGCACCGCGGGCTGGAGCAGCTCGAAGCCGATTTCGCCCGTATAGCCAGTGCGCGAGACTAGGTGGATGTGTCCCTCGACCTTGACCGGATTGAGCGAGAACGAGGGCAAGTCGACCCAGCGCTTGCCGGGAATCAACTCGTCGAGGAGCGCCAGGGCCTTCGGGCCCTGCACGG
>WGMQ01000053.1 GCA_016125005.1 bacterium | reverse complement strand
GCGCCCGGCGCCGCCCGTCCGCGCTGCCGATGCTGAAGGGGTGATCGTATGCGATCTATCGTCTTTGCCGCTATGCTTGCAGTGAGCGGATGCGCATCCGCTCCCCGGCACACTGACGGCGCCGTGCTCACACACCTCACCCCAACGCAGCTGCGCCAGGCATTCGCCGAGAGGGCCGGCTGCGTCATCTATGAGGAAGACAGTCTCTGCGAGTCCATGATCTTCGTGGATTCGGTCTCCGGCCCCGTGGCGCAAATTCGGGAGGTCGGCGCGAATGACATTGCTCAGCTCGTCGGCGAGCCCATGTCTGAGTTCGTTCGGCAGCTGCCAATGTTTGAAGGCTATGACGAGATGTTCCAGCGGCTGGAAGTCCAGCGCGCTCGCGGTGGGTTCAGATACGTAAAATCCGTCACGAGCTACGCCAGCACGTTCAGCCCGGATACCGGTCTCTGGTGCTCTCAACCAAGCAGCGGGTTTGATCAAACCCGCTTCTATTTCTCCAATTCTCTTTCGGCGCACATAGCTTCCGACGAGCCGTTGGGTGACGAAATGGAGGATCAACTCCGGAGGTTTCTGAATGCGGTCTTGGACGAGCCAACCTTTCGAGCCCAACTCGAACCGGACCCAGAGGCGCTGACTGGCCTCGAACTCATGCAGGGAAGCGCCCAAGGTTGCACCGCATACGAGGGGCTGGTTGTGAACGGACGCATTGAGCCACGCGGCTTGGCGATCTTTGCCGACGGCGTGGCGGTATCGTACCTCGACAACACGATCCGGCCCTATTCGCTGGATGGTGAGTTGCCACTGCGGGCGAATTAAGGGGTCATCTCAGCAAAGAATCCGGACCTCCACAAATCCACGATGATCCACAGAATGGCTGCGATGAACGCGGGCACAATCACAAAAGGCGCGAAGTACATCGCGTAATCGTGGAGCGTTGCGTATCTCACTCCGCCATCGCGAAACGCGATCTCCCACACCTCGCCCGTGGCTTCATTGGGCAACCTCGCTCCCTCGGTATAGATGGCATTACCGTCAAACTGCGAGAGTCGCGCTTGCACCAGCGCAAACAACAAGACGAAGCCGTAGGGAATTGCCCGGAGGGCCCACTTCATCGCTCATCCTCTCGATTGAAGATGATCACGTTCGTCCGGTCATTTGTGTGACTCACATCCACCGGCGTTCCAGGCGTGGTAGCCCCCAAGCTCATAGAGGTTCCGCTGAACGCATCACCGCTTGAGGTTTGGCCTTCAACCATTCGCACGGAAACAGTGTCGCCAGCTACCGAGGTCGTAGTTGTATCCGGCAGCATTTCAGAAGCATTGGCATTGAAAAGCGTCCCCTCCAGCGCAACGCCTGCGCTGGGTATGGTTTCCGATGTGCGTCCAGTCGAAGTCGTTGCGTATCCCCCAAATTCCCCGTTGGTGGAAACGAACGCTCCTCCCTCGACGGAAGCGGTGTATGTGCCTCCGGATGCGGTTACGGTGGCACCCACCGCCAACGTGGCATCCGGCACAATCGGATCAGGAACAGGCGTCAACGGACTTGACGGCGGCCCTGCCCGGCGCTCTTCGCGTTGCGGCAACACTCGTGCAATAGCGTTCCGTATCTGTGCGATCCCCGCCGTTTGCCGGCCGGTCGGATCGCTGCGATTCAGCGGGTCATTTCTGACGTAGGCATAGAGGTTGAAGTCGTCCTCATACCCGACGGGGTCAGTTTGCAGGAACCTCCCCAGCACAGGATCATAGACGCGCGCTTTGTAGTGGTAGAGCTGGGCTTCCGGCAGCGCGATCTGGCCGGTGTAGCGGAAGCGTGAGCCTGCCCAGGACGCGGGTTCCCCGTAGGGGCCGTAGGCGTAGCGCGTGGTGGCGCCGGCCGCGTCCGTGTGGGCGATGACGCTGCCCTGGTGATCGGCGATCAGCCAGCGGCGGTCGGTGAGGCCGGCGCCTTCGTACCAGACGATCGGCTCGTCGACGCCCGCGCCGTGGACGTAGCGCCGCGCCAGCGTTCCGCCGACATATTCGCCGACCAGCGCATCGCCGTCATACAGAAACTCCGTCGTCGTGCCGCCCGCACTCGTTGAGCGCAGTCGCCCGAGCGGATCGTACGCCAGCGTCAGCGACGCGCTCCCTGACACGCTCGTCAGCCTGTTCTCCAGATCGTATGCGAACGTGCGCGATCCATCCGAGGTCAAGTTGCCCCGCGCATCGTGCGTATAGGTCGCCCCGCCAACGTTCGTGTACTGGTTCAGGCCGTTTCGGGAATAGGCGCGGCTGAAATTGGAGTCGAACCACTTATAGGCGTTGTTCGAGGCCGTGCGCTGGCTGATCTGCGACGCGGCCGTGTAGCCGAAGCCGAGCGTCTGATCGTCCGCCGTGCCAGCGAGGTTCTGTGCCAGTTGCGTGAGCCGGGAGGCGTCGTCATAGGCGTAGATCGTGAACGCTCCCGCAAACTCGGCCCGCAGGATCAAGGTGCGGCGCGAGAGGGAGTCGAAGTCGTAATTGGCCAGTTGCGGCAGCCCTAACGGCGTCCCGTTCTCGCGCACCTGGTCCATGCGATCCAGATTGTCGTAGATATATTGCACATAGTTCGCGTCCGGCCATGTGATGCGCGTTCGGTTGGAGGCAAGGTCGTACTGGAACGACAAGGCGCGCCCGAAGCTCGTCTCGCTCGTGAGCCGCCCGGCCGTGTCATATGCATAGTCGATGCCCTGGCCGCCGGTGGAGGCAAACCGCGCAAAGAGGCGACGCCCCGCGAGATCGTAGCCGGTGAAAACATCCGCCGCCGTGCCGCCGGGAATGTCCTTCACGCTCTCGCGGTTCAGATTGTCGTAGGTGTAGCCGATGGTCTCGCCGCTCCGCAACCGCAGGCTGGTGCGATTGCTGTTCACATCATAAGCATAACCTTCATAGTCGGGGCTCGTCCCGCCGCTTGCGCAGGAGAGCGCGTTTTCCGCGATCCCGCCGGTCGCGGCCTGGTTGGCGCCGAGGCTCGCGACCGGGAAATAGAGCCGGCAGAGCCGGTCGAAGCCGTCATAGACATAGGCTGAGCGGTTGGTGTTGGCGTCGCGGACCGAGAGGGCCTGGCCGTTCAGGCTATAGGTGTAGCGCGCATAATCCTGCTGCAGCGGCGAACCGTAGGCGCGGATTGTGCGGATGAGCTGGCCGGCGGCGTCATATTCGTTGCGCGTGGCGCGGCCGACCGGATCGGTGACCTGCAACAGGCGATCGAGGCCGTCATAGGCGTTGGTGGTCGTGTTGTTGAGCCCGTCCTTGATCGTTGCGACCTGGCCCGTCGGCGTGTAGGTGCGCGTCTCCCGCGTCAGCCACGTGGTGACGTTGGTCCCGGAGAACGCCGTGCCGCCGTCCTGGCTCGTGACCTGACCCAAGAGATTGTAGTTCGTGCGCTCCGCGGCGATGACGGTCGCGCCGACGCCGCCGTCATGATGCTTGATGACAGTCGGCCGGCGCATCGGGTCATAGGCGGCCTCGGTCACATTGCCGCGCGGGTCGGTCGTCGTCAGCACATCGCCGATGCCGTTGTAGCTGAAGCTCGTGGCGGCGTTGACGCCGCCGGGATTGAGCGTCGTCGAGGTGATGTTGCCGGTCGTGCCGTTGATCGCGTTGGCGGTCGCAACGCCCGTTGGGTCGGTCGACGTCGCCAAACGCCCAAACGCGCCATAGGTGAAGCTGTAGACCGGCCGCGTCCCCGACCCAATGGGCGCTGCGCCCGAAGGCGCCGGCCGTGTCGCGTTCTGCAACTCGCCGGCGCCGTTGCCAGAGGCGACATAGGTGAAATCCGTGCGATATCCCCGCGCGTCCGTGATCGTCGCGGGCTTGTTCCAGGTCGTGTTCCATGTTGCACTGACGACGATGTCGGCAAGGCCCGACCCCGGCTTCGCTTGGCGGCGCAACTCGGTGACGTTGTTGCGCGTGTTGTAAGCGAGGCGCTCTTCGTCGAGCTCCGGATAGACGTAGCGAACGATCCGCCCGCGCCCATCATACTCGGCCTGAGTGATGCGTCCCAATTCATCCGTGAACCGGAACGCGCGTCTGTCGGCGTCGTGCAGAACCGTGTAGCGATTGCCGAGCGGGTCCTCGCGTTCGCCGCGCCCATAGGGCGCAATGCGAAATTCGTATGGGTCACGCACGCCTTGCAGCGCCTCGGCGTCGCGCGCTTCCAGCACCCGGCCCAGCGCATCATAGGTGAAACGCAGCGACGGCGTCGTGGTGTCGTTGGCGTCGAAGACGTCGGTCAGGAAGAAATGGCGGTCGTCTTCGGTCGTTGTGAACCGGGTCTGGGCGCCGGCAGGGTCGGTGACGCTGGTGATGGTTTCAACGCCGCCGGTCGCGGCGAAACTGACGGCGCGCGCGTCGGCGCCGGCCAAGCCGTTGTCGAACCCGATCCACCGAAACGTGTCGCCTGTGCCCGTATAATTGAAGCGGATACGACGGCCCAGAGTGTTGGCGACTTCGGTGATGACGGGCGCGTTGTCCAGGTCGGGCTGGGCATAGCTCAGCGTGAGGTTGACGCCGCGCGGAAACGACCAATTCGTCATCCGGAAGCCGCGCGGCTGGCCCGCGCACCCGCTGCCGCCGCCGCTGTTCTCAACGTTGGCGCCCCATGGCGAAAATGTCTGTACATCGCCGCCCGAATTGGCGACCTGATAGGAGACGCCGGTATAGAGCCAGGTGCGGGTCGTCTGATAGGTGATCGAGCCGGCGTTGCAGTCCGCCAGCAGCCCCGGCGTCCGCGCGCCGGTCTGCGAGAGCGTGGCGTAGGTTGCCGCGCCCGGCGCGAAATACGCGCCGCTGACGTTGCGCACGAACTGGCGTGTATCCGCGCCCAGATTGACGGTGATCACGTTCCCGCTGATTTGACGCAGCCACCAGGCGCTGACCAGAAGGCCCGCCGCCTCGCGCTGCGGCGAAGCGCTTTGGCGATAAATGTCCTGCTGGGCCATGAACGCTGCGATCGTGCCGGCGGCGGCGCGCGCGTCGGTCTCGCCCATCGCTTCAAGCCCGCTTGCGGATACGCCGAGCATATTGTGCCAATTGCTCGTCCACGGCGCCTGCGGTTGCGCATGGAGGATCGGCCCGAACCGATCGGACGGCGTGAACCCGCCGCGCCAGATCAGGTCGGCCGACAAGGCATAGGGAAACTCGCCATTGCCGACGCTCAGCGTCGCCGGGCTCTGATAGGTGACGTCGCCATTGCGCAGATCCACGCCGAGCGCCACCGATCGATCCACAAACCGGGTTCGCAACACGTCAGCGGCTGTCGCAGGATCGAACTGGGCGTCGTGGCTTGCCTGGGCGCCGGCCCCGCCGCCCTTGGAGATGAAGCGCGGTCCAACCGCAACGTGGGCGATCTCGACGGGATCGCCGCCGACCGAACGCACCGCAACCAATGCACCGCCGCGCTGCAGGGAATCATAGTGGCGACAGGCGATGGGCTCTCCGCCGACGAAGGTCACCCCAAAAAACGCGCCGGCGCGCTGGCCTGGCCCCAAGAACGCCTCTTCTGATGCGACGACGTCAAACCCCGCCCCGACATAGTCTCCGATCGTGTCGGATAAAGCGGTTCGTCGGCTCGCCACCTCCGTCCCCGGCAACGCCGGCTCCACGGTGCAGCCGTGCTGGTCAGGGGTCGATGAGCTGGTCATGCCCTCCGCCACCACCAGGCTGGTCGCGGCCGCTACGTTGCCGGAATTGAACGCGTAGAACCGCCGCGCGCCATAGCCGCTGGATGGATCTTCGCCGCCTGGCGGCGCGTTGCCCCATTCGAACCGGGTCGCTGTCGACGTCACGTCGGGCAGGTCGGCGATTTGACCCGCGACGCTGGCCTCAAGCGCATCCCGCGTTGCAGCGATCGCGAAGATTGCAGCGCGGCGATCGGCGGCGTCGGCTGTTGTGCTGACATAGGAAAACGCGTCGTTGACGTCGATCCGATCGAAATTGTCGACGATGGAATAAGTGAAGACGCCGCCTTGGACGTCGTAGAATTGCGATCGCGGCTGGGCATCGCCAACGACAACGCCGAGCGTGTGATGGTGCAGATACGCCCCATCGCCGATCATCGCGTGCAAGCGGGCCGCACGCGACGCCTGCACCATCCAACTCGCCGCCAATTGTTCGCGCCGCGCATCGCCGGCGTTCTCACGATAGTCGTCGGGGCACGTTTCACACGCCGGCGGTATCACGGGCGGCACGACGGTCTCGTCTCGCTGCCCCCATGCCTCAATCAGACTTGGGTTGGCGTTTCCCCAAGCGTTGAGAATTGTGAACGGCAGGTACATGTAGACCGGCTTGGTGACGACCGCGTCCATGTAGCCGCCATTCAGCGTCGTCGAGCCGTCATTGGCGACGGCGTAGGGGTGATTGGCGGTGAGCGTCACCATCCCGTTGCGCAACAAGACTGGGGCGGAGCTGACGGTGAACTCGTCGACGACCGGGCCTTCGCCCTGTTCGTTCGTCACCTGCAGCGTGAACCGCATCGGGCCCTCGCCGCCCGTCGCGGTGACACGCGAGAGAATATTGGTGTCGACGATCAACTTACGGCCATAGGTTTCGTCGACATACACCAAAGCATCGATGATGACCGGCCAAGTGCTGTCTTCGATCTGGCGCGTGATCTGCACCCCGAGCGACGTGCGGTACTGATTGGGAATTTCGCCCGACCACGAGCGTTGCTGCGCAGACGTATACGGCAAAGCCGTTTGACGGAGACCGCCCGGCGGCGTCTCAAAGCGCTGAATGCTCGGCGCTCCGACAATGTCCTCGATCGACGAAGCAGGCGCGTTGGCTTCGATATGCGTGAGCAGCGCCTGGCCGTAGTCTTGAAGCGTTGAGGACAACGCCGTTGCGTTCAAGCTGCGGACGAAGCTCGCGCCCGAACTCGTGCCCGACGTCATCCCTGACGTCGCATCGGTCATCGCCTCGCCGGTCGAGAATCCGGTCTCGGCCTCAAGATTGAGTCCCGTTGGGAATGTGTGCGGCTTGTAACTTGGGTCGAAGAGGTAGGTGGTTCCCGAGATCGTCACCGCCACCCAAATGTGCGACAGCGTCACAGAACTCACGGTCGAAGCGCCATAGCCGCAATTCGCCGTCGTCGACCCGTTGACGATCGCCGGAATCCCAGCATTTGCAAGCAATTGGCACGCAGCGCTGGCGTTTGTGACGCCGGACCATTGCTCAAATTGCGCGCCGCTCAGCGTGATCGTTCCAGCGCGGTAGCTGGCGGTATATCCAGACTCGCGCAGCAAATCGACCATGAGCTTGGCTTGGTCGAACGCCGTACCGCTTTGGTCGGTCAGCGCGCCGAGCGCGCCCTTGCGCAGACCGTACGCCCATTCAACCGCGATGTTGTTGCGGACGTAATCAAAGATGAGGTCGACGTCGTTGCGCAGCGCACGCGCAAGCGATTGAATTTCATCGGGTCGTGTTGCGAGGCCCAAGCCGTTGGTGTGCGTTGTGCCCGAGCCGTAGAAGGCGTCCGCCGCGGACGGCGACACGAGCGAGGCGACGCCGATGCGCGTTGACGGGGTTTGTGCGCGAGCGTCTTCGGGAGCAAGACCTATGGAAGCGGCGCCAATGCACAGACGACCAATCCACCGCGCAAGTGTCACGCTCAGTCCTCACGCTCTATCTTGACTTGCATCGTGCTTTCACCCTTGGATGGAGTCAACGGACCAATTCGCGGTTAGCGTCGGGAGTTGCGCACGATGAAGCCAACGCGGCGTTTGCTTTTCGCGCAACTCTTCGTCGGCGGGTTGGTCAACGCGTTGCTGTCGCGGCGATCGGCGTTCGCAGAAGTCGTGAGTTACACGTACGATGATCTCGGACGACTGAGCAGCGCCACCTCCGATTCCGGATGCGTCATCAATTACATGTACGACGCCGCCGGCAATCGCACGCAAGTGACGCAAGCCGGGTGTGAGCCGCCTCCTCCGCCACCGCCGCCTCCTCCGCCGCCGCCACCACCACCGCCGCCCTCAGGCTTTAACGCGACGATCCAGGTCAGCGGCGCTGCTCCCGTGAATCTTCGAACGCTTGCAAATGCAGCTGGCTACAACGGCGCACAGAATGCGACCGTCGTGTTTCAGGTTGGCGGCGGCGTCACCATCACCGGCGCTGCAGGCACAGCGACGAACGCCGGCGGCGTCGGCGTCGACACCGGCGTCTGGCCCTCCGGCAGCCACACGATTGATCTCACGCTGCAAGTCAGCGGCAAGGTTTACGGCGGCGGCGGCGAAGGCGGCAAAGGCGCGGGCCCGCCCAATGGCGCTGCGGGCACGGCGGGCGGCGATGCGCTTTTTTGCCAGGAGAACCTGGCGGTGACCGTGGCCAGCGGCGGCGAGATCAAAGGCGGCGGCGGCGGCGGGGGCGGGGGCGGCGGACGCTGGAAGACGCTTGATCCCGCGTTCGACAAAGTCGGCGGCGGCGGCGGCGGCGGTTTTCCCAATGGCGGCGGCGGCGCAACCGGGAATCCTGGACTGGACGGCTCCAGCGCCGGCGCCAATCCCGGCGCGGCTGGCACGACTGGCGGCGGGGGCGCTGGCGGGTCCGGCGAGACCAGCGGCGGCGGCGCCGGCGGCGCGGGCGGCGGCGCAGGCGCCAGCGGCGCAACCGGGAACGTTGGCAGCGGCCCAGGCACGTCGCGCAGCCCCGGCGCAGGCGGCGCCGCCGGTTTTGCTATTCGCAAGAACGGCAAAACCGTCACCGTGAACAACAACGGCACGATTGCTGGTTCGGTGGCTTAGGTCGTACTGGCGACGTCAAGAGCAAACGCACATCGCGCAGGTCTCTACCGCCGTTTCTTGGCCAGATCCTCGACATCAGCGCCGAGCGCTTTGGCGATCCGCGCCAGCACCAGAAGCGACGGGTTGCGCACGCCGCGTTCTACGCCGCTCAAATAGGTCTGGTGCACTTCGGCGCGCGCGGCCAGCTCCTCCTGCGAGAGACCCTTGTCGCGTCGCAGCCGCTGCACATTGAGCCCGACTCGGGCGCGCGCATCCATGCGCCGAAGGCGAGATTAACTGCGCCTTCAAGCCATAGAATATAAGTCATAATCGGACGGCGCGGTCGGGCGGGCGCGTGGCGCGGCCAGCGGCGAGCAGCCAGCGGCGAGCAGGACCACAACTTGATCCGTGGCGGACGCGCCTGAAGGCGATCCTATTTTGGGGCGCCGGTCGCACAACCATGGTTAAGGCTATGACTTATAAGATGAGTGAGCGATCGTGCACGAAACCCGCTGGCGGCGCGCGCGCTGCGCTTCATGACGGGTTGACCTTCAACGCGCTTCTGCGCGCTGCGGGCATTGCGCCGGCGGACGTGCGTCTGTTGCGGCATCAGCAAGCGCATGCAGGCCTGCTCGACCTCTGGCGCACCGACCGCGACCAGTTCGACGCCTATCAACAAGTCCAGCGCATCAGCATGCGCACAACGCTTGCAAGCCCCTATTGGGCCTCCTTCATCGCCGGCGCCAGCGGCGAGACGATCTTTGTTGGGCTCTACGCCGTGCGTTCGCAGGAAGTGGGCGCGGTCGACCGCGCAGCAGCGCTCGGCGGTGCGCTCGACCGCGCTGGGACATACGACGTCTACGCGCTTGACCGTCTTGACGCGCTTTCCGCCTCCGTCGGCAAATTGGTCGTCGAATGGGGCCAAGGCTACCGATCCTGGGTCCAACGCGCAGAGCGGCAAGACAAGCCGATCATTGAGCTGCGACGCGCGATCCGCGCGGCGCCATTCCCTGGGCACAGGCGGTTTGTCCGTCGCCTTTCGCAGCTTGAAACGATGCCCGAGACGTGGAAGGCCGCTTTGGCGAGCGTGGGCGGCGTCTACGTCCTCGCCTGCCCGTTGACCCAGCAACTCTATGTCGGGCAAGCGTCGGGCCAGGGCGGCTTCCTCGGCCGCTGGCGGGCTTATGTCGCCAACGGCCACGGCGGCAATGTCGGACTCCGGAGCCGCGCGCGGACGGACTTTCAGGTGGCGATCCTCGAGATCGCCGATCCAGCCTCCGGCGACGATCTCGATGCGTTGGAGGCGCTCTGGAAGCTCAAGCTTTTGTCAAAAGACCTGGGGCTCAATCGGAATTGAGATTGGCGGCCGCCAAGACAATCGTGCTCCGGCTCGGCAACAGACACGCGGGCGACGCCGCCCGGTGGTATACCGATTGTGCCAAACGCTGGCTCGGAAAAGGGGGGCATACTTTTCTCCTTAGGAAGTCGCGCCATCCCGTTTCAGACGCTTACGGATCAACGCCTCAAAGCGACGCAACTCACCGCCGGTAGGGCTCGCACCCTACTCCATCGCCATCTCTGTCTAGGTGCGCGCCGTAGCCCCCCTCCCCGCGGCGCACGGGCGCCGCACCCGCGGCACGAGCAGCATTACAGTTTGCGAAGGGCGTGGTGCGCGTCGCCGACGGCGATTGGACGGGCAGCAAGACTTCATCGTCGCTGGAACCACGCAAGGTTTGCATCAAAGCGACGCCGCCGATCACCACAAGACCGATGACTAGCCCGGCAACCAACGGAGAGACGCGGTGACCGCCCAAACGACGAAATCGCGCACGTAGCTTCGACAACCGGCGCTCCGAGCCGGGGCGGTTCAGCCGCGGACGATCCCAAGGTGACGACATGGCCCATGCTCTACCTCAACGAGGTTTAGGAGTGTTCAATCCCACAAGAAAACTGTGGCGAGAGGCGGTCTGTAGGCAGACGTTAGGACCGAAATCGGCCTCGGCCGAAAGTCGCCGAAAGCGGTCACTCCGCTTGTCGTCGGCGGAACTCTCGCCGCAATTCGGCATGGTGTCCGAGCAGGAGGTGTCCGCCCCGATCAAACGCTAGAAGCCGGGTTTTGGGAATGCGGGTCGCAAGAGTCTCTGCGACCTCAAATGGGTTCAACCGGTCATCTCGTGCATGCGCCACGAGCACCTCCGCGCTAATGCTTTCCAGATCGTAGCTGGCGGCCGGGTCGACCGCTGCACCTTCGTTGTTGACCCCATTGACGCGTCGGGACGCTGGGAGAAACGCGTCGATCAGATCCTCAACGAAAAGCTCCTCATCGTTTGATAGACCCACCCGGAGATCGGCTCGGCCGTCGAACGCCTCCGCTAAGGGACCTCGCGCCACCTTTGTAAGCGTCCAATAAAGCACATCATTACCGAGTAGCGCCGAGTACATCCAAGTTGGGATCGGACGATCTTCCACGACGGGAGAAAATGGGGTGATCGGCGCCGAAGACAGCAACATCATCTGGTCGACTCTCTCCGGAAACATCTCTGCAAACTTGAGCGAGGGGGGTACGCCGCCAGACATGGCCAGTATACTGACGCGCTCAACACCCAATTCAGCCAGCAGATCTGCAAACGCTTCCGCCTGCGCTGCTGTCGATGGCGCCTCAGGCATGGTGCTGCCGAGGTATCCGAAACGCGAAACCGATATCCATCTGAAACCGTCGCCGCCAATGGCGCGCGCGAGCACGCGCCCTTGATCAAAACCGCCGCCCGCGCCGTGGACCACCAATACAGGCGGCCCCTCCCCCCAGCTCATGTATTCGATTGGGCCATACCGGGTTTCTGCAAGTGATCGCTCCGCCTCCAATGCGGAGATGCGCACCCGAGTTTCGGTAAGCGCTAGCGCGGTGACAACAAGTGCGGCCAGGACTAGAAACGCGCAGGCGACCAGAACGAGGCGGAGAAACTTCATAAATTGGCCGCCTCCCCGTCCACGTTCCCCGGCGGGTCGATCTAAACTTCGTGACCGGCTCGAGCGCTCCAATTCAGCCGTTCGCACGTTCCCCGTCAATTCGGCGGGGCATCGCCGAAAACAGCCGTCAGGCTCACTGCGTGGGCGGCAGCGCAAACGACGGTGACGCTGGGAACAGCGGAGGCTAGACCATCATGCCGGTGTCGTCTCGAATAGCGCGTGCTCGACGACAGGTCACAACGCGTGATTAGGGCGCTCAATGGCTTCCCGGCGCCCCGGTCCAAGCGATTCCGAACATTGTTCGGCTCGCCACCATGGCCACGAACACGCCAAGGAGCATCACCCAAACGGCAAGGATCAACATTGTGATCCGCCAACGGCGCGGCGGAAGGCCCTGCAACAGGAACCCCGCGATGCCGGCAATGTTGATGCACACCAGATTGTTGGCGAACAGGAAGAGCGCGCGCAGCGACAGCTCCCCGTTCCCCACGCCGGCATATAACCCTGTAGCTGCGAGCGGTGGGACAAGGGCGACCGCAATCATAACGCCGACCAGCGGCGCGGACGCCCCATGGCTTAGCGCAAGAACTCCGGCTGCCCCAGACGCCAATGCTAGGGCGATATCCGCCAAATGAACCAATGTTCTACTATGCAGCTCCGACGCCAGCGGATCAACGTCAACGAAGCGGCCAAGCAGCGCCGTGCTGACGACCGCAAGAGCACCGCCGGCAATGAGGGTTCGAAGAGAACGAAGGCCGAGTCGCCAATCGCCAACGGTCGCCGCCATTGCGAGTGCCAGGTTCGGTTTGAGAAACGGCGCGATAACCATCGCGCCGATGACCACCGCGGTTTGTCCGCTGCGCATGCCCAAAGCTGCAATCACCGCCGAAAGCACTACTGTCGCCACAAACGACCAACTCAGGTCAATCGCATCGGCCACATCGTCGTAAAGCTCATCGGTGCTAATACGGTCGCGGCTCAAGAACCGCTCCAGTGGCGTTTGCGCCCGAAGCGTGACCTCTCTAGGGGGCGCAGCGGCGACTTCGTCGCATGCCGGCAGAGACGCCTCCACGTTCAGCACGACCACGGAGAACAACGCCGACTGACCAAACGCGTTGGACAACTCACCCAGCAACGGTTCAACCTCGTGACCGCGCACGATTGCGGAGAACTTCTCTGCTCCCCCCGGCGCCATTTCCTGCCACACACGCCTGGCGCGCGTAGCGAGGAGATGGCGGGCCTCAGGAACATCAGCGTCGCCGACGATCAATTCGACCAAGCGTTCGGACAGGGGAACGGCCTCTTAGAAACGTTGAATGAGATGCCGCGAACACCCCCCGTTGACTTTGCGGCGGATCAAACCGGCGGCGCAACAGCCCTAAACTCGAACTGCCGGGCGACCAGGAGCCCAAACCATTGACCTCGCTCTAAGTGCCTTTTTGGCGAGCATGAGCCGCCTCGGGGTAAGCTCGCGAGCACCTTCAGCGCAGCGTCGCTGACACTGTCCTGCTTCACGGTCCGCAAGCGATCCAGCAGAACTTGATGCAGCCATGCCGACCTTGGAACAAGGCGTGGTCGTCCTCGGCGCTTCAGTTCGCCCTCCCAGAAGTCAACTTGGGACGATGACGGTCGCGGCAAATGAATTCAATCGGCATAAACTTTGACGCGAATTGCGCGGCGACAAGACGGCGCGCTGGCCAGCATGATATTGAGCTCCCGGTATCCGAGACTGCTTCTCGAAAGGCGACGAGCCGCCGTCGCCGCCAGATGCTTGAGCGCGGCGTCGTTCAGGTGCACCTGATCAACACGCCGCAAACGGGCGAGCAAAAGCTGACGCAGCCATTCTCGTTTCGACGTTAGGAGAGGTTTCGTTTGCGCCTTCGCCATCTGCCAGACCCGCAGCCAACGCGGGTGTGATAGCCTGAACTTCTAGCGCCGCACCATCGACGACCCCCAAACGGCGAATACCCTCCAGTCCCTCGCAACATGAGGGCAGATCCACATATGGTCGAGGGCGCCGTGACGCGGCTTGCCTTCGCCCAAACCCCGGCAATCAGATATGGCTTAAGGTTGCACGCAGATGGTTCTGCCCCCTCTGCGCCGCACAGCTCGCCTCATCCGACAAACATGATGATGAAGGCGACGATCAGCGCGAAGAGCGCCACCGCTTCCGTCAGGGCAAAAGCGAGGTAACCCACGGGCTGCATCTTTTCGCTCGCCGACGGATTTCTCGCCACACCTTCGAGCCAGGCGACGAAGATTTTGCCAAGCGCCAGAGCCACCGCCACCAACGGCAACAGCGCCAGCGCGGTCGCCAGCAAGCGCACGCTATCGTCACTCACGTCTTAATCTCCTTTCAGTGTTCTTTGAGCGCATCGCGCAGGTACATGGTCGAGATGAGCAGAAAGATGTAGGACTGAATGCAAACGATGCCGATCTCGAATCCGAAGAGCATCGTCATCACAACAAGCGGCGCCACTGATGCTGCAATGCCGGCCGGACCGATCGCTTCGATCAGCATCACGCAGAAGTCCGCGAACAGCTTCACCATCACGTGACCGGCGAAGATGTTCGCAAAAATCCTGAACCCAAGCGTTATCGGCCGGAACAGGTACGAGATGATCTCGACCGGGATCAGAATTGGGTAAACGAACAGCGGGACGTTGGCGGGAAGGAATGCGCTGAAGAAGCCCAATCCCCTTCGACGAAACGCGACCACATGGATGTAGGTGAAGACGAGAAAGGAAAGCGCAAGAGCCGTCGCCAGATGGCTCATGAAGGTCTCTTTGAAGGGCATGAGCCCGAGCAGAGTGCCGAACAGCACAAAGCAGAATACCGTGAAGAGAAAGGGGATGGAGGAGCGACCCTCTTCGCCGGTGAGGCGCGTAACCGTACTCGCAACAAAGAGGTAGAGCGCCTCTACGCTGGCTTGAAGCCGACCAGGGATCAGAGATCGCTGGCGCAGCGCGAACAGCATGTATGCGACGATCAGAGTCGCCGTGATCGCCTTGGCGAGCGTTACATCTGTTATTGAGATATCGATGCCGAACACGCGGAGCGGCACGAGAATCGACGTGTCGAACTGGCGAATTGCGTAGGGAAGGTGTTCTTCGAGAGGTTCCATCCAGTCCCCTTGCTGAAAGAACACGCCGCATTGGAGCGCCACTCACTTCAGTTAAATCGCTTGTGTCTTGAAAGCGGCGATACCTCCGTGGCGCACCGCCGACGGCTCACGGAAGCGGGAAGACGCATCGCCCGCCCGACTTGTACCGACCCGGCGACACCGATCTGCACCGCACGACGCGGCGGCTAACCTGCCAACCGTGGGCGTTCGCGGGGCGCTGTCGCGAGCCGGTTCTCCAACCGATCGACCTCTCGCTTCAGCTCCTGAATGCGGGCCAAGTCGGGATTGTCGTTCCGCCTCTCGGCCGATAACTCTAGCTCAAGGGCGTCGATCTCTTCGCGGAGCAGCAAGCGCGCGACATAACTCATGATAGTCACCTCCTGTTGAGGGGCCGTCCGCAAGCGCGCGGCGCTCAAAACCGGCCCGATGCTGCGATCCGACATCGCGCCACAATGTCGTGACGCCAGAGGGGCCCGGTTCGACTGTCGGAGAGGTGGGGCCGCGGCTGCTCCAGGCAAGTCAAGGACGCATGAGCAGTGCAAATGCCTGCAATTGGCGTAGGCGCTGGCCCTGGCGAATCGGAATTGCGGCCGGTGGAAGGCGATCCTAATTGTACGGCATGCCGTCCGTCGCCCAGCGCCTTGTCAACCTTGATCTTGACCTCTTGCGCGCCTTCGTCGCCGTCGCCGAAACCGGCAGCTTCACCCGTGCGGGCGCGCGGATCTCTCGAACTCAGTCTGCGGTGAGTTTGCAGATTCAACGGCTGGAAGCGCAACTCGACATTCAATTGTTCACCCGCGACCCGCGTCGCGTGACGCTTACGCATTCCGGCGAAACGCTGCTCATCCAAGCGCGCAAGTTGCTGAGGCTCAACGACGAGATCGTGGCCGGCATCCTGGAGCACAATCTCGAAGGCGAGGTTCGTCTGGGCGCGCCCGAGGACTTCGCCACTGCGCATCTGCCGGGCATCCTCGGAGACTTCGTCCACGCCTATCCGCACGTGAATCTTTCCGTCACCTGCGATCTGACGCTGCATTTGATCGAGGCCCTGAGCCAAGGCGCGTTGGACTTGGCGCTGATCAAGCGCGAACCATTGGGGCCGGATGTCGGCACGCCGGTTTGGCGTGAACAGCTCGTATGGGTGGCGGCTGATATCGATCTTCTCGAAACGCACGCCAAGCTGCCGCTTATCGCGGCCCCAGCGCCGTGCGTCTACCGCAAGCGCGCCATCACGGCGCTTGACGCGGCCGCACGCCCCTGGCGCATGGCCTATACGAGCCCGTCGCTGGCGGGGCAGCATGCGGCCTTGCGCGCGGGGCTCGGCGTGACGGTGCTGCCGCGCGAGATGGCGCCCGACGATCTAGTGATCGTCGAGGGCGCGCTGCCGGCGTTGCCGGACGCAGAGATTGCGCTGAAGCGCGCCAAGAGCTTGCCGGTGGCGGCGGAACGCCTTGCCGAGTTCGTCCTGAGCGCGCTCGAAACGGAAGGGTCTGCCTAGCATCGCGCGCGGTTTAGAACCGGTCGTCGCGAAGGACCGTCACTTCGCTCGATGCGACGATGCCCGGATAGCTCTTGAAGTAGTCGCTGAGCCAGGCCAGCGCCGTTTGCGCCGATGTTTCCGCACCGATGGCGATGACGAGGTATGCCGCGCTTTCTCCGACGCCGGTTTGGCGCCATGCACCGTGAGCGCCCGAACCCTCGACGCCGGCGAAGACGCTCCAGCCGCTGAAGCCGGCCTCGCCGAGCATCGCTTCGATCCGCTCCAGCGCGTGCTGTTCAACGAAGATCTCGAGCTTTGTGCGTTTGTGCGAGGTCACGGCCTTCATCCCATCAAGAGCCGCGCGGCGGCGTGATAAAGCGGTATGCCCACGATCAGATTGAACGGAAACGTGACGCCGAGCGACATCGGCAGATAGACGCCTGCATCAGCTCGCGGCAGCGCCACGCGCATCGCTGCAGGCGCCGCGATGTATGAGGCCGAGGCCGCCAGAACCGCAATCAGCGTCGCATCGCCGATCGAGAGTCCCGACGCCTGCGCCGCGAGAAGCGCTGCGCCGGCGCTGAGCATGGGCCACACGATCGCGAACAGGATCATGCTGGCGCGCAATTGCGGGGCGTCGGCAAGCCGGCGCGCAGCCACCAGCCCCATGTCGAGCAGAAAAAGGCAAAGCGCGCCCTGGAACAGCGGACCGACGAACAGTTCGAGGCGATCCATGCCGCGCTCGCCGGTCACTGCGCCGATGATGAAGCTGCCGATGAGCAGGACGGCGGCGCCATTGAGCAGCACCTCGCGCCAGAGCTGCGGCTTATAGGGCGTCGCCGGATCGCGCGCGCGCGCGCCGACGATGATGAGCGCCGCGAGGATGGCAGGCGTCTCCATCAGCGCCAACACGGCCGCCATGTAACCGCCGAACTCGACGCCGATCGCGCGCAGATACTCGCTGCCCGCGGCGAAGGTCACCACCGAAACGCTGCCGTAGTGCGCCGCGGTCGCTGCGGCGGTGAGGCGATCGAGCCGGCAGACAGCCCGCAGCGCAGCGTAGGCGGCGAAGGGCGCAAGAAAGCCCATCGCCAGACCAATCCCACCTGCTGTCAGAAGATCCGCGCTCAGGCCGCTCGCGCGCGCTTCGACGCCGCCCTTGAAGCCGATCGAGAGCATGAGATAGAGCGCCAGGGTCTTTGCGACCTGGTCGGGGATAGCGAGATCCGACCGCGCCCAGCCCGCGAATGCGCCCAGCGCAAAGAACAGAATCGCGGGCGCGAGCAAGTTCGCCGCCGCCGCGCCGCCAGCCGCTTCTAGGACGTCCACCCGCATGCTCCGTCGCTTGTGTCGCCGGCGTCATGCATCGACCCGGCCGCCTCCGTGCGTGATTATCTGCAATGGGAGCAATGAGCGGGTGGAATAGCTTAGGCCGTTCCCAGACCATATTCCCTTGGGTCGAGCCCTAGCGTTTCGCAGATCTTGATGACCGCCTGCCGCTCTTCGCCATCGAAGCCGCCGTCGGAATCGGCGATTGCGATGCAAAGCGTCACGAGCAAGTCCGGATAGTGTCCGCGGTCCCTGAGCCTGGCCACCTTCTCGAACGCGCGCTGCTCGCTGGTCTCCGGGCCGGTCCTGAACGCTTCCGTCGTTTCTTCGAAGTGCACGAGCACCTCATCGATCCCGAAAGCCCGCATGGGCTCGAACGAGCGGATGAGACCAGCCATGCGCCGATGCTCTTCCGGTTTCACCCATCCGTCCGCATACGCCACAAGCGCGCAGCCGGATACGACGGCCTCCATCAGGCCGACATCGGCTGCGTCTTCGATGGCTTGACGCAAGTCAATTCTGGCGCGGCCAGTCCTTTGGGATCGGCGGGAATTTGGCATCGGACGACTCCTCCTATCTGTTTGCCGACGAACAGGAGAGGACGTCATGCGCGCCGACGCCATGTGCAAGCGTCTGCGCGATAAGGAACGCTCATCGCAATCATCGCCCCGGCCACCGCCGGATAGACATGACTCGTATTTGCAGAGCTCATTGTGTCGATGGTTGCGCCGTTTGATTGAGGCGCCATGTCTGCGGCGCAGTCCAATTCCTGGAGCGTCTCGGCGGTTCAGCAGCGTCGTCAGCAAACACAAGGATTACGTCATAATGCATCCCCTGAGCGTCGCCCATGCCGCTCTTTACGTGCGGATCAAGCGCTCGACACCGAAGCGGTTCGAAGTGGAAACGATCAGAAAGCGCCGCCTCGCCGTCTTCGAAGATCAAGGGGCGTCCGATGAACCGCGCAAGCGCACCAGCAAGAGAGGGATCGTGGCATGATGAAAACGCCTATCGAGCGGCTGAGACGCCGCGGGCCGACAGCATGACCTGGCGCCGGCTGAAGGTTGAAGGTCTGCATGTCAAAGACGCGCTCGCTGAGCGAATCCGGCGTCGCTCAGCCGCCGGCTGATTTGGAGGGCTCCCCGCACGCAGACCCGTGCCGAGCTTCCCGTCTCCGTACGTGCAGGGGCAACCGCAGTCGGAGAGATAGGCGCCACGACGTCCTACAATTCTCGTCCGAAGAACAGCTTGAACATGGCGTCGTCCGTCGCATCGGTCAGACCGACGCGCACCGCCGTCTGGAGATAGAAACCCTCTCCCCACTCGGCCTTGAGAACGGGCCCGATCTGGTGCGCCTGATCCTCGGGGTCGGCGATATCCCTGGTGTCGCCGTACTCGCTAAACAGTTCGACGCCCAATCGCGTTTCAAGCGGCGGCCACAGCGCAACGGCGCGCGTTACTTGGAGGCGGGACGCGAGCGCCACGCCGCCTTCGCTGCCGTCACCGGTCTCGATCTCACCGATCAGGTTGGCGCGCCATTCCCATTGTTCGGCGAACCGATCGGTGATTGTGAAGCGCACCGCCGCCTCATCGGGACCGCCGCCGTCCCTGAAGGTGTAGGCGAGGCGCACGCCGCCGTTAAAGCCTTCGCCGTCGCGCGCTTCTTCGCTCCATTGCAGCCAGTTCTCGAAGGTGAGCCCGCTCACGTCCCAATCTCCGCCCTCAGGTCGGCTAAACGACGCGATCGTTCGAAGCTGGTACCAGTCGGTGAAGGCGTAGTCGAAATGGATGCGCGCGGCGGCGTTGCCCTGGTCATTCGCACCAAACCGCGCCTCGATGGACCGTTCGCCCCGATTGACGGCGGCCGATCCGACATTGCCAGTCAGCGACTGGGCGGCGGCCGTGTGCGGAAAAAGCCAGAGCGACCCTGCAACCACGAAGGCGATCGATCGAACATTGAACACGGCGACACCTCCTTTTGCGCCGACGCGCAGCGTACGCCGGCAAGCTTCATCGGCCTGCCGGCGCGTCGCTGCTTATGCGCCTTAGTTCGGTTGGTACGGCAGCGACGAGTGGTGCAGCACGATGCGTAGACGGCCCTCCGCATCGCGGGTCCAGCCCCATGTCTTGTCCACTTCCGTCACCGCGCCATTGACGTCCGTCACCCGCACTTTGCCCATTGAGATGGCGACGTCGCCGTTGATGAAGATGCCAGCGTTCTCGATCTCGTAGCTACGCCAGCTCTTCAGCGCGAAGCCGCCGTCGCTGGGGAAGGCTGGGTCGTTGGCGATGAAATAGGAAATGGCGCCCGCGCGGGTCGTTCGAAACGTTTGTGGGGTGACCGTGAGGGTCGGCTTGAACAGCACCGGGCCCAGATTATAGCCGTAAGCCGTGTCGATCACGGTTTCGGCGATCCGGCGCGCCGCCGCGAGGCCTTCATCGTCGTAAGCGGTGGAGATCGCCACGAGCGCGTCGCCCCACGCGTTCTGGGCGGCAATGACCTCTTGCTCTGTTATGGGGCGCTCCGACGGCGCCTGATAGCTTGCTGCGGCGGCAGGCGCATCCGGGCGGGCGGATGCAGTTGCGCATGCGGTGAGAGTCGTCGCCGACAAGGCGATCGCGGCTGCCAGACCGGCTCTTGTGATGGCGTTGCGAGGCATGGAAGGCTCCTTTGTCAGCATTGCCTGGCCCTCGCTTTTGGAACCAGACAGGGGAGACTTGGCGGGCGCCGCGATCCTTGGCCTCGGCCAGTCGGCCTTGCCCTGCGGCATAGGCCGGATGGCGTATGCCGCAGGCATCGTTGTCGCTTAGACTAGAGACATGGACAAAGGACCGCCGCTTATTCGCGAGCCCACCTCAGTGGGTGAATTGCGCGCGCTGTATCGCGACGCGGAGGCGCGGGCGGCGCGGCTGCGTCTGTTGATCGAAGCCGGACGCGACCTGTCGGCTGCGGATCATGACACGCTTGAACCCCTCCTCTCGGCCGCGGCGCGCCGGGCCGCTTTGTTTGCGGGCCTCACCGAAGGCGAGGCGCACCTGGGACACGACGCTCCCGGTCTCGATCTGATCGCGCCTGGCCGAGCGCCGCGCAGGGTCGGGGGTCTGCTGCTTTCGCGCGAAAACGGCGCGCCCACAGTCTTGGACCAGGAAGACACAGAAGCGCTCGCCATGCTGCGACAGCTCATGGCTGCAGCGATCGACCGGGTCAGTCGCGACACGGAGCGCGAACGATTGCTGGCGCTGCTGCGCGAGCGCGAGCGGCGGCTGGAGAACGTGATCGCGAGACTGTTTTCTGTCCAGGAGGAAGAGCGCCGCCGGGTCTCTCGCGAACTTCATGACGGCGTCGCGCAAACTGCCGGGGCGTTGTTCCGACAATTGGAGGCGCACACCACTGGGGCTGGTCACGACACCATGATCAGGCTGTCGGCGATGGCGCAGGGTTTGGTGCGGGAGCTTCGCTCGGCGATCGCCGACCTTCGCCCAACAGCGCTTGACGACCTGGGGCTCTTCGCCGCCGTTGCGTCGTTGGCCGACGGCCTCGCGCAGGAAGGCTTCGACGTCGATCTGCGAACAACCGGTCCGCAACGGTGGCCGCCTGTGCTGGAGACCGCCTTCTTCCGCGTCGCGCAGGAGGCGATCGCCAATGTGCGTCAGCACGCC
Source organism: bacterium (assembly GCA_016125005.1). GTDB lineage: Bacteria > Sumerlaeota > Sumerlaeia > SLMS01 > SLMS01 > WGMQ01. The sequence goes on along the minus strand of WGMQ01000053.1, from coordinate 131 downwards.
GGGGGTCCGTGCCGTGTGAGCGTGCGCGCGTGTGGCGAGCCGGAGAGCGGCGTCTGGATGTTGTCGGTCCGCGATTGGGGCAAGGGGTTCGATGCTCACTTCATCAAAGCCGGCGCGGGCGATCACATCGG
>WGMQ01000048.1 GCA_016125005.1 bacterium | reverse complement strand
GTTCGCGCTGGACGGCGGCGTGTTGGGCAGGGAACTCAAGACGTTCCTGGAAAACAAGCCGGGAGAGTTGAAGGAGAAGACCATGAGCCTAGCGGAAGAACTGATCCAGGAAGGGCTGGAAAAAGGAATCCAGCAGGGCATCGAGGAAGGCATGGAGCGCGGTATGGAGCGCGGCCTCTGCGCGGGCCTGCGCCGCAGCGTCTGCCGTCTGGCGCGGATTCGCTTCGGCGATGATCGCCAGATTGCCGGAGCGCTGGAGAAGATCGATTCCCTTGATCGGTTGGAGGACCTGCTCGCACTTACCGCCTCGGCAAAAACAATGGATGAAGTGGTTGCCGCGCTGCGGTAGCCTCCATGTAATCCCCGAGCGGGTCGTTCCCATGCTCGGATCCCACCGGGAGCCCGGTTTCCCGCGACGGTGTCAGTGTTCTCTGCGCCCACAGGCCCAACGCTCGGTAGGGCAACGTTTGGCCCTTCTCGCCATCACTCGAGGAACCTCCCCCTACGAACGATTCTCTAAATCGATCTGGTCCCTGAATCGCTTCCCGCAACTTCCCTTTGCGGTCCTTGGGGACTTGCCGAAGCCTTTTGGCGGGTCGGCCCGGGCCGACTCTCTGACCGCATTGGAGGCGGGAGTATGCGCGCACTGGCTTTGCTGTTCTTCTTTTCACTTCTGGCGAGTGTCGTAACCGCACGCGAGCCCGACGATCCCCTCTTCGTGCGGGTGAACGCCCAGACCCTCTCCGGCCAGATTCTGTCCGACGTCCCGTTTCACCTGATTCAGGGCGAGAAGATCCTGGGCGAGATGAAGACGGGAAAGAGCGGCCACGTGAACTTCACCGTTCCCGAATCAACGGACTGGCAGGTTGCCTCGGTGGTCCTGGCGGATACGGCATGGAAGGCACTCCCTCCGACCCGCCGCCTGAACATCAACAAGACGACGTGGACCTACATCTTCCGCCTCTATCCCGCTGATCCGGCGCGACTGCCGAAATCGGAACTGGAGGACTACCTGCGGGCGTTGCCGGAGATCGCTGCCGCCGACAGGGCTGCGGGTGGCCCGCTGAACCCCGCGCCCGAGAAGGTCACAACAGCCCACCTGACCGCCTTCCTCGAGGGGAGCCGCAAGGAGCAGGTTGCCACCTTCGAGAAGGAGAGCACCCCGACGCTTTCCGTTAAGCAGACCGCCCCACAGTCCCTCGTCTATACAACGCTCATAGACGCCCAGGGGCGCCCCGTGTCCTTCCGCCGCGCGCTGCTTTTCACCATCAAGGAAGGCACCTCGGAAATGGTGCTCATCAGGAACCGGAACAGCAACCGTCAGGGTGTCGTGGGCTTTGGCGATCTGGAGCCGGGACGACTCTATCGTATCGAGGTCGCACCGGACGCGGAGGGAAATACCGGCCGCAGCGCCATCTTCCGCGGCCCGCAACCGGGCAAGGGGCCGGGCGAAGCCCTCAAGCCCATCAGCCTGCTTCCCTTCGAATCAACCGCGTCGGGCATCGTGACATTCGCGGGAGAGCCGTTGGCCGGCGCGGAGATTTCCCTCAACGGCAGCGTGCGCCTTTCCACGCGGTCCGACGCGCTCGGGTGTTTCAACCTGTCCCCGATCCCGAAGGATGGCGACACGCACCTGCTGGTCCGCCGCCCGGGAAGCACCCAGACGGCCGTTCTCCCCTTCTCGGGTGGTCGCACCGAGTACGTCCTCCCGCTGGACCTGTTGATCCCCGCCACCGAGAAGTGACGAAGGTCAGTCGCCCTTTCGCCGCAATTCCCAGAAGCGCGCCTTCCACTCCTCCCAGGTGCCCGCCTCGATGGCAGAGCGCATCCGCTCGCATTGGCGGATCAGGTAGCGGAGATTGTGAAGGCTCGCTAGGATGCCACCAAGCATCTCATCGGCCCGGTGCAGATGGTTCAGGTAGGCGCGGCTGAACCGACCGGCACAGGCAGGGCAGTCGCATCCCTCCAGGATCGGGCGCGGGTCTTCCTTCCATTGGGCGTTGCGCAGGTTCATCCCGCCGTCATCCGTGAAGACGCGGGCGTTGCGCGCGTTGCGGGTCGGCAGCACACAATCGAACAGATCCACGCCACGATCAACCGCCAGCACCAGGTCCTCCGGCGTCCCGATTCCCATCATGTAGCGGGGGCGGTCGGTGGGTAGTTCGGCAATGCTGACCTCGAGCATCTGATAGGTGGTCTCGCGTGCCTCGCCAACGGCGAGGCCGCCGACGGCATAGCCAACCGCGTCGGGGATGAGCGCAAGGGTCCGGCGGGCACTCTCGACACGGAGCGCCGGGTTCATGCCGCCTTGCACGATCGGGAACATGGCTTGGTGAGGCTTGAGTTCCACGGTCGCACAGCGCTCCAGCCAGCGAAGGGTCAACTCCGTGCTCTTTCGGAGCTCCTCCCCTTCCATGGTCGCAGGGGGACATTCGTCAAATGCCATGACAATATTGGCCCCGAGTGCGCGCTGGATTCGCAGTGAAATCTCGGGGCTGATGAAACAGGCAGATCCATCGAGCGGCGATTTGAAGTGAACGCCCTCTTCCGTGATCCGCCGCAGGTCCGACAGCGAGAACACCTGGAAGCCGCCTGAGTCGGTCAGGATCGGCCCGTCGTACCCCATGAAGCCATGGAGCTCGCCCATTGCCTCGATAATCGCCTCTCCGGGCCGTAGATGCAGGTGAAACGTATTCGCCAGGATGATCTGGGAACCGATCTCGCGCAGGTCCCGGGGCATGATTCCTTTCACCGTCGCCCGCGTGCCGACGGGCATGAAGCACGGGGTTCGTACCTCGCCCCTGGGAGTCAGGAACAATCCAGCCCTGGCATTTCCCTGTCGCTTGATTTCATTGTAAGCGAATGATTTGTTTGACACCGGGCAGGTTATCCGATCCTCATGAAATGTGATGGGCCGTCTTGACAGCGAGCGCAGGGGAGTGAATGCTTCTCCTCACTAACGATATTATAATGCGGTTCGCTGGGCGGCAGGGAGACAATCGATATGTTGGTTCTGATCGTAGATGATCGTTCGGAAGTGCGCTACTACCTCAGGGAGATTATTGCCTCCTCGGGACATCATTCCATGGAGGCAGAGGACGGCAAGCAGGCGCTGGAAGCCTACCTTCGCGCCACCCCGGACGTCATCATCAGTGATCTTTCCCTCCCTGACATGGGTGGATTGGACCTCTTGGAGACCATCAGGAAGCAGGACAGCTCGGTCTTCTTCGTGCTGATGACCGCCAAGGGAAGCGAAGAGGCGGCGCGACGCGCACTGGAACTGCAAGCCAGCAACTACCTCTCGAAGCCCCTCCGATTCGAAACCATCGTCTCCATCCTCGATAAATACTCCTCCGTCCTGAAGAGCCGCGAGCTCCGGGCGGAGGTCCACCAAAGAGTCGTGAGCCGCGAGCTTATCCTCCGGGTCGAGAATCGTCTGGGACTCGCCTCCGAGGTGGCGGATTTTCTGGTGACCGAGGCGGGAAACGCCATCTCGCGTGAGGTTCGAGGCGGCATTCACCTCGGTCTTTACGAGCTGATCGTCAACGCCATCGAGCACGGCAATCTGGGAATCAGCTTCGATGAGAAGCGCCGCTGCCTGATGGAGTCACCCTACCGGCTCAACGAACTTGTCCAGCGCCGCTCCATCGAACCGGAGCGCGTGGGCCGGGTCGTGACCATCGCCTTCCGCATGGATCAATCTCACTGCGAGTGGGTGATCGAGGATCAGGGCGACGGCTTCGACTGGACGGCGGTACCCAACCCGCTGGAGGACAACGACGAGGCCCTCAACGGTCGCGGCATTTTTCTGGCCCGTTACCAGTTTGATGAGATGCACTATCTGGGTGTGGGGAACCGGGTGAAGGTGATCAAGCACCGCGGGGCGGACGGGTAAGCAAGCCCGTCAGTTGATTCCGGAGGGGACCCAACAATTGTACCCCCGCGCATTCATGCCGGGGAACGCGGCCGAGCGACGTCCTCAATGGCCCGTCAGGCCAGAGACTCGGCCCTCAGGTTCAGCTTTCTGGCCTCTTCGGTCAGCCCCGCGCGGGTGGCGAAGTCGGCGGCACGTTGATAGAGGCGTGCCGCGTCCCCGCCTTTGGCCAGCAGGCCGGTGTGAAGCTGGAGAAGGGATTCGACCAAGGTTCTTGTGGCTTGGGGAGGCGCCGACTCCATGGCGCCGACTATGGCGGCAAGGGCGGCAATCAGGGAGTTCGCGGCGCCCTGCAGCGCCGTCGCCCTGAGCTCGAGGTTCAGCAATTCCTGCTGCACCAGGTCGCCACTCGCCCGGAGTTCGCGGATATGGACTTCGGCTTCTTCCGCCTCCGCTTCGGCCAGCTTGGCCAGGCGTTCCGTGGCGATGACCTCGTTCATGATTTCTTCGCGTGCCTCGTGATCACGAAGACGCGAGGCCATGAGGCGGGCCAGATTCAGGTCATCCTTTTGTAGCGCACTCTCGGCAAAGGTGCGGGTACAGGCCTGAAGGAGGCGCTCCGCTTCGCGGTTCTCCGGCCAAAGACCGAGCGCACGAATGAGGCTGCTCTGGCACTCGGTCAGGTTCCCATAGTCGCCGCGCGCCCGGGCGAGAAGTTCCGCGGCGCTGACAGTCAGTCCTTCGGACTCACGTCGTTTGCTGGCACCGGTCACCCAGCTCTGGAGTGCCTCAACGAACTCGCGGGCCGAGCCATGACGCTTGGTCGGGTCCACGTTGATGGCCTTCATGCAAATGTCGGCCAGCTCGGGGGGAATGTCCCATTCGGGACGGAGTATCCGCGGCGGGTCGATGGGCAGGGCCAGCAGCCCGGAAGCGTCGAGTTCCGGCTGGGTGCTGCGCCGCGGCGCCAGACCCGTCAGCATGTAGTAGAAGGTCGACCCCAGGAGAAAAACATCGGTGAAGTATCCGAGCTTCCAAGGATCCATTTCCGCCTGCTCGGGCGCCATGTAGGCCGGCGTTCCGCCAAGCGGAGGATTCGCACTTCGGGTGGGAGCCACGCAGTCCACCCGCAGGTCCGGAAAGTCGCGGAAGAAAAGGTCCTCGTCCACAACCAGGGCCAATCCCCAATCCATCAGGTACACCTCGCCGAACTCGCCGATCATCACCTGGCTCGGCTTGAGATCGCGGTGGATGACCCCTTTGGAGTGCGCGTAGGCGACGGCTTGCGCCACGTCCACCAGGATCGGCAGGTGACGCTCAAGATACTCAGGCCGCGGCATGTTGCGGTCATCATGGATCATCTGATCCCAGCGTCGGCCGCGGATGAGGCGCATCGACAACAGCGGCTCGCCGGTGGAGTCCATGTGAAAATCGTAGACGGGGACGATGTTGGGGTGCTCGAGGACCGCCGTGGTCAGCGCTTCTTGTAGGAAGCTGCGATAGACCTGCTGCTTCATCTCCTGATCCCCGACGTAGGCGGCCAGCAGATCCGGGCGGATTTTCTTCAGCGCCACGATGCGCGGGAAAACGACCTGGCTCCCTTCCCAAACTTCACCGCAGCCGCCCTGGGCGAACTGGCGTAACAACTCGTACTGGCGCCGCGTGCCCTGGTGGGTCGCCGCATCGGCGGGATTGGGCCCCGAACCGGGCCCCCGGCGGGGAATTGTGGGAGGTGTCTCGCTCCCGGGAAGATGACTCTCACCGCCAACGCCGGGGATCGCACCGGGGGGAGGCAGGTGGATCGATGGTGTCGTGGCTTGGCGGAGGGAATAGGTCTGCGACTTGGGTGGCGGTAACGGCAGGGTGTGGTCGTCCGCGCCCTCCCTCGGGGCGCCCGAGCCCAGATTGCGGAAGAGCGTCGTGATGTCGGTGACTTCCTGGTCTTTACGGGGGCCCATATGCGTCTTTTCAGCGAGTTCACACCAGTGGATTGTGGAAACGAAACGACAGCAACGCAAGGCTAAGCGAAGGTGGCGCGCCCGGACTGGGAGGGAATTCGGGCCGCCTAACGAACCGAGGCGGGGTGGGTCTTGTCGAGCCCGCGCAGCCCCCTTGACTGATCAACAACCGTGAAGGTACCGCCACCCAGAATGATTCCCAACGTCGGCTGGATTCGCACGAAGACGGCCTCTCCGTCCTTCGCGTCCAGCTCAAGCGCCGCCTTGGTCCCCAAATCGGACTGGAGCGTCTCGAGACGGACTGCTCCCGCCGGGCGATTCCAGGACAGTGAGCGGCGCGCCCAAATCGTGCCAATCTCCTGTGCCCCGTCGTGGACTGGCAGCCGGAGGGTCCACAGCAGGTAGGAGGGGCGATAAACGTGAATCGTGACCTGTCCCGGCGGGGGCGGGTCGATGGCGAGTGGAACGCGCTGGCGGCTGGAGCATGACCCCAGCATCGCCAGCGCGACAAGCCAGACGGTTAACCTTAGTCCGTCAGTACTTCCCATCCGGTCACCCCGACGTTTGGCGGTCCGATCTGGATCGTGTCGATCCATGTGCCTTCCGCTGCCACGGGCGCGCCCGCATGATTTTCGCGGAAGCCGAATTGCACCGCGCCACTGGTCGGGCCGGATACGGGGATATCGCCAGAGTAGATCGTGTGGCCGCCGATCATGGCCACCAGTGTAAATTCTCATGACTTTCCGGAAACTGCGGAACTCGGCGGGAAACGGTGGGAAATCGTGGGAAATCAGTCATCGGAACCGGGAAACGGCACCTTCCACGCGCGAGGTGATTTCCGCGACTTTCCGGAAACTGCGGAACTGCGGAACTTTTAGCGATAGGCCGGTAGAATGGGGCTGAGCGCGATTTGAGTTTGTACACGCGGAACCACGAAAAGAAACTGCGGAACCGACCGGGAGTCGAGTTCCGCAGTTTTTATTGATCGGTGGTGGGACAGTTTGTCGCAGCGTTCTCGGCCTGGAGGAGATCGGCGGTGAGGTGGACGAGGATGCGGCGCTCGAAGGCGTTGGGGGGATGGCCGAGGGCGATGTGCCATGGCTGGTGGGCGTAGCGCCCGGCCCAGGCTGCCTGTTGGTAGAGGCGAGCTAGGCCGGGGTGTCGGGCAAAAAATCGGGGATGTCCTCCGAGCCGTTGAGGAGGCTGTGGACGAGGGCGAGGAGCATCCAGTCCTCGGCGGCAGGGATCTCGACGCGGAGGTTCTGGCCCGGGGAAAGGGGTTTGCCGTTGAAGCGCACGACGGCGGCAATGACCTGGTCGTGGGCCGCCTTGAGCCAATCGTTGGCGGTGTAGCGGTTCTTGAAGAGGAGTTCCTCTTCATCGTCGAGGGTGAGGGAGCGAAGGACCACGGTGGCACCGCTCGGGAGGACCACGGTCAGGTTGTCAATGTCGCCAATCGCGCGAATGGTGTTCGCCTGTTCGCGCAGGGCCTTCTCGTCGATGAGGCGGGCATAGGCCTTTTCCATCTGGCGCCACTGGGCGAGATGGGGGAACTCGGTGAAGGGGTCCCAGTCGATGGTGCGAGGGGTGCCGCCGACGCTGGAGATGGAGGCGGCAATGAGCTGGCGGGGAAATCCGGCGAGCTGGCCGGGGATGAACTGGGCGGCAACCATCTCATACTGGTCGACGGTAGGCGCGTCGATCTGGATGATGCGGGGATCGTTCTTGAGGGTGAAGCGGACTGACTTTGGCACGGGAGCCTCCTTCTCGTGTGCGGGTTACGGGTTACTTGACCTTGATCATGTCGCTGGCGCGCCACTCGTAGGTCCTCTTGAGGTCATCCTTGCGGCCCTGGTTGCTGGTCTTGGGGATGCCGAGGACGACGTCGACGAAGCGGAGCTTTCGGCGGCTGCCGTTGCGATAGTTCTCAACGGTCTGGACAGCGACCTGGTAGTTGGGGACGCCGGACTTGTCGGCGTCGTTGAGGAAGATGGCGATCTCGTGGTCGATCTCGGTGGCGACGTCGACATCGAAGGTGCCCTTGTAGCCGTTGACCTGGTGGGAGAACTGGGTGCGGGCCTCGCCGAGGAGGTCGCGCTCCTTGAAGTCCTGGATGGCTTCCCAGTCGAAGTTCTTCACGGTCAGGCCCTTTTGGGGCTTACCGTTGAGGAAGAGGATCAACTGGGTGTCCCGTCCCTGAATCTGGTCCTTGGTGCTGGCCATGAGTAGTTTCTCCGGTGAGTGGTATTAGGCGGCTTCGGTGACCTGAACGGTGGGGCCGACGCGAGAGAGCAGGACGATGTAGCGGGCGGGGGATGGAATGCGGACCTCCATCTTGATGCGGAAGATGCCCTGGCCGAGGGTGGACTCGTCGTTGACGGAATCGATGTCGATGCTGAAGGCAACGACGCGCTGGATGCCGCCGAGGATGCGCTGCTGATCGCGCAGGAAGTCGGTGATGGTGCCGACGACCTCATCCTTCCAGGGATCGGTGATGGGCTGGCCCTGGTAGAACTTGAGGGAACGTCCGATGGAGGCGTTGAGATGGTCGGCGGTGCGGCGGCGCATGATGAGTTCGCTGCCGGGGGTGAGCAGGGTGGTGACACCGGAGACGGCGCGGAAGCCGAGGTCGTTGTCTAGTTCGAGGGCGCAGATGCCTGCGTCCTTGGCGGCGATGTAGTCATCGCGTCCGAGGTCATCGTACTCCAATCCCGCGGTGGCCGCGTTGATATACTGGGCGCCCTGGGACGCGGTGATATCGAGGACAGGGTCGATGTTGGCGAGGGCGCAGGCGATGACGTCGTTGGAGGGCACCAGGAGACGGCCCTCGGGATACTGGGGATTGGCCGCCGGGAAGACCTGATAGCGGTGGGGCCAGGCGTAGACGATACGATCGGAACGGAGGAGAGCGGCTGCGGTGGCCGCGGCATCGATGTCGTCACCGGCGGGGCCGGAGAGGACAGCGATCACGGGAGCCTGCGAGCCGCTGGTGGGAGCGACGGCGCTCTTGATGTAGGCGTTGAGGGTGGCGGCGGTGAGGGTGGTGCCGTCGGGCTGTGCGGGACAGAGGATGTTGAGGTCGCGACGAGCGACGAGCTTGTCCACGGCATCGGTCCAGCCCTGGGCACTGACAGTGCCATCGGAACCACCGGTCAGATAAGCAGCGGCAGGCCACTCGTCGGCTTCGGCCCCATCGTCGTCGGCGATGCGGAGGGAGTCGATGATGTTAAGGCCCGCGTTCTGGATGGCGGCGAGGAGATCCTGCGAGGTCATGGCAGCGTGGAGGTTGGCGATCACCTCGCTGCGGTCATCAAGGGTGATGAGGAGGGAGAAACCGTTGGTGAGGGAACTGTCGGCGGGCTCGGTGATGGTGACAGCGATGCGATTGCCGTAGTTGCCCGCGTGGGCGGCCATGGCGATGAGCGTGCGGCCCTGAGTGGTCACGACGCTATCGGCCTCGACATGGGTGACGAGCGGGATGGCGAGGGAGGCCTTCACCATGGAGGTGCGCTGGGCACGGACGATGAGGAGGGGAGCAGGCCAGGCCTTGCCGGCAACGGCACGGAAACCGGAGTAGCCCTTCCAAGTGGACTCCTGGCCGGAGGGGGCGACACCGTAGCCGCCGAAGATGCGAAGGAACTCGGCAGAAGAGCCGATGGCGACGACGGTGTTAACGGGGCCACGATCGAAATCGCCGAGGATACCCACGACGTTGGAGCCGACGCCCTGGACATAGCCGGGGGGAGACTGCTCGAAGATGTAGACGCCGTCGAGGCGGGTCGTATCGGTCAGGTTGTTGGTATAGACGGGCTGTGCCATGAGTGATCTCCTGAGAGCATGGGGAGATACTGTGGCGCCTTGGGGATGTTACGGGAGCACGGCATCAACGGGCCGATAAGGGTCGTCGAGGAGGGATGTCTCGATCTGGCGGCAGTAGGGAAGCTCGGCGGAATCGACGAGGGAGGTGCGGAGGGTGAAACGGATTGTGGCGCGCCATTCGTTGCGTTTGATGCCCTCTGGTTCGTCGTGGAGGGTGGTTTCCTCGTGGCAGAAATGGAGCAATGCCGGAAGGTTTTCGGAGGGCGGCAGGATCAATGCAGGGGCCTTGCCGACGATGCGCGGGATGACGGCCAGGACTCGGCGGACGGCATCGGACCGGAGGGTTTTGCCCTGCTGCTGGGACTGGACGTAGAGGGTGGCGGTGACGCCGAGCTGGATGCGGCCATACTCGACGACGGCCTGGGCAACGGGCTCATCGTCGGGGCCGGGGTCATCATGATCGATGACGACGACAGGAAAGGGGGTGGTGTTGTCACTGACGATCTGGAAGGCGAGGACGTGCTTGTTGACGGGGAGGGCATCGTTGCCGACCCAGCCGACGCGGGCGAGGAAGTCGTTGCCGAGGGCTTGCTGGTAGTAGGCGACAACGGCGGCCAGGGCTGCCTCACGGGCGTCGAAGATGACGGGCATCATTGCACCGCCTGATCGAGGCGCTCGCGGACGACCTCATCGAACACCTGCTGTAGGCCAGCCAGGATGTGGCGGGGCTTGGTGCCGCCCAGGGAGATGGCGAGGGCCACGGAGTAAGCGGCCTGGCGGAGCTTTTCGAGGGCGGGCTCGGCCTTGAAGATGGGGACGTCGGAAAGATCGTATTTGCTGCCGCTGGGGACTCCGGCGGTGGGGATGCCCATGACGCGACCCATGTAGTCGAAGATGGGGCGGAACGGTGGCCAGTGGGGACGGCTGCCCTCCTCGATGATACCGGCATAGGGAGCGTCGTTGACGAGTTCGGCGCCGTTGTCCAGTTCGGTGACGGACCAGGACTGGAGGAAGCGTCCGTTAGCGCCATCGGACTGGGAAACGATCTCGGCGGACTTTTCGGCGGCGAGGGAATGACAGATCATGGCCGCGTCGCGTAGGGCCTGAATGATGCGGTCGCGGAGTTCCTGCTGGTCTCGCAGGATGGCCTCGGCGAGGGCGTTGGCGTCGGTGAAATCACTCATCGGGGACCGCCTGTTCCCGGCCCTTGAGGAGGATGGCTTCGACCTCGGGCCAGATGTCGGATTGGCTGAGTAACTGGCGGGATTCTTGGATGACGAGATCCCATGCGCGTGCGAAGCGCTGACGCTCAGTAGCTTTGAGTGATTCGAGGGTGGACTTGGCGCGAACGGTTTGGGAGGCGGCCATGACGAGCCCGGCGATTTCCTTGTGGGTAGCGTCCTCGTCAGTGACGCGGTCAAGGAGGGCGTACTGGGTGGTGGCAATGAGGGTGTCGGACATGCGGGTGTCGAGGTTGCCCTCGCTGTCCTTCATGGTGGCAGCGATGCCCTCGGCGGCCATCTTCATGCGTTCGAGATGGGCGTACTTGCGATTGAGTGTTTTTGCGAAGCGTCCGACGGCGGACTTGGAGATGTCGAGGCTGTGCTCTGTGCTAAGGCGCTCACTGATTTGTTCGTAGGTGACACCGCGTTTGAGCAACTCGGCGACGAGTTCTTCGACGCCGAGCTTTGAGATGGTGGAGTGAGTGCGGCGTTCGTCAGTCACAGACGGGATTTTCCGGGTCGATGCCCTGGGCGATGTCATAGCCGTCGGCGGTGAGGACGATGCGGAGGTCGCTGCGGCCGATGATTTGGACGGTGCGTGTTTCGATCCATCCGCGCTGGACCATGTATGCGAGCTGTGCTTCGAAGGTTTCTGGACTGATGACAAAGTCGTCGATAAGCCAGAGAAGTGTGCGGCGGAAGGCGGGTTGAGGGTAGAGATTGGCGAGTGCTACGAGCATGGCACCGCGGACCATGCGAAGGGTTTCTGCCTGATGGTTAGGCTGGCGAGGGGATTGGGATGAAGAGTCTACGACTCGTCGAGGTGTCATGGATTGTGGCTTTCAAAGCGAGAGACGCGCTGTTCGATGTGTCCGATGCGTTCCTCGACACGCGTGATGCGGGCTTCATGGTTGAGGGAGCGTTCGTCGTTGGATGCGACGTTGGATAGCATCGCGGCGTTGTCGCGTTCGAGCTGGAGCATCCTGCCTTGAATGCGGTCGAAGCCCTTGATGAGGACCTCGGTGCGTTCGAGGACTAGTGTCATGCTGCGACCCTGCTGCTCACTAGCGATGCGGGCTGCATGGACCTCGGCAATGAGCTGCTTGACGAAGAATCCGATGATGCCGACGACCGTGGTGAGGAAGAAGAGGGCGAAGGGGAGGTACTGGCTCACTTGTGGTCGTCCTTGGCGAGACTCTGGGGGGCGACAGTGACCATGCGGCCCTCATGGAGGAAGGTTTGGTAGTCGTCGGGGGCGGCGGAGGAGTTGGCGGGCCATGTGATCACAATTTCGGGTGGATCGCCGGGGACGAGGATTTCGGAGGTCTGGCGGGTGCTGGCGCATCCGGTAAAGGAGAGGGCCATGATCAGGAGAAACAGGGGGAGCACGGCATGGGGAATGATGGCGGTGAGTTTCTTTTCGGCTCGACGGGCGCGGGCGATTTCGACGGCGCGTTTGGCGGCGCCGGTGGCGGTGTAGTCTTTAAGAATGCCTAGGCTTTCGAGACGACTGACGACGATTTCGACGAGAGGTGCGAGCTTGGGTGCCTGCACATTGGCGGCGGTGGCGGCGTCCTGAAGATCCTTCTTGAGGCTGGCTGCGGCGGCTTCGTTGCCGGGGATACGGCCCCAGGCTTCGACGGCTGAGATCATGGTGATGAGGGTATCGTCGGCGAGATCGAGGGCGTCCTTGTACTTCTTGGCGCGGACGTATCGATAGGCGCTGATGACCTGAGCGGTTCCGGCGGTGAGTGCGGACGCGATGGCGATGATGGTATTGATTTCCACGGTATGGGCCTCCGGCGAAGTGCGTTTAGAATGGGTTAGGACGGGGTGCCAGTCAGGCACGGTGGCAACGGTTCAGGCGATGGACGGAATAGACGGAATGGACGGAATGGACTCGATTGAGTTGGCGTAAAGTTGATCGATGAGGTCGAAGAGGCGGAGGAGGGATTGAATGCGGAGGGAGAGGTATTCCTCTGCATTTGGGAGGGTGGGGATTGGTAGGAGGACGCCTTTGAGGTCGAAGGTATCGGCATCCAGGGTGGCGCGCCATTTATCCTCGCGCTCTTGAATTACGAGGGTGGCGCGAGTGAGTTTGCGGCCGGAGTGTAGAGCGGTGTTTACCTCTGGAACGTGGGGGGCGTCCTCGCCTTGGATGGTGAGTTTGCCCTCGCCGTCCTGAAAGACGAGGGGGCCGTGGAGTTCGACTTGGGAGTTGCCGGATTCAATGAGGTCTTGCAGGAGATCGGTTACGAAGTTTCGGCCGGACTCGGGGTAGCGCTGCTGTGCTTGGAGTGGTGAAAGCTCTTCGGGATCGTGACGGCCGTGGATGATGGCAGGGCTTTCGTGGCGGATCCGAAGATCGAAGGTTGCGGAGAAAAGCTCTTGGACGCTTTCACAAGCGGCGTTGGACGTGGCTGCCATGTAGAGCATGTTGGTGCTGAGGTCCCAGAGGACCTGGCAGAATGCGGAGACGGGGGAGGTTTCGCGATTGACCTCGACGGCGAGTTCTTCTTCGACGACCAGACGCTGCTGGCGGGTGAGTCTGGCGATCTTGCGCTCGGCGCATACGGCACGGATGCGTTTTGTGAGACGGGCCTTGAATAGGATTGGATTGAAATGCTTGCGGTCCTGGCGTGCTCCGAGAAGGAGGAAGGGGCCGTCGACCAGATCGTCGTAGTCGAAGGTTTCCGCGATGGGGTCGCGGGGATTGCACCAGCCGAAGGCGTGGCGCTCGCCGCGTTCCGGGTTGATGGGTCGGAAGGTATAGCGGCGAACGGCCAGGCTGGCGGTTTGCGGGAGGGTGGGGGGAACGGGATCGAGGACGCGAAAACGACGGACGGAGAGGGCGCCGGAAGTGAAGGACATTGTGGGTGCCTTTGGGTTGGGGTGGTGTGGGTGGCAGGGGGACAGCGCGGGCGGGACGCCCGCGATACCTTAGACGATGATCCAGGGGCCTTGAAAGTCGGACTGGCCGGTGAGTTCTGCGTTGAGTGATTTGAGGCGTGCGCGGAGACGTTCGGCGTTTTCGGTGTAGTCGGCGGAGACGCCGTCGTAGTTGAAGCTGGTGGGGAGTTCGTCGAGTGCGGCGAGCTTGGCTTTGACGTCTTCGATTTCGGCTTCGATTTCTTCCTTGGTGCGTTCGGGCATCAGATTGCTCCTAAGGGGGTTGATTCGGCGCGGATGCGTTCCACCTCTTCGGCGGGATCGACGCCGGTGATGGGGGCCACCATGCGGACGGCGGTCTCGTGGGATGCGAGTTCGGAGGCGAGGGCGACGGACGCGGTGTTGACGGTGGTCTGGTATTCCTCTGGGCTCGGGGCGAAGTAGAGGCCCCATTGGGTGCCGACATCGACCAGGTGGCGGACAATGGCGGGCTCTGGCCATGCCGTTCGGTCTGTCCAAGGGTGCCAGGCGGTAACGGTGCTGGAGGAGACGGCCGGCACGGGAACCCGGAGGGTTTCGACGTTGCGGATGAGCACGGACTGGGCACGGGAGCGGATGATGGAACTGGCGAGAAGGATCCGGGTGACAAGTTCAGTGAGGGCCTGATTCCAGGCGGGCTTGAGGGAATCGGCCAGGTCGATCATGGGCCGATGGAGGACGGTGAGGGCATAGCCGGAGAGGTTGGCGCCGGTGATCTTGTCGGAGTCCATGATGACGACACGGGCGACTTCGAGGATCCCCTTGCGGAGGTCGCGACGGAACTCGGCCTGGCGTTCGAGGCCGGTGCCCTCCATTTCGAGATACTTGGCGTCCGCGTTCTCACCGAGCAGCATGGAGCCTGCGGGAGAGCGAACGACGTCCTTTTGGAGTGCAACCGGGTCCTTGTCCTTAAGGACCATGGTGGGATCGGCGGTGTAGTTGAGGGCGCGGTTCTCGCGGCTGTAGGAGTAGTCGTGCGCCTTGAGAGGAGCGGCGAGATCCTCGAGGAGGCTCATGCCGTCGACCTCGTTGCCGTCGGTGCCGAAGTGGCGAATCCAGACGGCGGGAACGAAGCCGAAATTGTGCTGGAAGGGTGGGCGAAGTTGCTCCCAGGCGCCCTGGGACTGGACCTCCCAGGTTTCCGTCATGGCGTCGAGGGTGAGGCGGAAGGTGGCGGACTTGCCGTCAGCGGGGTTGATCCCCTGATAGACGATGACCAAGGCGAGGAGCTGCCCGGCGTCATCGAAGATGGGATGGGACTGGGTGCGAGGCCAGGCGCGGCAACGGAGGACGCCGCGAACGAATCCGAAGGTGATGGCGGCGCTGCCCTGGATCATGGCATGGAGCCCGGCCTTTTGACAGACGGGGAGCAGGATCTCGTCGCGCAGGTCGGTGGCGATGCCGCGGGTTGTTTCATCCTCGCTGGTGAACTGCGGGAAGGTGCGGTGACAGAGGAGGAAGTCGCGGGCGGTGTTGCAGATGGTACGAGCGAGATTGACGGGGACACCGGGCCTGCGGCGCTCCACGGAGATGTACTTGCCAGAGGCGTCGCGCTCCTTCTCCCAGGGGAGGAGGTCGTCATAGCGGGACATGTCATAGATGGCTTGATGATGGGCTGCGGAGGCGTTTGGGCTGATGGGGACGCTCATGCGAGGCTCCTCATGAGTTGTTCATACTCGTAGGGGTCTAGGTCGCGGTCGGTGATGCGGAAGTCGATCATGCGGGAGTGGGTGCCTCGTACGCGGCGCATCATTTCTTCGACGGCCATGGCGAGGGCGTCGGGGCCGTCGTCGTGGCGTCCGTCGGGGAATTCCTCGGTTTGGCGGCGTAGGAGGGCGATGTGTTCGTCGGCTTCCTCGTCGGGCGGCCAGAGGAGGCGTCCGCCTTCGGCGAGGGGTGAGAGTTTGGAAATGCGGTCGAACTTGGCGAGGCGGTTGTCCTGTTCGATGATGGGTAGGTTGTGGCCTTCGAGGGCGCTTTTTTCGGCGAGTTCTTCGGCGAACCATTCTTGGAATCCGTTGGCTTCGACGACAAAGGCGGCGACGAGGGGAGCATCGCAGGCAGAGGAAAAAGTGAAGGCGCGCTCGGCGAGTTCCTTGCGGGTACGGCGCCCAAGGTCGGCGCGGACGATGTAGATGCGGCCTTGTGCGTCGCGGCGGATGGCGACAAAGGATTGATAGTCGCTGCGTTCTGTTTTGCCTTTGGAGAGGTCGAGGGCGATGACGATGGCGGGCTCGGCCTGGGCGAGCGCCTCGGGTGTCCAGCGGCGCTGAAGCCACTCGGCGCGGAAGGGGCGAGTTCCCGCGGCGGGCGGGTTGTTGTTGTACTCGGTCTCGAAGGCGGTCTCGCCGATGATTTCGCGGATGGCCTCGAGACGCTCGCGGGTCCAGAGGCCGGGCATGAGGAGTTGATCGGTTTCCCAGTCGATGGCGCGGTAGGTGTGGCTGGTGAACTTGGGGTTGGCGAGGCACTCGGTGAGCAGGGTGCGGGGGCCGATGATATTGCCGACGACGATGACCTTGCAGCCACCGGCCCCTTGCAACCCCATGACCTGCTTCTTGAACCAGTTGATGCGTTTTTCGAGCTGCTCGCCGGAGGCGCTTTCCGCGTCCTTGTCGACGTCGTCGCAGATGATGCGATCGGGGCGGTGCTGGCGGTTCTTGAGACCACGGATGGACTGCTGGGTGCCTTTGGCGACGATGCGGGCGCCGTTGGCGAGGATGAGGTCGGCGGCCTGCGCCTTGCTGCCGGAAGTCCTGGCAAGGAGGTCGCCATAGTCCTCACGGATGCGGTCGTTGGTTTCAAGCTCGGTGCGGATCTCGGCGATGCGATCGCAGGCGGCAGTGAAGGTTGAGGAGATATAGACGGTGAAGCGAGACTTGAGGCGGATGAGGTCCCGGAGGGTGAGGCCGAAGCTGAGGAAGGTGGTCTTGCCGTGGCCACGGGGGGCTGCATAGGCGTTGGGGTTGTCGGTCTCGGATTCGCCGAGGACCTCCTGCTGCCAGGTTGCGAGGCCGGTGAACTCGCCGGTGCGGGGATGCTTGAAGGAGTCTGCGAGGTAGTAGCGGCAGAAGAACTCGGGGTCGCGATTGGCGCGCTCGACACGTTCGCGGCGCTCCTTCTCGACACGCTCCTTTTCCGCGGCGGCATCGCGCTCGCGTCCCTGGATGCCCCATCCCTTGAGCAGGTCAGACATGGACGAGGTCCCCCTCGGCCTTCCAGTGGGTGGCTGGGGTGTCCTGGCGGATGATCGCCGTGATACGAACTCGGGAGCCATCGGGAGTAACAACGATGTCGTTGAGGGCAGGCTCGGTAGGGGCCTCGCCGATGAAGCCGAGAAGAAAGGTCTGATGGCGGATGAGCTGGGCACCGCCCGGCACAAGAAGGGTCTGGGTGCGGCGGCGCTTGAGGGGGAACCAGGCGATGGGCCAGGTCTGCTCAGCGGGGGCAAGGGGCTCGCCGAGGGCGTTCAGAGGCCCTGCAACGGCGCGGCACAGGGTTGCATTGGCTGTCTTCGGTAGAAGGCCACGACCGATGCGACTGATCTGTTCCTGGATGGCGTCGTTGTTCCACATGGCGGGCGTCGATTGGGAGAAAAAAAGACGCCGGGGAGCGATAGTGCCCCCCCGGCGTCGGTGGCGGGAGGTGGGAGGTTAAGCGGCGATCTCGGTGGAGAGATTGGAGATGAGGCAGCCGGTTTCCTTGATGCCGGAGAACTCGGCGGTGTACTCGCCGACACCACGGCGGGCGACAAAGTCATCGCCGGGGGCCTGGGAGGGGCGGTCGGTCATGGCACGGAATGGGACCAGGCTGACCTGGGTGCGATCGTGGATGGAGATCTTGGAGGACGGGAAGGCGGGATCGACCACGATGGTGCTGATGTAGCCGCCAATGGGGAATCCGGCCTGCACCTGGTAGATGACATTGCCGAGGGTCTGGTCCTGACGGAGGATCTGGAGGCGGTCCTTGTAGAGAGCCGTGATCTTGCGGGCCTGGGTGGGTCCGCAAAGGAGGGTGTCGAGACGGGAACCTCCGCCTTCGAGGCATTTCTGGAAAGCGTCGTTGAGGAGCTTCTCGCTGATGTTTCCGGCGGCGGCGTCAACGACGTTGCCTCCCTCATGGGCCTGGAGGAGTCCGCCCATGGTGCCGGGGATGAGTTCAGTGCGCTCGACGGCACGACCGAAGATGAGGGCCGAGTTCATGTTCCGGGCGGTCTCGATGAGGCGAAGGGAGACCTGGAAGTTCATGGCATCGCCGACGGGGTCCTGGGAGCCGGGGTTGCCGATGCCGTGGACGGGACCCTGCGAATTGGAGACGACGGCCTCCCAGTCGAAGATCTCGGTGAAATTGTGGATGAGGGTGGGAGCGGAGGGATCGCCCTGGAGGGAAGCGCGGGAGGACTCGCGCTGAGGGGTATTCACGACAATGAGCTTGGAGCCGGACGCGATGGCGGTGGCGGTGGTGCTGCCGTAGCCACGGACAACGGTGATCTCATTGGCGCCCGGAGAGATTGCCGTGACGCGGAGGATTTCCGGGTGATCGGCGCCGGTGGGTCCGAGGACGCGAACGATGCTGTTGACGCGGAAGGGGGTCTTGCTGGCGACGGCAATGGTGGTAACGGAGGTGTTGTGGGACGCGGTGGTGGTCGTCTGCTTGGAGGCGGAGACGAACTTGGGATATTCGTGCTTGTGCTGGATGGCACGACGCGCCGCGGTCTGGATGATGCTGATGTAGGCGGGAGAGTCCTGGATGATCTGGATGAGAGTACCAGTAACGTCGCGGACCTTGTTCTCGTAGCCATAGGCGAAGGGGACTTCAGCCATTTGAGTGGATCTCCTGGGTGGTTAGTGTTGTTCAGGCGCCCTTGGCGCGAAGCTCCTGGAGCTTGGTTTCGAGGCTGAGGATGCGGGGGTAGTCGCGTGCCTTGCGGGCGGCTTCGAGATCGGTGTTGAGCTTGGCGATCTGGGCTTCGGCCTGCTGTTGGGTGGCGGGCGGGTTGGCGGTGGTGCTGGCGGGGGTGGCCGCTTGGGGCGCGTTGAAGAGATCGGGGCGCGCGGTCTTGGTGGCGGTAAGGAACTCGTTCAGGTTGAACGTCTCCCCCTTGGCGGCGCGCTCGCGTCCGATGAGGTACTCGACATAATCGAGGTCCTTGACGCCTGCGGAGGCGGCGGCGCGGATGGCGTCGTTGCGGAACTGCTGCTCGGCCAGCTGGCGCTTGTAGTCGGTATGGATGGCGTCGACGTCGACAGCGGGCTTTTCGGCCGGTTTCTCGACGGGCTTGGCGGCGGGAGTGTTGATGGGTGCCTGCGGCTGGGCAGCAGGCGCGGCGGCGGTCGCCGCAGGATTGGCGGGATTCGCGGGGGTATTGGGCTCGTCAGCCATGATGCGCTCCTGGGGATGGGTTGAGGTGATGGGCCAGACGTCAGCGTTCGATGAGGAAGAGGACGGTGATGCCGACGTCCTCCTCGGGGGCGTCCTCCACGGTGATGGTGAGGCGGGTGGTCTCGGCGATGGGCTTGTTGGCGAAGTTCGCGAGGGTCAGGGTGCCGGTGGTGGACTCGGTCTCGGTGTAGAGATCGATGGTGTCACTGGCGCCGATGAGGGCGGAGGCGGTGAGGGTGAAGGGGACCTCGGACTTGACCAGGGCGGCGCGGATCATGCCGTCGGCGGCGACATCGGTGGGGATGGACGTGGTTTCACCGGCGGGAAGGTTGATGCGCGCCAGGACGCGGTCGACTTCGGCGGTCGCGACGGTTGTCACGGCGAGGGCCGCGAGGAGGATGAAGGAGCGGGTAAGGGATCGAAACATGGCAGTGACCTCGTTGAGATGATGGGAGGATGCACGGTGTTGCCCTGCGAATGGAGCACGGCAGCAACGGTATCAAAGGGCGAGGCGGAGGGTGTCGGCGCTGGAGGTGAAGGCGCCGATGTTCTTGGCGTCGGTGAGCTGGCCGAGGACGCTGCCACCGCCGCTGAGTTCGTCGGCGATGGCGCGGGCCTTCCCGGCGGCGATGAGGGCGCCCTCCTTGAGAACGACGGCCTTGTCGGTGGTATTGAGGAGCTTCTCGTTGCCGGTCATGCGGGCGAGGGCGATGAGCTTGGCCTGAACGGCGGCGGCTTCGAGCTGGAACTTGAGCCAGGGGTTGATGACGAACTCGATCGGGGCGATGGGAGGCGGATCGGGGAGGTCCTCGATGGTGACGGGGCTGTCCTCGGTGAGGGTGCGCATGGGAAGGGGCAGATCCTCATAGGCCTGAGCCATGGCGATGCGGCGCGCCTCGACGACGGCGGCGTAGAGGGCGTCGGGGACGGGAGTGGGGCGGAGGGACTCGGGGGTCTGGATCGGGGTGAACTCGATGTCGTAGCGGATTTCATCGGCCCGCCCGCTTCGGTTAAACTTGAGGCGGGAAATCATGGCATCGTTGGCATAGTCGCGGAACTTGACCACGACGGGATGGGCCTCGCGGAAGATCCTCATCAGGAGTTCGCGGGTCTGCTGGGCATAGGTTTGTGTGCCCATGAGGCGATCGGAGAGGAGCCCCTGTACGCGCATGGGTTCGGGGGCGTGGTTGAGGACCTGGATGGTGGGCTCGGGATTGCCGGGATAGTAGGTGGTGTTGAAGCGAAGGGCGTACTCCTCCGGAAGGTCGACTTCGGGCGAGGCGGCTCCATCGAGGACGACATAGAGGTAGTCGCCGTCGGTTTGTTCAATGTTGAAGGGGTCGCTCATGACGGGGCTCCATGAGCGTGATGATGGGGGTTGGACGGGGTTGGTGGGAGCACGGTGAAAACCGTAAAAGCGTGGTCACCACGGAGACACGGAGGCACGGAGAAAAGCGAAGCCCCCGGCGGTTGGCCGGGGGCTTGGGGGAGGGGGGATTGGGATAAGCGGGTTAGGCGGGAGCGAGCTGGCCGAGGCGTTCGGCTTCGAGTTCCTTGGTGTTCAGGACGTCGATGAGGCTCCACTCATAGTCTCCGCAGAGGACCATTTCCCCTGGTTGCTCGACCGCAGCGTTCAGGTCAAGAATGCCACCGGACATGGCGTCCCGCAATTCGGGGATGGTCATGCTCCTGGCCATTGCCAGTAGCTGCTCGGTGCCAAGAGAACGCGCCACGGCCCGCCACTCCTTGAGGGGCATCGAGTGTGCCTGTGCGATTAGTTGCTCCGGCGTCTGCATGGGACCCTCACTATCTGAGTTCAATCCAGTACCCAAAACCGTAGTACCTGGCAAGGTCAATCATTGCCAGATGGTGGAGGAGCGGGGTGCCGCGTAGTCCACGCGCCGTGGCCATCGCAATGGCGGTGCTGGCTCGGATGTCCTGATCTGTCCAGTCCCGATCGCCCACCGGCTTCCGTTGGATCCTTCCATAGTACAAGGCGAGAGACTGCAACTCGTCGCGAAGTCGAAGGATCTGATCGTTTCGTCCGCCAGTGGTGGCCTCGGCCTGAAAGCGGTCTGGACGAACAACATAGCCGATGAAGCGGTCTCCGATTCGATGATTGGTGACAATGCGGAACTCGGCTACCTTGTACTGGGCCGCCTTGACGAGGTCGGAGCTGCTGGGGGGATTGCCGCGGGGGTGGTTGTGGATGAAGACGTTGCCGTTGAGAGCGCCAGCGTCATCGAAGGGTTGCATGGCCACCATGTTGGCAGAGCGGTTGGTGCCGGTGCCGAGGGGATTGCCGTCGGTGTCGATGACATAGGCATGTTCATGTTCCTGATCACGGATTTCTTCCGCGATGCGGTCCAGCTCATCGAGCCCACGCTCGTTTAGCTTGGGAGGGGCCTGCGGGCCGATATGGAGCTGGTCATCGTCGAGCTTCCATTCCGTGAACTCGACCGCTCGGGGGATTTGGGTTGCGGGGGGCGCCACCACGGAGGGCGGCGGTCCCGGGGGTGCGGGTGCGGGAGGTGGCGCCGGTGCTTCGGGGGCGGTGGGCTGGGCCTTGCGTTTCCGGGCGGCGTCCTTGGCCCTGGCGTCGCGTTCGGCCTGGGCCTTTCGGGCTCGCTCGCGGAGCTTGCGGGCCTCCTCCTCGCGGGCCTTTTTCTTCTCGCTGGGTGTGGCGAGCTTTTCGGCCTTCTCGCGTTCACGGTCGACGGCCTGTTGTTCACGGTCGGTGTTGAAGAACACGGCGATGGTGGCGCGGTCGTTGGGGCGGTTGGGGGGGTACTGGAATTTACGGCCGGTCGTGGGATCAACGAACGGATCGTCGACGTCGCGCACCAGGTTACCGGGTAGGGCGATGATGGCGAGGGTGTCGGGGGCGGTGCGATTGTCGAGGATGTTGAGGAGGCGTTTTTTGGCACCGCGTGCCTTGATCTGCTGATAGATGCGGCGGTTGTAGGCGTAGGCGATCTCGGTCTGGACGATGCGTCGGGCGCGATAGCGTTCACCTTCGAGGAGGCCGCCGGGCTTGACCAGGTCTTCAATGACCTCGTCGGTGGTCTGGCCGGTGAGGGTGGCGAGGGAGAGACGGGCCTTTAAGGCACGGACGGTCTCGCGGCTGTATCCGTTGGCGAGGCCCTGCCCGCGCTCGATGAGGGTTGAATCGGGTTCGGCGAGCTTGAGGCTGGTTTGGATGTCCAGGCGCTGGGCGACGCCTCGGGATTCGACCTCGCGGGCCTGACCGTCGACATGGCCGTCGGCGAGGGCGCGGGCGGTGGCGTGGTTGTCGGACACCTGGCGTCCGAGGAGCTGGCTTGTCTGGGCGATGGCGGCCTCGACCTGTTGGCGGGTGGCCTTGAGGCGCTGGGCGGTGAAGCGTTCGTTGCCGTGGCGTTGCCGCTCGTCGGCCAGACGGTTGCCGAGATCCTGCCGGGCCTGTTCCAAGGTTTGGTCGAGCTGGACGAGCTGCTCGCGGGTGAGGGACTGGACCTCGCGGTGCTGCTGATCGAGGAGCTTTTCGAGGCTCATGTCAGTAGCCCTGCATCGGCTTGAGGACGGGGCGTGTGGCGCGGATTTGCCGGAGCTGGTCGATGAGGCCGAAGGCGACGCGATCGGGGCTCACGGACTTGTCGAAGTTGTTGGTGACGTTAAGGTTCTGGATGTTGACCGAAGTCGGCTTGGGGCGGACGTCGGTGGGATTGCGACCTTCGGGTTTGCTAAGCTCGGCGGGTGGCAGCGTTCCGGGCTTGGTGTCGGGACCGTAGGTAGCCTTCCAGTTCTCCGCGAAGGCATCGACAACGATCTGCGGCGTGCCGAGCAAGATGTCCTTGGCGGCGGTCAGGTTGCCATCGATGAGGGCCTCCGCGGCGGAGGCGATGGCGCCCCAGAAAGCGGCAACGCTGGCGATGATCCCGGTGAAGACGGTAACGGTACCCGTGACGACATCGATGATGCCGCCCAGGACATAGACGAGCGGTGTCAGCACGCCAGCGACGAGGGAGCCGAGGACGGTGACGATGCCACCGAAGGCAGGTCCAACAGGCGCGAGGGAATTGAACAGGCGACCGAAGGCGCTCCCGACATAGGCAAACGACTCGGTAAGCATGACGCCGAAGGCATTGGTCCTGTCCATCGCAACGGCGATGGTGGCGCCAATGGCCGCAACGATGGCGATGATGGGAAGGAGGACGGCGGCCACGGGCGCTAGGATAGCGCTGAGGGTGGAGAATCCGGCGCTGAGTCCGGCAAGGGAGCCGAAGATTCCGCCTCCACTGGTGACGGCCACCAGCATTCCATCGGCGATGGCGGGGCGGAGGACACCGGCGAGGGTGGGGCCAAGCATGGTCAGGAGTCCGCTGCCCGCGGCGGCCCCGGCGCCTCCGGAGAGGGTGGCCTGGATAACAGGGGTGGCGACGCTGGCCACCAGGCCGCCCGCCTTGATGGTGGCATAGGAGACGGCGGCGATCTGGAGGGCGGTGGCGATGCCCTGGGCATGATCGAGGGCCCAGCGGAGGCCGCGGGCTCCAGTGTCGATGGCGGGGACGATGACGCCGGAGATGATGCGGGCGATGTCGCGGAGCATGTCGGGATTGCGCTCGACCTGGCGGTTGAACTCGCGGACGTGGACGAGGAGGGCATCGCGGACGGTGTCGCCGACCTGGCCAAAGAGGCCGGTGACGCCGAAGAGGTTTTCGCGGAAGGTGGCAAACTGGGCCGCGCCGCCCTCGACGATGCGGCGGAAGAGGTCGGGATCGGCGGCAAGGGTGTCCATGGCAGCGCCGATGGCGGCGACGCGCTGGGCGGTTGGAAGGGCGTTCAGTTCCTCGAAGCTTTGGGTGAGGAGCCCCATGCTCTTGAGGCGCATGGCGAGGGGGACGTCGGCGCCGGACATGCCGCTCATCATGCGGGAGAGCTGGTTTCCTGTATCGGCCACGGACTGACCGATGATTCCTGCAACGATGGGGACCTGGCTGGCGCGGTCGATGAGGTCGCGAATCCCCTTACCGGCGCCGAACATGGGACCGGCGATGTTCTGGGCGGCGCCGACCATGTCGCCGAGGTCACCGGGAAGGACGCGGGCTCGCTCGGCCAGCATGGCCATGGCGTTGTCGGCCTCCTCGAGGGACGCGGCGAAGTTGCGATCGGGATCCAGGGTGAAGTTGGTGTTAATGAGGGCTGCGAGGCCAGTGACCTTGGTTTCGTAGTCGGTTTGGGCGGCCACGGCCCCACCGATGGCGGTCTTGATGGCCTGGAAGCCGACATAGGCACCGATGAGTGACGTGACGCTTCCGAGGGCAGAGCGGGCTCCGCTGGCGATGTTACCGAAGGCGGTGCGGGACTCGTTGCCGAGCTGCTGGGCAGCGACGGCGCCCTGGCGAAGGATGGGGGGGAGACTGACCGCGTTGCTGACGGCGGCGCGCTCGGCTCCGGCAAGGGCATTGACGGATGCGGCGGCCCCGGCAGCGGCGGTGCCGACAGCGGCCACGCCGGGCGCCTGGGCAGAAAGCTCGGATGCGGCAGCGGAGGCACCGTTGAGGGCGGGAGGGAGGGCTGTGGCGGAGGTGGCGGCGGTGCGTTCGCTGGCGGCAAGCTGGTCAACGGCTGACGATGCGGAGGTGGCTGCGGTGCCAATGGCATCGATGGCCGCAGCCTGGCCGGAAAGGGGGCTGACGGCGGGCTGCTGCGAAGCGGCCAGGGCCTCGACCTGGACAGCGGCAGCGGACGCGGCGCTGCCAATGGCATTGATGGCGGGGGCCTGGGCGCCGAGGCGCTGGGCGGCCACGGTGGCGCGAATCAGGCCGGTGGAAAGGCGCTCGGCGGAGGTTGAGGCGTCGGCCAGGGCGGCAGGGATGGTGAGCTGGCCGAGGGCGGCATCGAGGGCGCGGGTTTGATTGGTTGCCTCGGTGAGGGAGACAAGGGAGTTGGCAGCGGTTCCAACGGGGCGGGGTGGAGAGCCTGCCGGGGCCGTGGGGAGTCCGGGGAGGGCGCCGGGGATGGAGAGTCCATCGAGGGCGTAGTCCATGGCGGTGACGGACTGGGTGGCGGCGCGGGCGCTGGCGCCAACGGCGTCCAGGGCCTCGGAAGCCTGGGTTGTGGTGGTGGCGGCGGCGGTAACGGCATCGAGGGCGCCGGTGGTCTGCCCGATGGCGGCAGCGGTGCTGCCCGCGTTCTGTCCGATGGTGCGGAGGGCAATGGTGGCGCCGCTGGCGGCATTGCCGACGGCGACATAGGAGCGGGCGACGGTCTGGGCGACGCTGGTGGCGTCGTCGCCTTCGGCAACAAAGCGGGTGATGAGATTGTAAATGGCCATGGGGCGCGGTCTCCGGGATGGAGAGTCGCGCGGGGAGGGGGCCTAGGGGGAGAACGGTGGCAACCTAATGAAAGGGGTCACCACGGGCGAGACGGGAGGTCAGCGCTTCCGCTTCTTTGAAGGTGCAGCAGGCCAGCGGAGTTCGATGAAGTTGGCGGGACCGTTGAAGGTCATGATGAAGTGGCTGAGGATGTCCATGCCGAGGAGGCCGTGAAATCCGTGATTGCCGAAGTCCTGGGAGCCGAGTGGGACCATGGGTGACGAGTAGAGAGTGTCGGTGAAGGCGATGGAGAGTGAGGCCATGAAGAGAGTGGACATGACATGGCCAGACCCGGAGGAGGCGGTCTTAACGGGCATCTGGGACATGGGTTGAAGCGCCAGCTTCTTGGCGAGGCCAAGATCGATGACGCTGTGGCTCGCGCCGGTGTCGATGAGGAAGTCTGCGGTGGTTGAGGGAGTGCGCTGCGGCGCGGAAAGGCCGCCCAGAACTGACTGGGCGGCCGATCTGCCAACAATGACCTTGATGAGAGGGCGCTGGCCCCTAGGGACGTCGATTCGGAGCATCAGAAGCCCGCAAGGAGCCGGGTGATGGTATGCTGGTATCCGACGGGAGTGATCTCCCGGACGAAGATTTTGTCGAGTCCATGCTTCTGACCCTCGGTCATGACAGCTTCCTCGAACGTGTCGTAAACCCCTACCAGCTTGGTTTCGACGATGACCGCCCACTTGTACAGGTCCTTCTGCAATTCCTGTTCGTGCTGGGCGTAGGTTTGGAGTTCGGTGGTGAAATCGCGGGATTCGGCGATCATGAGGTCCTCCTTCCTCGGAGTGGGAACCATTCCGACGTGATCAGAGTCGGTGGTGAGTTAGGGGGCGGTTTCTTGTGCCCGCCCTCTGGCCAATGATTAAGGGGATTTGGGCGGCCCTTGTCGAGGAAATTAAGGATTGGCAGCGAATTTTGCGGTTGCCAGGGGATCACAGCGGGTGCGGGAGACCCCCCCCTGCATATGCGGTCAGTTTCCTTTTCTTTCGCCTCTTGGGTGGGGAGAGGGGTCACCACGGAGGCACGGAGACACGGAGAAAGGCGGTTGCTGCGGTGCTCTCGTTGTCGGGGGTGGCGGTGCGAGGGTCGTGGGGTCGCGTCGTGAGAACGGCGCGGTCGCCCGGTCGAGGCGGTGGTGGTTCCCCTCCTTCCCACCATCGCTTCCCGGGCCATGAGACTGAAGGAGTCGACCATGGTTAAGGTACGTCCAAGAGGCTGGGGTGCAGAAATGGAGGCGGTTCAGATCACGGACGCCACGTTCGAGGGACCGTCTCCATGCCTGGAACAGTGGCCCAATGTGATCTGTGACAGGCAACTCTGCCGTGCTCGTATCCCGGGAACGATGAATGGCGGCGGGCCCGAGTTCGCACATTTGAGGGACTGGATCGTCCGCGATGAAGTGGGAAGCCTCCGCGTCTATGGGGATGATTTCTTCCGAACGGCGTTCGAGTTCATTGGCGTTGGCGGTGGTGCCATGCCGGTTGCTCCGGCTCCGGCGGCTGAGACCCGAGCCTCGAAGGCCAATCCGCAGGTGTCGAACCAGATCGAGAATGCGTTTACCTACCACCGGCCCACGGCGGAAGCGGGTTTGGAGATTGCGGGGTTGCGGGCGATGGCTCGCGAGCTGGCACGCGCGATCAACGAGCTGGTGCCCGATGGTCGTGAGAAGGCGACGGCGCTGACGAACCTGGAACAGGTCTGCATGTGGGCCAACGCCGGGATCGCCCGCCAGTTTCCGGCGAGCGACCGGGGCGCTGAGACGAAAACCCTTGATAAGGCTCCTGCCGGAACTATTCTTCTCGGTGAGAATGGCAAGGCCACCTACCTGGAGCGGACCTAGACAGGCCTCTGTTTCGGCACGGGCGGCACATCACCTTCAAACTTGGCGACTACTGTCCATAGCACAAGAGATGTGACCAGGTTCCCACCGGGAACCGGATCTTTAAGGATCTTCTCCGAGACCTGAACGGACACCTCAACCGCAGTCCGGATCCACTCGTTGGCAGCCTGATGATCATGAAAGGTCTGAATTGCATACATCGAACCTACCTCCTTGGAAGATAAACGCTCATTGCACGAGCGCGACCAAGAAGCAAGGGGGAGATGGAGCGAGAAAGCCAGCCCGGACAAGCCCGACAAACGCGGTTGGGGGAAGGGGTCTGGAGAGCGTGACAGTCGGGAGAGACCGGCCCTGAAACGATCACCCCTACCGAGAGGGCGAAAGGCCAGCCGAGATTGTTCGGTTGGCAGTACTGGGGAACGGCGACAATCCGTCGTTCCCCAGAAGCCCAGATCCCGAAGGATGCCATCTGATGGAAATCTGGATGCAGGTTGTTCTTTTGTTAGCGTGGTGTGCAATCTGCTTTGGAGCGTGTCTCTGGATGTGGGACGGGGGGGGGGGCGATGACTCAACAGACTTTGAATCAGACGAGAGTCAGACAAATATCAGTTCCGAACAAGCTGGACTTGGGGCGGTTGATGGGTTAGCTATTCGGGCACAGGGCGAAGGAACGGCGAAGTCTGGTTGTGCGAAGGGGGGGGGTATTTGATGGACGGGATGGACAGAATGGACGTGATTGACGGGATTGACCGTGATGACGCGGTTGGGCGGCGGGCGGCCAAGGTATTGGAGGTTACGCCGATCAGCGACGCCGGGCGGCAGGCGCTGGATTACCTAGGGGGTCTGCGGCGTCGATACGCTCCTGTGGAACCCCCATCGCTCGAAGCGCCTCGCGTGCATTCTCTCGAATCACCGCCTGTTCATTTGGCGGATAGTCACGCAGCCGTTGGAGAATGACGGTGGCAGCCATGATGTCGGAGGCGAGGCGGTCCTTGCGAAGGCCCTCGTTCTCCGCCTCCAGAGCGACTAGCCGATCTCGCAGGCGCTGGTTCTCCTGAGCGAGTTCGCCCTCGATTGGCACCCAGCCAGGCATGGCCCGAGCCACATCTCCGCCTCGAATAGTGAGCAGTCGTTCTGCAATTTCTAGCGTCGGCTTATAGTGTCTGTTAGCATAGGACGACAGGGTAGACTGAGTTACCCCGAGAGCCTTCGCCGCCTCCACCTGAGTCTTTGAGTCCTTAATAAGGTCCTGAAGCAGTACGTAGAACCATTCCATAGCATCACCCCTTCGTATCGCCAACGCGATACCGGCAAACCGGCCGCGCGCAATATCTATCGCGATGGCGATTTTCGTGATTGACGCCGTATTGCCTTGGCGATATGCACTCCCCATCAGATTCGGAGTGCCGAACATGCAGCAGACATCGATTTCCCAGTTCCGCGAGCAGGTCGACCATCTGGTCGCGTCTGCGGTCGAGAAAATCAGGGAGGCAGTCAAAGGGGGCGCGGTTACCCAAATTGAGCTGTCGGCGGCGAGTGGGGTCTCTCAGAGCACAATCAGCGAAATGGTATCTGGAAAGAAGACCCCACGGCTCCAGACATTGGAGGCGCTGATCGGGGGACTCACGGAGTTGATGGAATCTGGTGACAATGCCGTTTCACACGATTCCCAGCCTGTGGGCACTTCCGTCCCGGTAGTGTTCCCACCTACCCATACGCCGCCCCTGCAGGTTGAAAAGAAGAGGGACCCATACGTTGGGACTCTACCGCCGGACACCCCAATGGCGGTCCGCTTCAGTGTCTCGGGGTCGCCGTTGCCAGTCTATGAGCTGATGACTTTCGCAGAGGCCCAGAAGGCGGTGCGAAATGGGCGGGTGATTCACGAGTCCGCCCACGGCGAAAGGCTCAAGAAGATCCCTCAGAACCTGATCAAGGGCGGTCGTCGATGAAGGCGGCCACGATCCAATTCAAGATGAAGAGCGGTTCACTGGTCACCATCACGGTCAAGGGGGTCGCGATGAACGAGGCCCTTTACAATCTGCGGGGTCCGCTGTCGGTCGAGGAGACCGGGGCTGACGACTTCGCGCACGTCCCCCATCGAGAAACTGAAACGGCACCAATGAGTTGACCCCGGCGTGGTGCGCCGGGGTCGGGGTGGAACATTCAACTTCAACTGAAAGGTAAGCTTATGAGCGACGATCGCTCCCTCGAAGTCAAGCGGCAAGGTTCGCTTCAGATTGCTGGGATTGAAGTGCCGGTGGTGATGGATGACGCCGGTCAGGGTTTTGTGGTGCTGTTCCGTTGGTTGCATGAGGCGCATTTGCAGGGTGTGGACGCTGGTTCTGCGGAAGGTGCTGGTGTGGAGGTGCCTGCGGTGGAGAAGGCGGTGCGTCGTGACCGGCGTGCGAGTCATGCGGGGCGGGCGCGTCCGGGTCTGGTTCGGTTCCTGACGAGCAAAGGTTTGGTGTGCGTGCCTGAGCAGCAGGGTGTGAAGGCGGGTAGGTTGCGGGTGTTTTTGATGCATGGAGCGCGTGCGTTGCTGCGGCCTCGGATGGTGCTGGGGGTGTCGTGTGGTGACCGGGTGGGTGGTGTTGCCGAGCTGTGGCTCGGCGGTCCCGGGGAGGTGGGGAAATGAGGAAGGGTGCCCTCAAGAAGCGCGCCGTTAAGCTCTGTGCCCCGTGGAAGCCGATGTCGAGCGCCCCGCGCGACGGAAGCGCCGTGCTGCTGCTGGAGCGGTCTCGCTGGGATGGTTTTGTGTGCCATGTGGCGAGCTTCGAGTTCCGCGAGTTTAAGGACAAGCGGGGCTTCTACTGGATCGGTGAGATGACCGCGTTTACCTCGGCGGAGCGGTTCTGCGGGTGGGCTCCGCTTCCGAAGATGCCGCCTGTTGAGCCGATTTGGCAGGTCGGGGACCGGGTGAGGACCGACAAGCGGTTGCCGGGCGATCCGGAGCCCGTCTGGGGGGTTGTCGCGATGGTATTTCTTGCGGAGCGGCGGGGACGCGATCTGCCGCGGTGGCTCTACGCGATCAAGACGGACGCGGGCGAGGAGCTTTACGAATCCGAGTATCGTCTCTCCGATGTGGAGGTGGGGTCATGAGCCGTCTTGCGGGTGTGAGCCAGGCGCGTGGGCGGGAGCGTTTCCGTTGTCGGGTGCAGGGTGGTCTTCGGACGTGGCGGGCGGTGTTCAGCCCGGCGTTGGGGAGCGCGTGGGGTCCGTCGGTGCGGGAGATCGAGGTTCGGATCGAGGAGCTGGAGTCTGGTCGTTTCCGGATCGCTCCGCTGCTGGTGGACGGGGAGGCGATGCTGCTGAGCGAGCTGGGCCGGGCGAGCCGGGATTATCAGTTTGTGGAAAGTGCCAAGAAGGTGGGGAAGCGACTGGCGCTGTTTGGCTGAGGACGTCAACTCGCGGGCGAGACGCCCGCGGTACCTTTGAAACCCTGAACCCTCGACCGAATGGAAAGGAAGGCACGATGAGCGACTTGAGCATCAAGGAAATCGAACACCTTGAGGGGCTGGTGGATGCAGCCCTCGAAGAGATGGAACCGTTGGAGATCGAACCGTCCGACATGGCCCGCGCCCTCAAGGAAATCGTCCGGCGGCGCGGCGAGGGGGCGAAGGGCGAGACCGGCACCGCGCCCCAGCCATCGCCGCGGGGAACCTGGTTGGTTGAAAAGGATGGGGCGTCGACGTACCTCGACCTCGTTCCGCCGGAGTTCATCGAGCTGACGCAGGCCTGCGCCCCGAGCGAACGGCTTCACGTCCGCTGCCAGAGCATCGTCGCTATTCATCCCGGCGGCGCCCAGTCTGGCTCGACCGTCTATATCGCAGGCTTGGATGGCGCCTTTGAGGCCCTCGAATCCCCCGCACAAATTCACGCCCTGATGTACCCCACACCGCCCAAGACGAGCTGAGGACGAAACCCGCCACGGCGGGTCGCGGCGTCGTGCGCCGCCTGATGAGTCCGGAACCTTCACCTCGCGGGCGGGACGCCCGCGGTACCTTAAGGAGGACGCGATGAGGAACGTGCAGGAGTTGGAGAACTTCGTGGGCTGCCAGGTTGAGCTGACCCGCGACGACGGCAAGAAGTACGTCGGGCTGCTGAAGTCGGTGGGGGCGCGGACGGTGGCGCTGGCTGGGCACCAGGTGGGGCGCGAGTTGGAGCACGCGCGGGTGTTTCGTTTCGATCTGGAACGGGTGAGCGACGTGGAGGATGCCCGTCCGACGGTGGCGCCGCGGTTTGTCCTGGGCGAGCCGCACCCGGGGTTGCCGGGTTTCATCATCATGGAGAGTGGGAATCCGCTGAGCGTGCTGTACATCCCGAGGACGGAGACCTCGGCGCGGCTGCGGGATTTGGTTCTGAAGCTTCTCAATTCTTCCGCGTCTGGTGAGCAGCTGGACGCGGTGTCCCTGGGTGACGGGCTCATTCCCCAATCCACCCGGGGCGATGTTGGCTGGCAAGCCAAGTCGGTCAGGGAGGGAGCAGCGGACGCGCTCGCCTCCCTGACCGAACAAGAACTGGGCATTGCCGAGGAGGCGGGGGCCGAGCGCCGTCGGCAGGATGCGAAGTGGGGCAAGCAGAGCTACCCGAGTATTCATCCGTTGTTGGTGGGTCGATGGCCGGAACGGATCTGCGGCGAGTATGAGATTCCGTCGCCGAACCGTGCGCAGGCGCTGTGCGACGGAAGCGCGCAGGCGAAGAAGCTCACCTGGTCGGACATCCTGGTGGAAGAGATTGCGGAGGCGGTTGGTGCGCCGAGCGATGCGGATCGCCGCAAGGAACTCGTCCAGTGCCTCGCTGTCACGATGGCGTGGATCGCGGACATTGACGAACGCGCGGCGGAGGAGGTGGTCCGTGGGTAACGGCACCTCTCCCGCAACCACCTCGGCGCTGTTGGCTGAGAACAACCGGCTGCTGGTGGAGAATATCCGCCTCACGAAGGTCCTGATTCGGGAGATTCGGAACCGGACGGTGGAGGTTCGTCGGGAGACGTTGCTGGCGGAGTTGGAGTTGGAGCGGGTGCCTTCCGCCGATCCGCACACTCCTTATCCACCGGGCAGCTTGGAGCATCTTTGACTGAGAGTCCTCGCGAGCGAGACGCCCGCGATACCTTGGAGGGCGAAACCCGCTTCGGCGGGTCTGGAGGTGTTGCCGCCACTGATGAGCCCAGTGAAAAGGAGACGTGCGATGTTGGCTGGTGCGATTGCTGAGTCGCCGGTTGTGGCCACTGTTTCGGGTGTTCAGGGCGAGCAATTGCTGGCGCTGAAAGCAGAGCAGGAGGTGACGATCGAGCGTTGCCGTGAGACGATCACGGTGTGCCGGAAGACGATCACTTGGATTGAGAAGATGCTGCCGCGAGGTGGCGGTGTGGACCGTCAGATTCCGGGTCAGATGGATCTGTTGGGTGAGGATGTGCCGGGTAGCTTAGAGGAGTCGGCGCGTGAGGTTCGTGCGCGTGCGGAGTTGCGTGCTCAGCGTGCGTTGCTGCGGCAGGTGGAGTCTCGGCTGGCGGGTTTGCGAAGTGGTTCATTGGAGGCGCCGGCGGTGCCTCCGTTTGCGGGTCACGCGCGGCTTGTGAAGCGGCTGACGGGTGCGCGGGACCATTACTTGGCGGTGCTTCGTGAGGCGATGGAGGAGGCCGGTGAGGCTGACGCGAGGTTTGAGGCGACGTTGGTGATGGCTCGGATTGTGAGGCTGTTTCGGGTGGAAGAGGTGGACTCTTCTGCTGAGGCGGAGCCGGTGGAAGAGGGGGCCCCTGATGACGATGGGTTGCCTGATGCAAGCGGTTGCGGGGGTGCTATCCGGCGCCTCGCGGGTCGTGTTCGTATCAGTGATGATGCGAGGGTGTGACGACGACCATGGAAGATTTCCTGACGGTTGAAGAGGCAGCGGCCCTGACGGGTGTGACGACACGAGCGATCCGTAAGCGGATTGCTGAGGGTCGTCTGGTCGGGGCTGTTCGCGTTTCCGGCGGGAATGGCCAGGCGTGGGTAGTGCCAATGGCGGCGCTGATGCGCGAACAATCGACGGCGGAAAGGACGGCGTTCGATGAGCACGGCAGCAAAGATGGAGATCATTCGGTCGTTTTGGGTGCGGGCGGGGATCCGGGTGTTGAGCGGGGACTCGGCGCGGAACTGGGAAGTGACGCTGTGTCCGCGGAACAACACGGTGTTGTTGTTGGCGGGCGTGCCGCGGACGTGGGTGGAGCTGGAGGAGATGGCGCGGCGGCAGGACATCTCGGTGGACGTGGTCGAGGGGGAGATGAAGGGGAACGAGGCGGCGCTGGTGCGGATGACGTGGCACCTGCGGCACGCGGTTCCGTTGGGGCGGGGTGCGGTGTTCCAGGTATCGTTGACTTTGCCGGACCCGGACTTCGCGCGGCGGATGCTGATGATGCTGGTGGCGTTGACGACGTGCCAGGCGGTGGCGGGGCGGCTGCGGACGAACGTGGTGGAGACGGACCCGCCGCTGACGGTGAACCTGAACTAGACGAGCTGGATCTTCGCCAGGCGCTGGATCTGGCGGTGTCGTCGCTGCGGGTGGAATCGGCGGGGCTGCGGCGGTCGTTGGTGGAGTTCGCGCTGCACCGTGCGGGAGTGCTGCGGATGTGGCAGGGGCTGCGGCGCCGGACCAAGGGTGTGGAGGTGGAGGAAGCGTGTCGGCTGTGGGCCTGCACCGACGCGGCGTTGCTGGCGCAATGGCCGAGCCTGGGGAGGGCCGGGACGGTTGTGCGGCTGTACGAGGCGGCGGCGGCGATCGCGAAGGGGGAGGTGGGCCCGCTGCTTGGGCAGGCGCAGGCACGGACGGGAAACCGTCGGAGCCGGGCGCTGGGTGGGGACGAGGCGCGCTGGGCGGCTGAGTATCGTCGCTGGCGGATGCAGTTCCCGAATGCGCCCACGCTGACGATTTGGCGGCAGCTTGCGGACATCGCGGCGGACGAGGGTGTGACCGCGCCGACACGGGGCTGGGTTTACCGCCAGGAGGAACGGATGGCGCGTGACCGGAGCCTGATGCTCCAGGCGACGGGCGGGGAGCGGGGATTGAAGCAGAATGGGCCCTACATCCGGATGGATCGTTCGGCGGTGGTGCCGGGGGCTGAGTATGTGATGGACAACCGGCAACTGGACCTGATGGCGGTGGGAGCGGGGGGTGCGCCGATCCGTCCCTGGATCACGATGATTGTGGATCACAGGACGCTGGCGCCGATGGGCTGGTGCGTGACGGAAGCGGCGCCGAATCGTCACTCGATCATGGTGGCGATGCAGATGGCGATGCTGCCGAAGGAGGGCTTGCTCAGCCGGGTGTTGGGCGAGGCGCGGGACTACCTGTGCGGGCTGCCGAAGCTGTGGATCATGGACAACGGCAAGGACTTCAACGCGAAGGCGATCATTGGCTCCGATCGGAAGGGGATCTCCTCGAGGCGCAAGCGTGACGAGGAGCTGATGGGGGTGGTCTCGGGGCTGGCCGGGGATCTCGGGTGTGGGATGCGGCGGAGCCTGCCGTACAACCCGCGGGCGAAGGTGGTGGAGCGGTTCTTCCGGGACATGAGCCTTGGGTTCGACGTGCTGTCGGCGGGGCATTGGGGGAACACACCGGAGGCGCGGACAGCGCCCGCGCGGAAGCGGTACGAGATCGCGGCGGGGCTGGCGAAGGAAGGGGTGCTGTCGCGGGAGGAGATTGCGAAGCGGAGCGGGCTGCCGCTACTGGAGAAAGTTTGCGAGGCGCTGGAGGCGTTCGCCTGGAAGTACTGGCTGCGCGAGGACGGCGTGGGGGATGGCCTGCGGATCGACGGGCGTGCGATGTCGCCGCTGGCGGTGTTTCGGAAGTTTGCAGAGGTGCCCAGGTCGCTGCCCTCGCCGCAGCGGCTGGAGCGCTGGGGCATGGAGGTCTCCGAGCGGCTGGTGTCGCGCGGTTACCTGCGGGTGGATGGCCGGGTCTATGGGGGCGTCCAGCTGGCGCGCCTGGACGGCCTGAAGGTGCAGGTGCGTTGGTCGGAGCTGGATCATTCCTTCGTGCTGGTGGAGGCGGTGGTTGGCGAGGCGCCGCTGCCGCAGGTGCTGCGTGTGCGTGAGGCGGGCGCGGTGGAGTTTGGGGATGAGCAGGCGACGGCGGCGGCCATGGAGACGATGGCGGCGCACCGGCGAGTGGAGCTGGCCGCGGCGCGTGAGGCGACCGGCGAGGCGCTGGATCCGCTGGGCGACATGGTGCGCCGGGTGCGGGCCGCGGGCGAGGCGACGGGACGCGGGCAGGTGGCCGCGGTGCCCGGGCGCGTCTATACAGAGATTTTCGACATTCGTGACGATGTGGTCGACGCTGCGCCGCTGGGCAGGCCGGTGTCGGACGTCCCGATGTCGGTGCCCGAAGGTGGGACGGTTTATTTCCCGTTCCAGAACCGCCTGGGTGAAGAACTCGGGTAACGACATGAGGGACCAAAAAGGAGGTCGATCATGGCAGAGAAGGTGCAGGACCGGAATGGGGCGGAGCGGGCGGAGGCGCTTATTGTGGAGCGACCCGACAGCATCACCGACCCGTTGGCGTTCTGGCTGCGGCGTTCCGAGGAGGACGGTTACTCGGCCAGCGAGATTGCGCAGTATGTGGGCTATGATGAAAGCACCGTCAGCAAGATCCTGAATGGGAAGTACCAGGGGAACGTGCATGAGGTGCTGACGCGGCTGGAGGCGGGTCGTTCCCGGATGCTGGGAACGTCGAAGGGCGCGAAGATCCGGACGGACAACGTGGAGGCGGTCGGCCAGATCGTGCGGGGCATCCAGCACACGTCGTGGATCGTGATCGTGCATGGCGAGCCGGGCGTCGGGAAAACCACGGCGCTGCGGTCGCTGTCGGGGCGCGAGGGTGGGATCCGGACCGCGTACCTGACGGTGACCGAGGAGAGCACGAGCCGGACGGCGGTGCGGGACCTGGCTGCGGAGCTGGGGGTCGATGGGCGGAGTGCCTATGACCTGCGGCGGGGAATCCTGGAGGCGCTGCGGGTGCGGCCCCATGTGATCGTGGTCGACGAGATGAACAACCTGAGCCACCGGAACAACGAGGCGGCGGGGCTGATCAACACGCTGCGGCAGATCAATGACGAGGTGTGCTGCGGTCTGGTGCTATGCGGCACGACGGGGGAGTTCTACGCGACGATGACGAGCCGGGCGAACGCGGTGCGGATGGAGATGTGCCGGTCGCGCGTGCACACGGAGGTGCATCTCGGTAACCCGACGATGGTGGAACACCGGGCGCTGTTGCAGGCGAATTTCGGTCCGGTGAGCGACCAGGTGTGGCGAGCCTACGAGGCTGGCCTGAACGACCCGAACGTGGGTAACGGGAAGGCGGGAAGTTTCCGCCGGGCGACGCAGTTCATGGACCACGCGAGACGGGTGGTCCTCATCAACGGTGCCGCGGTCCTGACGGAGGAGATCATCCGCGGGACGTGGCGATCGGTTCACATCGGCATCAACGTGAAAGGAGCGAAGTAAGATGGGAAAGAAGCGGGTTGGTCCGGCCTGGACGGACTGGAACGAGGCGGACGAGGCGCTGCGGCGGATCGGCGAGATCGACCGGGCGGAAAAGGCGTCGGAGCTGGCGATGAATCGCCAGATCGAGACGGCGCGGGAGGTGCACCGGGAAAAGACGGCCGCGATGGTTGCCGAGCGGAAGGTGCTGGAAAAGGACCTGAAGCAGTTTGCCGAATCGCGGCGCGCGGACCTGGAAGGGAAGCAGTCGAAGGAGCTGCACCACGGGACGGTGAGCTTCCGGCGGGCCTCGAAGCTGATCGTGCACAACGAGGCCAATAGCATCACGGCGGTCAAGCGGGTGTTCCCCGAGCAGGTGGCAGCGGTGGTGGCGGTGAAGGAGAGCCTGCGGAAGGAAGTGATCGAGAAGTGGGCGTCTTCCGACCTGGCTGCGATCGGCGTAACGACGGACGAGAAGGAGACGTTCGGCTACGAGACCAAGTACGAGGAAGCGACGCGGTAACAGACGTTCGGGGCCGGGCTGGAGCCCGGCCCCCTATGCCTGTCACCGGGTGCGAAAGATGGATCACCACGGAGTCACGGAGACACGGAGAAGCAAGATGCCTGAGCCTCAGACGGACAAGCAGCGGCAATTCATCGCCGACCTGGTGAAGGACATCCGGCGGTTGTTCGTCGCCGGCACGGGGAAGGAAGAGGACGATTTCGTGCGGTGGTTCGGCGGATTCCTGAACAAGCACCGTTTCGCGCAGCGGGACGTGTGGACGGCGGAGGAGCTGGGGGAATACCTGGGCGCGATCAGTTCGGACGCGGCGCGGAAGCTGATCAAGGCGCTGATGGACGTGCGGGAGCGGATGAGCAGGAAGCTGCCGCGTTGCCAGGTGCAGACGGGGAAGACGCTGATTGTGGCCATCAGCAAGGCGGCGTCGGAGAACGGCGTGGATGCGGAGGCCCTGGACAACATCATCCATGGGGTGACGAACGGGGAGACGACGAGCCGGAAGAACCTGCGGCGCGAGGAAGTGATCGAGGTGCTTCGGCGCGTGGGTGGCGAGACCAGGGTTTTCGAGGTGCAGCGGCACGGCAACAAGACGCGGACGGTTCCCAAGAAGGTGGTGGGTAGATGAGCAATCGGAGAAAGAACGCGGCGCCTGGACGGCGTCGGCCGGAAGCATTCCCCGGGGCGATTTGGCTGGAGCTGCCGGGGCGTCCGGCGGGCTGGTATTTGCCGTTGCCGGAGGATGGGAAGCACCGTCCGGTGGCGCAGGCATTCGCGGCGGAGGAATACCTGCGCCAGGCGCGGCATCCGATCCGCGCGACGCGGCTGGCGAAGCTGATGGGGATGAGCCGGTTTTATATCTTCAAGGCGGTGCAGTCGGGTCGGTTCGGCGAGGGCGAGGTGCTGCGATCGAAGAACTGTTACCTGATCCAGCCGGGCGCGGCGCTGGAGTTTTACCTGGCGCACAAGTACGACCCCTTCGAGTGAGGCACGGGCGATGATCCTGCATCCGCGGGCGTTGGCACGCCTGGAATTCCTGATCGACACGAAGCATCGTAACCGGGTGGCCGCGGCGCTGCCGCCGGGGCTGGAAGAAGTCTTTGCGGGGGCGGTGGCGCTGGCGTCGTCGGGAGTGCTGACGGATGGGGGTGTGGTCGCGGCCACGCTGCTGGAGAAACGGATCGTGGAACCGCAGCGGGTGGACGTGGTGCCGATCCAGATGGAGATCAAACGGACGCCTTACACGGAGGCGGACGCGTTCAGCGTGGAGATCGACCTGAACCGTTTCCCGCTCGATCCGCGCATTGTGCGCGAGGTGCGCGTGGAGGGGCACCTGGACAGCGCCTTTGGGGTGAACGAGGGGCTGCAGCCGGACGCCTCGACGATCATGGTCAGTGGGTACGCGGACCGGATTGCCGCGCGGCCCGCGGACGGTCGCCTGGTGCTGGAAGGGCGGGACCTGACGTCGCTGTTGATCGACCGGCCCCATAGCGGCGCGGCGCTGGATCTCGCGATGCCTGCGGAGGAACTGATCCGGGGCATCCTGGCGGCGCATCCCTCCACGCAGGGACTGCGGCTGGAAGTGCGGCATGAGGGGGCGACGACGCTGGCGCCGCTAAGGGCCGACGCGAACGGACAGACGCTTTCGTCTGAGACCCGGGATACTTGCTGGGATGTCATTTCGCGCCTGGCTGCGGAAATGGGCGCGGTGGCATGGGTTGAGGGCGATGCGGTGGTGATCGCGGACCGGCAGCGGACAACGAACATCGAGGCGTTGCCGTCGATGGTCTGGGGGCGGAACCTGACGAGCCTGAGCATCGAGCGGGGAACGGCTGGGCGCGCGACGCCTCCGGTCGTGGTTGCGTCGTGGGACCCAAGCACCAGGCGGGCGCTTTCGGCGATGTGGCCGGAGACGGAAGCGGCTGGGGAGAGCGGTGCGGCGGCGGCGGTTCACACGCCGAACGCGATGATCTTTCGGTTGGCGAACGTGTCGGACGTGGAGGAGCTGCGGCGGACGGCGCGGGCGATTTGGACACGGCTGGCGGAGGCGGACATGACGTTGACGCTGGAGACGCGTGATGTGACGAGCGTGGAGGGGAAGAGCCTGCTGGCGCTGAAGCCGGGAGACTCGATCAGTGTCTTCATGAACGAAAGCGAGCGCGCGAGCCTTTACGGGCTGGGCATGTCGGCGCGTGTGCGGTTCCTGGAACGGCAGGGCTATTCCCCCGCGGTGGCGCAGGCGATCGCAGCGGGATACGAGGAGCTGGCGCCGGTCTATCAGGTGCGGGAGATGACCTTCACCTGGTCGGCGAGCGACGGCCTGAGCGTGCGCATGGAATGCGCGAATCTAATCACGGTGGGTTGACGATGCAGATTCCCGGTGTGGTGCCTCCGTTTTGCGAGATCGCCCAGGTGGAGCGGGTGGCGGTCACGCCATCGCGTTCGGCGGTGTTGCTGGGCTGCGTGCTTCAGCCGCTGGGGACTAAGGTGAACCTGCGGCTGTTCATGCCGTATGTGGGGATGGGCCGGGGATTGGTGGCGCTGCCAAGGGTTGGCGACGAGGTGCTGGCCTTCTTCCCGGGCGGCGACCTGGACATGGGCATTGCGATGTGGGGGATGTACAACGGGGTTGATACCGTGCCTGACGGGGAGGCCGCGGACGTGGTGCTCTTTGAAGGTCGCGACGGTGACAGCGGTGTCATCCACCTGCGCGGCCACCTGCGGGTGGAAGTGGACGAATCGGAAACACGGATCGTCCACGGGCCGCGTGCCACGAGGGTCGGCAAGGACGACACACTGATCGTGGACGGCAGCGTCCAGGTCACGATCGCGAAGGACGCAACGGTCAACGTGACGGGAAACGTCGTGCTTGGAGTGACGGGCAACGTGACAGCGACGGTGACCGGGGCGACGACGGTGACAGCGACGGGAGCGGTTTCGATCACGGCGCAGGCAACACTGAGCATCACGGCAGCCGGTGCGATCACGATCACGGCGCCATCCATCCTACTGAACTGATGAGGTTCCCATGCCAGCAGTCGCCGTCGATGGTTCTCCCACGGATCACGGCGGCGTGATCACGGCGATCACCACGCGGACGCGGGTGAACGGGGAACTGGTGGTGACGGTGGGGGCGCTGCATGCCTGCCCCATCCCAGGACACGGAACAAACCAGGTGATCGAGGGTTCGTCGACGGTGCTGGCGGAGGGAATGCCGGTCTCGCGCGTGGGTGACGCCTGCGGTTGTGGTGCCACGATCGTGGCCGGTTCGCCCAACGTGGCGGCGGGGGGCTGAGATGCGCGACATCCGATTCACGCGATTCGACTGGCATCGAGGCCCCGATGGCGACCTGGGGCGGGTGGACGATCTGGCCGCGATGCGGGAGATCATCAACCGGTGGCTATTGACGGAACCGGCGACCGATGGGCCGGAACTGGTGGCCAGTGAGGTCGAGGATCGGCGGGCCTATGCTTCTGCGGAGGAGCGGGCGGCGGAGTACTCGGCGCCGGGCGGTGCGAAGCTGCTGGCCTGCCTGCCCTGGGCGCCGACGTGGGGGGCCGGGATCAAGCGCTACCTCGGGCGGCAGATCACGACGGCATTGACGATGGAACTGCGGGCGCGGGTGCGGAGCGGGCTGGCGAAGCTCGACGGGGTGACGCGCGTCGTGGCGGTGGAAGTTTCGTCCAGCGATTCGTCGCTGGCGATCTCTTGGCGCGTGCAGACGGCGTTCGGCGCCATTGGAGACCTGACGAGGATCGAGGTGTGACATGGCGGACCTGATGAGAACGGCCAGCGAGGATGTGGAGCTGGCGATCCGTGAGATCGAAATGAGGGCGCCCGATCTGGATGCCAGGCGTGAGGGCACGCTGCTGAATGGGTTGGCCGGGGTGATGGCGCTGATGAAGCGCGATGCCCAGCGGCTGGCCCTGACGGAAATCGCCAAGACCTTTGTGGCCGCGGCGCAGGGTGCCGATCTGGATACGCTGGCGCTCGATCATTACGAGATGGAACGGCAAGCCGCGGCGAAGGCGATCGGGCAGGTTCGGCTGACGCGCACGTCGGCGGGCGCGCTGTCGATCCCAGCGGGGAACGTGCTGGTGGACGTCGCCGGCGTGAAGTACCTGGTCACGGATTCGGTGGCGACCTCGGCGTCGGAAGTGCTGATCAACGTGGAGGCGCCGGAGGCGGGTCTCGCGGGGAACCGCCCGGCGGATCGCGTTTGGTTCCCAGATTCGGCAGCGACCTGGTCGGACGGCCAGACGGGGCTGCGACTTCGGAATCCGCAGCCGCTGGTCGGCGGCAACGAGGCGGAGACGGATCAGGAGTTCCGCCAACGGATTGCGGCGCGCTGGCAGGCGCAGCGCCGGGGCACGGCAGCGGCGATTCGGTACGCGGCCATGTTGCCGGAGGTGCGGCGGGCGTCGGTGAGCGAGCAGCGGATTCGGCCCCATCTAGGCGGGTGGGTTGACCTGTATGTGACGGACGGCTCGGACGGCTACAACGGACTGCTGGGCGAGCGGGTGCGCCGTGCGGTGGACTCGGATGCGCGCGCCGCGGGGATCGTGGTGAACGTGTGGGGGGCCGACGTGGTGAATGTGCCGGTCGGGCTGAAGGTGGTGCTTCGGGCAGGCGGTAGTGCCGACGCGGTAGGCCGGGCACGCGATGCGGTGATCGCCCTGCTGAACAGCCTGGCGATCGGCGAGGGGCTGACGCGGTCCCGGATCAGCGCCGCGGTATTTTCGGCCGATAGCTCGATCGCTGACGTGGCGGTGCTGGCGCCGGGCGGCGACCTGGTGGCTTCGCCCCGGCAATTGCTGCGCACGACGGTGGAATCGGTGACGATCCAATGATTCCTGCCTCCGGCGATGCCCTTTATCTGGAGATGATGCGTAGTGTGCCTTCCTGGCTGATGAGGGGGCTGACGCGGCGCCGCGTGACGGTGGACGTGCCGATGTGGGCCGCGATGGCGTGGGGCGACTTCGCCTGGCTCGGTGATGGGCTGCCGGTTGAGCAGGTGGCGAAGGACCCGGTGTTTGGAGCCGCGGCCCATGTTTGGGCCGACTTCGAGCAATGGCTGGAGCGTCTGCTGGCGGAAACCGAGATCGGGCGAGCCGAGGGGGAATGGCTGGATCTTCATGGCGTGGAGCGTGGCATTCCGCGCCTGCCGCGCGAGACCGACTATGACTATCGGATTCGCCTGGGGCTGATTCCCGACCGCGTGACAGAGGGCGCTCTGCGCGCCGCCGCGGAGCGCGTGGTGGGAGCGGCCGCTGTGCTGGACGTCTTCACGCTGTGCTATCGGCAGGGGACGTGGGGCCGCAGTTTCTGGGGGCGTGGCGCCCGTTGGGCGACGCCGGTGATGCCGAGGCCGCTGGGCGCCGCACAGCCGCGATCGACGGGCTATTGGGGCCGATCCTACTGGCGCGATTCGTATTGGTGTTCGTTCGGCATTCCGCGCGGCCCGCGGTTCCGGGACACGCCATTTGCGGTTGCTGTTGTTGTCGTCCGGACGCCGATGCGTCGGGTATCCACTTTCTGGCGTCGGTCGTACTGGGGTCGCAGCTTTTGGGGCGGCTCGGAGATCGACGCGGCGAGGTGTCGCCAGCTTCGGGAAGAGATCGAAGCAACGAAGGCGGCGGGTGTCGAGGTTCAAATCTGGCTGGAGGATGCATGATGCCGA
Organism: bacterium; assembly: GCA_016125005.1. Taxonomy (GTDB): domain Bacteria; phylum Sumerlaeota; class Sumerlaeia; order SLMS01; family SLMS01; genus WGMQ01. The sequence continues at coordinate 6,495 of WGMQ01000048.1, read as the reverse complement.
GCAGTGGGAAGCAGTTCCATTTTACGCCCTATTCGCAGACGTCAGAGGCAGAAGTCGCCGAGGCGATCCTGACGTCGCGGGATAGCGCCATCAAGGCGATCCTGACGATGTTGGGTGGTGATCCGTACTGGTACGGATTCCGGCGTGCCAGCTTCCGTTATGCGGAATGCCTGGCTGTGCCGAGCGACCCGGCGAGCATGACCATCAAGCTTACCCGTGGATCGGGGATCATCAACGATGGTGTGAACCACAACGGGCACTTCTACTTCATCTGGAACGATGGACAGACCAAGGTGATCGAGGCCAGCACGAGTCCGACGCTGACGCGCTATGACATCGTGTGCCTGGCCCCCAAGTTCACCCTGGCCGGAAGCGTGTCTCGCCAGGTGATCGATGGTGCGGGCAATGTGTCGCTGGTGCAGGACGCGAATGCGGTGGTGGAGGACTTCGACATCACAGTGATCAAGGGCACCGATGGGGCCGCCGATCCAGGGCTGACGCGCATCAACGCCTGGGAGCATGTGCCTGCCGGGCTGGCGCCGATCGCCGTGGTGAAGGTTCGGCCCTCGGCCACGGACATCGTACTTTCCGACATCCAGGACATCCGGGAGACGTTTGGTCTGCGCACGATCTCGGGCAATGGCGCCGAGGCTCTCCCCGAAGCGGTGTACAGCCAATTCGGTGGCATCGTGCCGCCCAACCAAATGGGCGAGCTGCTGCGGCTCTTCGGCGGCAATACGTCGGTCCTGGGGCCGCTGCAACTGTTCGTGGACGTGGACGATAGCAACAAGCTCAAGTTCAAGGACGCCACTGGAACCGTCCGAACGGTGGCGTTCGTCTAATGTTCCCTGCCGACCTTCTTGAGTGGACTCCGCTGATCGATCTGCGCGACACGCCATTGGCGATCGAGGACGAGGCCGTGACGGTGCCCGCGACGGCGCCGTTCGACGTCTGGCTGAACGAGGTTCCGGCGCCGGGTGCGGCGCTGTCGGTGGTGTGCGTGTCGCCCGCGGGTCCGCGCACCAAGACGGAAGGAACGCCGGGGCCGGGGCAGTTCTCGATCAATAGATGGGGCCGCCTGCGCTTCCACGATAGCGATGCGGGGCGGTCGATGTTGCCGAGCTACTCGGGGATCGGTTCGCCGGGTCGCGTCGGCCCTGTGAACCTGCTGGCGAGCCACATCTCCGCCATCGAGGCGTTCATCACGGCCCGCCGGGTCATCATGCCCTTTGTCGGTTCCTTCCCCGGTGTGGTCAGCGAGACCGCCGAGGGCGAGGAACTGCGCTTTGTGGTGCCGGGTCCGGCGGAAGCAGAGTGGACGATCCGGGATCTTCAGATCGTGCACAGCCAGGGCTGGGCATCGACAGGCGCGACGCGAATCAGGATCAGCACGGGGATCGTCGGCTCGGAGGCGCCTTACATCGAGGCGCTGGTCGGTGCCGGGAACCACACGGGTGCTGCCGCCACGGGAGCAATCTCCGTGGTCGGCGGACAAACCCTCTACCTGTTTGTCGAGGCCGCTGGCGGCCACCAATTCTTGCAGGCTGCATTCAGCCTCCACAACTCCTGAAAGGAAGTCTCATGCGCACCATGACTGCTGCTCTCTTTGCCCTACTCTCGTTGTGGATCTTGTCCGGCGACGTCGACGCCCAGGCCAACTGGCCTCCGATCTGGACCAAGGAGGTGCGGCTGGATACGGACGGCAACGGCGTCTATACGGCCATCACCGAGACCGGCGCCGGGATGCTGTACCAGCCGGTAACGCTCAGCGAGGACGCCCAGGGCCTCCTTCGCCTGAGCGGCCAGGCGTTGGATCTGGCCACCAGCCACGTTGTCGTGTCTCGTCCCGTGAATATTCAGGCCGGAACATATGGGGAGGGTCTAGTCGTCGAGGTGGATGGCGGCATCGGCACCTCGACGACCGGAGCGACCGGCATCGTGGCTTCCGCCGTGGATGAGAATGGATGGGGACTCTACGCGGTAAACGGATCCGACGGCGAACCGCCGCGGGGCGCACTGATCCGCGGCTTGGTCGTGTCGGCGGATGCCAATCCAGCGGTCTTGCCTGATGATGGCGGGACCATTGTGGCCGATCATGTGATGGCAGTTGCCAAGCTAACGGCGCCGGGTCTGACGCTGGGAGCAGTGAGCCCCGTCTCGATCCAAGTCAATGGGCGCCCTGACTTCAGCGCGGTTGATATACCTTCGATTGAGATCGGAACGACGGCGCCGTTCACCGTGAAGCGCGATGGCGACACAATCGCGACACTGGGAGCGAGCGGCTTGAGCCTTGTGACGGCGCTGCCGATCACCAGCGGTGGAACAGGGGCGACGTCAGCGAGCGCCGCGAGAACGGCGTTGGGGCTTGGCACCATTTCCACGCAGGCGTCCGACGCCGTGGCGATCACGGGCGGCACGATCACGACGAGCGGCGCGGGCTCTCGGATCTCGGCCACGTCGACGAACAGCACCGCGGCGGTCGCCATGTTCAACTATTCCGGCGGCCCAGCGGCGAGCTTTGCGACGAGCGGGGCGGCGCCATTCACCGTGAACGCTGTTACGAAGGTCACGAACCTCAACTCGGATTTGTTGGACGGCATCGATTCGGCAGCGCTCATGCCGAGGCAACTGCCGGTTATCGCAGAAGGGTCATTTACCCCTCCGCTCAGTCTGTCGGCATCACAGTCCGGCACGATTGCATTCATCGGCGACAAACACTGCACGTTGCCGAATCCGGGTCCCAGCCTGGCCGGAGTCTGGTACCTGATCGTGGCAAACACCTCTGGGGCCGAGGTCGAAACGGGCTCCGGATATATTTACGACCCGGGCGGGTCATTTAACAGCGTGCAGGTCTATACGCCATCTGGTCCCGGTAGCCTGATGCTGGTCTGTGATGGAGGGTCGTTCTGGTACGCGCTAGCGATAACCGGCACCTGGGCTGATTCCTGACTAGGACGAAACCCGCTCCGGCGGGTCGCAGCGTAATGCGCTGCCTGACGAGTCCAAAAACGGCATGGCCGGAACAATCAACCGAGTCGCCCAGGAAGCGACCAAGCCACGGGTCGGGGGACCTACTAATGAGCGCCTTTCAACTGCATCTGGGGGATGCACTTCGGGTCATGCCTGAGATCGAATCAGGGAGCATCGGAGCGGTGGTAACGGACCCGCCATATTCATCCGGCGGAACTCACGCAAAGGACCGGGCCAAGGCGCCGATGGACAAGTACATCTCCAACGAGAACCATCACCGCTACGCGGCCCGCCCGTTCCTCCTCGGCGATAATCGGGACCAGCGCTCCTTCACCACCTGGTGCACGATCTGGCTGCTGGAGGCGTACCGGATTCTTCGGGAGACGGGCTACATCCTCGCCTTCACGGACTGGAGGCAATTGCCAGCCGTCTCCGATGCCATTCAGTGCGCTGGCTTCGTTTGGCGTGGCGTGATCGCCTGGGACAAGACCGAGGCCGCACGTCCGCCCCACACGGGCTACTTCCGCCACCAGGCCGAGTATGTCGTCTGGGGAACGAAGTGGAAGTGCCTTCGGGCCGATGGTCGTGGCCCATTCCCTGGCGTGATTCGTGAGCGCGTGGACAGTGCCAACAAGAAGCATCCAGCGCAGAAGCCGGTCGGGCTGATGCGGCAACTGGTGCGTTGCGCTCCGGAAGGGGAGGCGATTCTTGATCCGTTCGCGGGCTCCGGCACGACCGGCGAGGCGGCCATCCTGGAGGGTCGCCCGTTCATCGGGATCGAGGCCGACCCGGCTTGGCATCAGTTTGCGAACGACCGTCTTTTGACAGCCGCGTCAGCATGACGCACTGGAGCGCGCCTTGAAAATACCGTGCCAGCAACGAAAAGAAAAGTTTCCGGAAAGTCGCGGAAATCTTTCCGGAAAGTCTCGCGAAACTACAACCAGTCGCGATCCCACCGCCGCCGAGGGGTCAACGACCAACTCGAAGGTCGTCCAGGCCCCCTCGGTCACGCCCGCAGCTGCCAGCGTTGCCGAACCCAGGAGCTCGGTCGGGTTGCCATCCATGTTGTCGTTGGTGGCGTGGAGGAAATGGAAGACGCCCGGGTGGTCTGCCTGACCATCGTTGAGGCCGATTCCAGCCTGATTTTCGAAAATGATCCAGTAGCCGTTCTCGTAGCCAGCAGCTGCCTGGGATGCCGTGAAGAAGTGGCTGCCCTGGCTGCCGCAGAAGCCCACGCCGATCGCCTGTGCCGGTGCCGCGGCTGCGGGGATGAAGACTTCGCCGGTGACCTTGTAGCCGGTGCCGCCCGCTCCCAGTGCCGCATCACCGATGAAGCTCATCACGCCGCCGCCGGTGGTGTCCACGCAGCGGTGCGCGTTGCCGCCGCCCGCCGATGCGCCGACCGCGGGCGAGGCCACCGTGAAGGTCTGGAATGACTGGAAGGCAGCCGCGGGCACCGTGTCGAAGCTATACGTCGCCGCGCCGCCCGGGACCTTTCCACCGTTCGCCGCACCGGGCGTTGCCACCATCGACGAGAAGTCCGCCGAGTTCACATCGGTGTCGTTGCCATCGGGATAGCGACCTGCCGTGTAGCCGGCGGAGGATCCGTCCGTGCCGTTCGAGATGCGTCCCAGCCACGGCCATCCCTCGTCAACGACGCCGAGTGTTTCCACGCGCGCCAGATCGTCGATACCACCAAAGGCCTCGTAGACCACCGAGTCGTAGACACCGCCCGTGGTCGCATCCCAGAGCTGAAGGCCGCTCGGATTAGCGTCGGAAAGCTGACTGGTGCTGGTCGAGAAACCGGTGCTGTAGTCAACCGATGGGACGTTGCTGTCGCCCACAACGAAGTAACCAAAGCCGCCGCCGTCGTCGGGGATCGAGCCACTGATCGGCAACGCGGAGACCGAGCCGTCCGTCCCGACAATGGTGCGGATCTCCATGCCTGCGGGGAGACTGCCCGCCGGGCCGTAGATCTCGACGAACTCGCCCGTGTTGCCATCATAGCGCACTTCGTTGATCTTGTAGTTCTTCCCGCCCGGGTTGACGTGTTCGTAGGTGATCTCGTCGAAGACCACCGTGACGACGCCCGCACCACCGCCTTCCACCGCGAAGCCGTAGAACGCGATGTCCTTCGCTCCCCCGCCGGCGGTCTGGATCACGCCGTCGCCGGTGGTGAAGTTCGGTTCCACGGTCGTGAATCCCGTGGCGCCTGCCGTCAGATCGAAGCTCAGCGTCCGCCACCCGGTGGCGTTGAGGGAGATAGTGGGACCTGCCTCGAGCTGGCCGTTCGCATCAATCACCAGCATGCGCACCGTGCGACCCGAGTAGGCCGTGGCGGTATGGATGGATGCCTGCAGGAGCGTCGTGCTATCGAAGAGCGCCGCAACGGCGTGACGATCGCGAGTGCCCGGGACCAAGGTGCTGTTGAGCACCTCGTGCGCGAACACGCCCTTGTTGGGACCGGCTGCCTCGAAATCGAAGTTCACCGTGGCTGCGAGGGTGCTGTTGCTGGGAGCCCCCGAGCCCGAGGGACGGGCGAGATTATCCCAGCTCGAATTGTTGTCCGTGTCGCCCGCCGTGTCCAAGGCAAGGTCGGGGTCACGCCAGCGGGGGTCGCGTCCCTCGAAGCCATCGATCAGGAACCGGGTCTGACCTTTCGCCGACAGCGCCTCCTGAAGCACCTGATAGAAGTGCGGGTACGTTCGGGTGCGGGTTACCGTGGTATTGGTGCGCGGATCGCGGGAGGTCGTCTCCGCCAGCCAGTTCATCGACCAGAAGGCGACGCCGCCGACCTTGCGGCCGTCCATGTTCACGCCCGAGGTCGGGTCCTGGATGGTGAGCGCCTGGCGAATCTTGTAGTTGATGCCCTCAATGCCTTCCCAGACGACGACGTGATCGGTGCCGTCATTGTAAGTGTACCAGGCAGTCTCGTCGCCCGTCTGGTAATTATGGGTCTGGGGACCGCCATTGGCCGTATTGATCGTGGTGTCATAGAGGCCATCGGTGAAGCCGCGCCCCGTGGAACCGGATGACCCGCCGCTGACACCATACTGCGTGGTGTCGTCCCAGGTACGTCCGTAGGTCGGGAACGCGATCACCAGCTTTTCCGGCGGAAGCCCCTGCTCGAAGTAACCGGGAATGCGCGTGTCGCTGGACGTCATGGAGGCCCAGTCGCCGACCGCGTTGGGAGTGGTACCCGTGCTGAAGTCGTAACCGCTGTAGATCAGGTAGTCGATATACGGCTCCATGCCCGCGATGTTCCACTGACTGGTACTCAGCGTCGGGTGCGTATAGATACTGATCTCCTTGTCGGCAAGCCCCTGCGCATCGAATGCCGTGCGCAGTTCCTGAAGGAGGAGCACGATGCCATCGCGGACGCTCGAGCCCCACGAAAACTCGACGTCAAAGTTCACGCCCGCGTTGTAGCCGCCCGGATCGTTCTTGATGGCATCGACGATGTTGTTCACCAGGGTGGTGCGTTTGCTCGGTGTGGTGAATACCTGCTCGATGGCGCCGCCGGGG